>NZ_JBEOYR010000001.1:197968-328224 GCF_040297165.1 Streptomyces sp. NPDC001851 | reverse complement strand
CCCCACCATCACTTTAACTTCTTCGGGGCGCGGCCCGCCCACCCCCCCCCCCCCCCCCCTCCCTCATGTCCGGGCCGCTCAGCCCCGGTTCAGCTCGAACCAGACCACCTTGCCGGTGCTCAGCCGGGTCGCACCCCAGCGCCGGGCCAGCTTGTTGACCAGATACAGCCCGCGCCCGCCCTCGTCCGTGGCCCGCGCCTGGCGCAGCCGCGGCAGCTGCGGCACATCGTCGCCGACCTCGCAGCGCAGCACGTCCGTGCGCAGCAGCCGCAGCGTCACCGGCCGCGACGCGTACCGCACGGCGTTCGTCACGACCTCGCTGACCAGCAGCTCCACCGAGTCCGTCAGATCCTCCAGGTCCCAGCGGGCGAGCGCGCGCCGGGCCAGCCGACGGGCCTGCCCGGGCGCGGAGTCCTCCGGCTCCAGCCGCCAGTACGCGACATCGCTCGGCGCGATCCCGTCGAAGCGGGCCGCGAGCAGCGCGATGTCGTCGTCCCGGTCGCCCGGCCCGAGCATGTCCAGCACCTCGTCGCACAGCGCTTCCAGCGGCGGCGGATGGTCGGGACCGGTCAACTGGGCGGTCGCGGCGAGCCGCTCGCGCAGCTGCTCTATACCGGTCCACACGTCCCGCAGCCGGGACTCCACCAGACCGTCGGTGTACAGGAGCAGCGTGGCCCCGGCGGGCGCGTCCAGCTCGACGGCCTCGAAGTCCACCCCTCCGACGCCGATCGGCGCGCCCGGCGGCACCCGCAGCACCTCGGCCCGGCCGCCCAGGTGCAGCAGCACCGGCGGCGGATGACCGGCGTTGGCGATCGTGATGCGGTGCGTGACCGGGTCGTAGACGGCGTACAGACAGGTCGCCATGCGGTCGGTGCCGAGCCGCTGCGCCTGCTCGTCCAGGTGGTGCAGCACCTCCTGCGGCGGCAGATCGAGCCCGGCCAGGGTCTGCGCGGTCGTGCGCAGCTGGCCCATGATCGCCGCCGAGGTCATCGAGTGCCCCATGACGTCGCCGACGACCAGCGCGACCCGGCTGCCGGGCAGCGGGATCGCGTCGTACCAGTCGCCGCCCACCCGGGCGGTCTCGGCGGCCGGCAGATAGCGCGAGGCCAGCCGCACACCCGTCGGCCGGGGCAGGGTCTCGGGCAGCATGGTGCGCTGCAGCTCGTCGGCGATGTACGCCTCACGGCCGTACAGCACCGCCTTGTCGATGCCGAGCGCGCTGTGCGTGGCCAGCTGGGCCGCCACCAGCAGATCGTCGGCCTCGAACGCCGGCCGCTCCGGGCGGCGCAGGAACAGCGCCGCGCCGATCACCCGCCGTCTGCCGCGCAGCGGCGCGAGGATCGCGTGCTGCCCGGACGGTACGACCGCGTCGCCGCCCTCGCCGAGCAGCTCGGGCAGCGCGGCCCGGGCGGCGGGGGCGTCGGCGAACACCGGGCGCACCCCGCGCAGCACCTCGTTCAGCGCGCCGCCGGGGCGCACCTCGCAGAGCTCGGTGGTGAGCGCGGACAGCTCGGCCAGCGCGCTCGGCTCCGGGTCCGGTTCGAAGGCGGGCGGCAGCAGCACACCGTCGGTGTCCCGCTCCTCCGGAATCCGGTCGGTACGGCGCAGCCGCAGCACCACCGGGCCGGTCGGCCGCTCGTCGCCGACCGGCAGCGGGTCGCGCAGATAGACCAGGATCGCGTCCGAGAACGTCGGCACCGTCGCCCGGCACAGGCCCATCACGATCTCGTCCAGATCGAGACCGCGGGCGATCCGCCGGGTGGCCGCGCCGACGAACCTGAGCCGGTCGCCGTCGCGCCGCATGGGCATCGGCCGCCCCGGCGGCAGTCCCCGCCCGGTACGGCGGTCCTGACCGTCCGGTGCCCGCTCCTGCTCGGTGCCGGGCTGGGGCGGGATGCCCTCCGGCGCGGGGCGCGGGCGGTGTGCGCCGGGCTCGGTGGTGGCGGGCTGGGAGTGCTCGGGGCCGTTGACTGGGGGCTCCTTCCCCTTGTTCCCCTTGCCGCGGGGCGTGGTCGTCCCCGGGCCGGAGGGCGTGCCGTCGGTCCGGGCCTGGACCGGTAAGCCGGCGGGCCCGCCGGCCTGCTTCGGGGCACGCCGGAGCGCCCCGCGGCCCTCCGCGGGGTCGGCGCCCTGGGGGCGCTCGAAGGAGGTGGGCTGCTCCGTCACGCGTGTCGCATCCATCCGTACGGCACTGCGCGCCCGGCGCGCAGTTGCTCCCGCAGAAGTCCCGATACCCGCAATACGTGCCCCAGGAACGGATTTCCCGCGTGCTCAGAGGTGGTTCCTGTGCCCTGGTGCCCCTCGCTCACGTGCTGCCGCCCCTCGGTGACGATCGGTCAAGCCCGGCGCGTGCCCCCGGAGTTGCACTTGTGCGCCCTTGCGGAGGACGATCCTACGTTTCGTGCCCGGGGGCGCATCAAGGGTCTCATGAGGACACGTGCGCGGGCGTACGGTCCCAGTCCTCGGGGAGAGGAGGTACCGTCCAGGACGGATCCGGGCGCCAGTGCGGCCAGCCGTCGGAGAACGGCGGCCCCCAGGCCTCGATCACCTCGACCGCGTCCCGCCCGGCCGCCCGCACCCGCTCGGCGGTGGCCGCGTCCATCAGCCCGTCCCGCTGGGCCTGCGCGAACTCGTCCTCGTCACGCCAGTGCCAGCTGTGGTCGGGGGAGACGGAGATGTCCAGGAAGTAGTCCTCGGAGTCCACCCCGCCCGCCCAGCGGGCCAGCGGCTGCTCAAGGTTGACGTACCAGTTCTTGAACCGCCAGCCCGGCTCCCAGAACAGCCACACCGACCAGGGCCGGCCGGGCTGGGCCAGCTTCAGCACGCCCGTGCCGAACCAGCGGTCACGCTGTACCGTGCGCGGTTTGGTGTAGCGGGACTCCAGCGGCTCCTGGTGCACGGGCGTGCCGTCGGCCAGGGCGGGTTTCATGCAGTCGGTGCCGGGGGCCAGCCACACGGCGAGCAGTTCGGCGTCGTCACGGACGACGGTGACGGGCCGGGCGATGTGGAAGTGCCGGCCCGCGTTCTCCCGGTAGCGCCACAGGATCCGGTCCCCCGGGCTCCAGTGGCTCGCAGGTCCCGCGTCCGCGTCCAGGTGTGTCATCGCTCCGTCGTCCGTCATGGACAGATATTAGGTGCCGTAGGCATACGATGCTGCGGTCCACGTCACGGTCGCGTGGGACCGGCGGGCTCACGGGCGGGTCATCCGCAGGACGTCCAGTGCCTCGTCCAGTTGTTCCCGCGTCAGGTCACCGCGCTCGACATAGCCGCCCTCCAGCACGACCTCCCGGATCGTCTTGCGCTCGGCCAGGGACTTCTTGGCGACCTTCGCGGCCTCCTCGTACCCGATGTACTTGTTCAGCGGTGTCACCACGGACGGCGACGACTCGGCGTACTCCCGGGCCCGCTCCCGGTCGGCGGTGATGCCGTCGATCGTCCGGTCGGCCAGCAGCCGCGAGACGTTGGCGAGCAGCCGGATGGATTCGAGCACGTTCTTGGCGATGACCGGGAGCATGACGTTCAGCTCGAAGTTCCCGGAGGCGCCGGCCGTGGCGATGGTGGCGTCGTTGCCGATCACCTGGGCCGCCACCATGAGCACCGCTTCGGGGATCACCGGGTTGACCTTGCCCGGCATGATGGACGACCCCGGCTGGAGGTCGGGCAGCCGGATCTCGGCGAGCCCCGTGCGCGGTCCGGAGGACATCCAGCGCAGGTCGTTGGCGATCTTCGTCAGTCCGACCGCGATGGTCCTGAGCTGCCCGCTGGTCTCCACGATCCCGTCCCGGGCGCCCTGCGCCTCGAAGTGGTCGCGCGCCTCGGTCAGCGGCAGCCCGGTGGCCCGGGCGACCTCCTCGATGACGGCGGCGGAGAAGCCGGGCGGGGTGTTGATGCCGGTGCCCACGGCGGTGCCGCCCAGGGGGAGTTCGGCGAGGCGGGGGAGGGAGGCGCGCAGCCGCTCGACGCCGTAGCGGATCTGGGCGGCGTAACCGCCGAACTCCTGGCCGAGGGTCACGGGGGTGGCGTCCATGAGGTGGGTCCGCCCGGACTTCACGACGTCGGCGAACTCCTCGGACTTGCGGGAGAGGGAGGCGGCGAGGTGGTCGAGGGCGGGGATCAGGTCGTGGGTGACGGCGGCGGTGGCGGCGATGTGCAGGGAGGACGGGAACACGTCGTTGGACGACTGGGAGGCGTTGACGTGGTCGTTGGGGTGCACGTCCCGGCCGAGCCGCTCACTGGCGAGCGTGGCGATCACCTCGTTGGCGTTCATGTTGGAGGAGGTGCCGGAACCGGTCTGGAACACATCCACCGGGAAGTGCTCGTCCCACCGGCCCTCCGCGACCTCGCCCGCCGCCTCCTGGATCGCCTCCGCGACGTCCTTGTCCAGCACACCGAGTCCGGCGTTCACCTTCGCCGCGGCCGCCTTGATCCGGGCCAGCGCCTCGATGTGCGCCCGCTCGATCCGCTGCCCGGAGACCGGGAAGTTCTCCACGGCCCGCTGCGTCTGCGCCCGCCACTTGGCGTGCGCCGGGACGCGTACCTCGCCCATGGAGTCGTGCTCGATGCGATACGTCTGCTCTTCGTCGGCCATTGCCGATCACCTCCACCTGGGACAGCAACATCGCCGGCAGCACTGTTCCCGGGACCGGTCACCGCGCGCGCAGCTGTTCGTCCAGGCGGCCCAACTGGTCCAGCAGGCCCGGGTGCCCCCGCCACCGGGCCAGCCGGCGCAGACCGTACGCGTCCCCCTCCGCGGACGGCTCCGCCGCCGCGTTCTGCAGCAGGTCGATACAGGCCCGCACCTGGTGCTGGTCCAGGCCGAGCGAACCCAGGCGGGGGTTGCCGCGGACCTGCTGGACGTACTCCGCGGCCTCGTCGGCGTTCGACAGCGAGCACATGTTCTCGAAGAACTCGATGTTGCCCTGGCCGTCCCCGGGTGCGGCGCTGGCCCTGCGCACGGCGCGCTGGACCCGCCAGTGGCCCCGGATCTCGCGCACCAGGGCCTTGAGGAAGACCAGCGGGAAGATCGCCGCCAGGACCGCGCCCCCGACCGCGATGATGATCCGGCCCGTGCGGCCCGCCAGGGTCAGCAGGTAGTAGATCAGCACGAAGGGCCCCGCCATGAGCACGTACCTCAGCACGGCCCGCAACGCGAACCCCAGCCAGTCAAGACCGGACAGCCAGCGGATCGGATGGCCCTCGATCCGGGCCGCGGCCGGAATGGCGAGGATCAGCCGGCCCGTGCTCAGCTCCCGGGCGGACCGGCCGTAGTACACCAGGTAGAGCACGCTCGGCCCCCACAGCAACAGGGCCACGCTCAGCGGCGCGTACACCGCGACATAGAGGATCCCGTTTGTCAGATGGCCCGTCATCATCCGGATGACACCCAGCACGACCAGGGCGACCGCGTTCACACCGGCGCCCATGACCCCGATCCCCATGAGCGTGTCGGCCTCGGCCTCCTCCGCCTTCCAGCCCATGGTCCCGTCGGCGACCCGCTCCACCAGGCGCCGCACCCGGCCCTTGGCCGCCCGGTACGACAGCGGACTGCTGGACTGGAACCACCAGAAGAAGAAGAACGGGAACAGCCACCACCAGAGCATCTCGTCCCGCAGGCTCCACCAGGTGGTGCTCATGGCCACACCGACGAGCGTGTGCAGCGTACAGAGCAGCACCAGGCCCGGCGTCGTACGGCTGATCACCCGGCGTACCCGCAGCAGGTCGTCACTGCGGCGCAGCCGCTGGAGATCGACGTCCACGGCATGGGACTCGACGGCCAGCGAGCGCTCGTTGAGCATGGTGATCAGCAGCCTGCGGATCGAGCGGGAGATGGCCGGCGACAGCGCGGGCAGCGTCGCACAGTCGCGCAGCGCGGTGGTCCGGATCCAACTGCTGTCGCCCGCGAAGGCCAGGTCGATGTACCGCTCGCGGTCGGCCTCCGGCAGCAGCGGCAGGCAGTCGACCGCGAACTTGCGGTCACTGACGCTGCCCCGTTCCCAGGCCGCCGCGACCAGCAGGGTGACCAGCCGTTCGACCACCGCGGGCGGCCGGTCAAGACGGCCGTGGTAGGCCGTCGTGAGCAGTTCCAGGCAGTGCACGGCATCCGACGACCACTGGAACGGCGCGTGCGCCGACGGTACGCGCGGCCCGTCGCCGACGATCGCCTGGTACGCCGAGCGCGGGTGCGGCACCTGGCCGCTGGTGCTCTCCGCCTCCCGGTACCTGTCCCACTCGGCCTCCAGCACGTTGGCCAGCTCCTCCAGCAGCGGGCCCGTGACCTCCGGCGAGCCGGCCTGCAGCACGGTCACGGCGGTTTCCCGCCACTTGCCGTGCGTCGCCAGCTCCCGCGCCGGTACGGCCGACGGGTTGAGGGCGACGTACCGGGTCGCGAAGTACTGCTGGACCCGCCGGTGGCCGAAGGAGATCCGGCGCCGGCCCGAGTACTCGGGCAGCTGGATCAGCAGCCCGGACTCCCGCAGGACGCCGAGCAGCCGGTCACGCGCGTGCCGGTCGGGGCCGGCCGCCTCCCCGACCTCCTCCAGAAACGTCTGCTCGTCCACCGACAGCTCGCCGCGGCTCGACGTCAGCCGGAACGCGAACTCGGTGAGGAAGTCCTCGGTGCGCCGCTGCTCGACCAGGCGCTCCTCCGGGTCGTCCCGCAGGCTGAGGGTGAGCACCGCGGGGCCCAGCCGCTCGGCGACATAGCTCTCGAACAGCGCGCTCGGCCGGTCCGGCAGCGCGTTCCTCGTCTTCACGTAGTCCGCGAGGAGCGACAGGCTCAGCGGGTTCTGCAGTTCCATCGCGAAACCGTGCCGCGGATCGGTCAGCAGCGGCTGCACCAGGTCGATGCGGCGCCGGTCGAGCCCCGCCCGGTGCAGGAAGGACTCCTGCTCCGCGGGCGACATGCCGAGGATCTTGAGCCGGGTCCAGCCCGTGGCGCGCGGCCCCTTGTACTCCCGGGAGGCCACGATGCAGCGGCCCCCGCCGCCGATCAGCTCGATGACCGTCTTCACGTACGGCTTGACGGCCTTGTCGACCGTGGCGCTGCCGAGGACCGCCGGGATCTCGTCGAAGGAGTCGAACAGCAGGGTGACCCGGCGGTGGCGCACATCCTCGTCGAAGCAGTGCGCGAAATAGGCCATCAGCTCGGTGCTGCCCTTGGACACCGTCTGCTCGACGACGTACCGCCGCAGCAGCTGGGCGTTGATCTCGTCCGGCTTCGCCTTCAGCTCGCGCAGGTTGACGTAGAGCGGCAGCGGGGCGTCCGGCGTCCGGCCGTCGCGGATGTCGGACAGGCGCGCCTTGGCGTGCTGGCGCAGGGCCACGCTCTTGCCGGCGCCGGGCGCGCCCTGCAGCAGCACCAGATTGGTCTTCGGTTCGGCGAGCACCTGGGTCAGGGGGCTGGTCGCGTACCGGCCGCGACGGCGCAGCAGACCGAGCCGGCCCGGTGCCGCGTAGCCGTCCACGTCCTCCACGATGGCCGTCAGCTCCACGAAGCTCTCGTCCAGCCAGTTGATCTCGTTCTGGGTGTACGCCAGCTTGTTCAGCAGAATGGTGGCCACGGCCTTGCGGAACTCGGGCCCGTCGTCGGGCGGGGGCGGCGGCGGTGGCTCCGGAGCCGGGTCCGCGGCCGAGCGCGCCGGCTGGTTCAGCGCGACCTGGACCGTGGTGAGGAAGATGCGCTCGGCGTTGTTGACGGTCTCCACCGTCCAGCCGGGCTGGTTGAAGTCCGGTGGGCGCAGTGCCGATCCGGCGTCCAGGACATCCCTGAGATCGCCCTCCGCGCCGAGGCGCCGGTCGGCCTCCTGGGCGAAGAGGACCAGGGCCTGTACGACCTTGTCGTCGTAGAGGGCCGGGTCCTGCTCCAGCTTGTCGATCAGGCCGCGGAGCAAGGGCTGCAGCGCCTTGCTGACCTGGGGAAGCAGCTGTTCGATGGGCCGCTTCGAGTGCATGCGTGCGTGATCCTCGGGTGACGGCTCGTCAGGCCCCGAGGTGGCCAGGGGCGGCATGGCACGGGCCGTTCAGAGGTGCTGACCGGCGAAGTGGGCCAGGGACTCCACCGCACCGCCGAGTTCGACGGCGGCGGCGGCCGTGCCGCCGAGCGCGCGCAGACGGCCGGCGATGCGGGTCAGACGCCCGGCCACCACGTCACCCTCGACCGTGTCGGTCCCGTCGCCGTCCGCCGTGGGATCGGCCTGTGCGAGATCTCGGTCGAGGTCCGCCCGTTCGGGCTCGGACAGGGACTCCAACGCCCCGATCCGCGTACGCAGTTCCCGGAGCACCGCGGCGAACTCCTGCGGGCCGCTCTGCTCGGTGAGCCGGAGATCCCCGGCGATGTTGTAGACCTTGCTGCCCTGCAGCTGCCAGTGATTCTGGTGAAACGTCATGCGTCCTCGCCCCCCAACACGTGACTTCTCGTTAGGATACGGACGGCTTCAGGTGATTGGGTAGAGCTCAACCAAAGTCGGTCATATGTACGACCGTTGGCCCCGAAGAGTGTCCCGAGGGCACGCAAAAGGGCGGCGGAGCCACTCCGCCGCCCCTCGCAGACCGGCCTGCCCTACAGCCCCGGGCCCCGGACCGGGATCGACGTGAACGTGGGCTGCGGTGCGGGATCCTGGAAGAAGTCGTTGCCCTTGTCGTCGACGACGATGAACGCCGGGAAGTCCTCGACCTCGATCTTCCAGACGGCCTCCATGCCCAGCTCCTCGTACTCCAGGACCTCCACCTTCTTGATGCAGTCCTGGGCGAGGCGGGCGGCCGGGCCGCCGATGGAGCCGAGGTAGAAGCCGCCGTGCGCGGCACACGCGTCGGTGACCTGCTTGGACCGGTTGCCCTTCGCCAGCATCACCTTGGAGCCGCCCGCCGCCTGGAACTGCTCGACGTAGGAGTCCATGCGGCCGGCCGTCGTCGGGCCGAAGGAACCGGAGGCGTAGCCCTCGGGGGTCTTCGCCGGGCCCGCGTAGTACACCGGGTGGTCCTTCAGGTACTGCGGCATCTCCTCGCCCGCGTCCAGCCGTTCCTTGATCTTGGCGTGCGCGATGTCACGGGCCACGACCAGCGGGCCGGTCAGGGAGAGGCGGGTCTTGACCGGGTACTTCGTCAGCTCCGCGAGGATCGTGTCCATCGGCTGGTTGAGGTCGATCCTGACGACGTCCGAGGACTCGTCCAGGTGCTCGTCGGTCGTCTCCGGCAGGAAGCGCGCGGGGTCGGTCTCCAGCTGCTCCAGGAAGACGCCCTCGGCGGTGATCTTCGCGACGGCCTGGCGGTCGGCCGAGCAGGAGACGGCGATGGCGACGGGGCAGGAGGCGCCGTGGCGGGGCAGCCGGACGACGCGGACGTCGTGGCAGAAGTACTTGCCGCCGAACTGCGCGCCGATGCCGATCTTCTGGGTCAGCTCGAAGACCTTCTGCTCAAGGTCCTTGTCGCGGAAGCCGTGGCCGAGCTCCGAGCCCTCCGCCGGGATCTCGTCCAGGTAGTGCGCGGAGGCGTACTTCGCGGTCTTCAGCGCGTACTCGGCGCTGGTGCCGCCGACCACGATCGCCAGGTGGTACGGCGGGCAGGCGGCCGTGCCGAGCGAACGGATCTTCTCCTCCAGGAACTTCATCATGGAGGCCTCGTTCAGGACGGCCTTGGTCTCCTGGTAGAGGAAGGACTTGTTGGCGCTGCCGCCGCCCTTCGCCATGAACAGGAACTTGTAGGCGCCGCCGTCGGTGGCGTACAGCTCGATCTGGGCCGGCAGGTTGGAGCCGGTGTTCTTCTCCTCCCACATGGTGAGCGGAGCCATCTGCGAGTAGCGCAGGTTCAGCTGGGTGTAGGCGTCGTAGATGCCGCGGCTCAGCGCCTCCTCGTCGCGGCCTTCCGTCAGTACGTTCTGGCCGCGCTTGCCCATGACGATCGCCGTGCCGGTGTCCTGGCACATCGGGAGCACGCCGGCCGCCGCGATGTTCGCGTTCTTCAGCAGGTCCAGGGCGACGAACTTGTCGTTGCCGGACGCCTCCGGGTCGTCGATGATGCGGCGCAGCTGGGCGAGGTGGGCCGGGCGCAGGTAGTGCTGGATGTCGTGGATGGCCTCCTCGGCCAGCTTGCGCAGCGCCTCCGGCTCCACCTTGAGGAACGTCCGCCCGTCCGGTCCCTCGACGGTGGACACGCCCTCGGAGGTCACCAGCCGGTACGGGGTGGTGTCCTCGCCCTGGGGGAGCAGATCGGTGTACGCGAACTCAGGCATCTCAGCCCATTCCTCACTCTGACGGACGGCGGCCCGCCGACGCTGGCGGGCCTCACCAGCGTAGAACCTGCCGCCGGCACGGAACCTGTGAGGTAAGGCTCAGTTCGACACGCCGGGGTTTTCCACAGCCCCTAGTCGCGATCTATCGCGTTTCGCTACGCTGTGCTCGTGGACCTTCAGAAGCACACCGAAGCACGTGTCGACGGGCTGCGTGCCTCGGACGCCGACCGTGACCGCATCGCCGAGATCCTCCGTGAGGCCCTGGCCGAGGGCCGGCTGACCGCTGACGAGCATGCCGAGCGGGTCGGGGGCGTCCTCGCCGCCAAGACCGTGGGCGAGCTGGAGGTCTTCATACGGGACCTGCCCGCCGCGCACCAGCAGCCCTCCGCCTCCGCCTACACGGCGGTCCCGCCCCGCCCCACCCCGGGCGCGGTCCCGCACGAGGCCGACGCCAACGTGGTCGCCGTCTTCAGCAGCGCGGTGCGCAGGGGCCGCTGGCGTGCCGGCCGCCGGATCCATGCGTACTCGGTCTTCGGCAGCGTCGAGATAGACCTCAGCGAGGCGATCTTCGAGTACCAGCAGGTCGTGATCAAGGCCGTGTCGGTCTTCGGGGATGTGCAGATCCGCGTCCCGGAGAACGTGTCGCTGCGCGGCACCGGAGGCGGCGTCCTCGGTAACTTCGAGGTGGACACGCTGGACTCGGTCGACTCCCAGGCGCCGGTCGTCTATGTCGACGGCTGGGCCGTACTGGGCAATGTCGAGGCGCGGCCCAAGCGTGGCAAGCGCGTGGCGGACATCCTGGAGCGGGTGCAGGACAAGGTCGACCGGAAGCTGGAGCGCGTCCAGGACAAGGTCGACCGGAAGTTGCGCAGGCACCTGGGCCGTTGACGATGGGGAATCCACCGGTGACCGGAAGGGTCCGGCCCTTCTGTGTCCTCGCGGCGGGGGCGTGAACGAGCCGCGGTGCGCCTGCGGTTGGGAACGCTGTGCATAGGCGCGCGCACAGCGGGTAGGCCTTGCTGCATCGTCTCTCGCTCGCGAAGCCGTCGTCAGGAGTAGACCGTGCTGCAACCGCCGCATTCGTCCGTGCAGGTCGCTGCCCTTCCGGCCCAGCGGGTGCCCGTGCGGGACAGGGACCAAGACGCTCCCTGGCACACCGAGGCGGTGTGCCAGCGCGACGAGGCCAGCCTGTTCTTCGCCCCCTCGAAGGAGCCGACCGCCGCGCGGCTCTCCCGCGAGGAGGCGGCCAAGCGCGTCTGCGCGCGCTGCCCGGTGATGGTCGAGTGCCGCGAACACGCCCTCCTCCAGCCCGAACCGTACGGCGTCTGGGGCGGCCTCACGGCAGCGGAACGCCGAGTGGTGCTGGCGAGGCGCCGCAGGCGGGAGATGGAACTGAAGAAGGCGACGCGGACGACGACGGTCAACCGCATAGCCGGATGACCGGACAGGTGGCGCCCCCTCCGCACAGGGGGCGCTTCCTGTTCGGCGGCGCGGGGGGCTACTTGGCCCGGTCGAAGTCGATCGCGCTGTAGGCCCGCAGCTTGCTCAGCCGGTGCTCGGAGTAGATCCTGCGCACCGTCCCGGACTTCGACCGCATCACGATCGACTCGGTCAGCGCGGTCTCCGACCGGTACTGCACGCCCCGCAGCAGCTCACCGTCGGTGATGCCGGTCGCGACGAAGAACACGTTCTCGCCCGCCACCAGGTCGTCGGTCGTCAGCACGCGGTCCAGGTCGTGCCCGGCGTCGATGGCGCGCGCCCGCTCCTCGTCGTCCTTGGGCCACAGCTTGCCCTGGATGGTGCCGCCCAGGCACTTCACCGCGCAGGCCGAGATGATGCCCTCGGGCGTACCGCCGATGCCGAGCAGCAGGTCGACGCCCGTGCCCTCGCGCAGCGCGTAGACCGAGCCGGCGACATCGCCGTCGGAGATCAGCTTGATGCGGGCGCCCGCCTCCCGGACCTCCCTGATCAGGCCCTCGTGCCGCGGCCGGTCCAGGATGACGACGGTGACGTCCTCCGGCGAGGACCGCTTGGCCTTGGCGATCCGGCGGATGTTCACGCCGACGGGCGCGTTGATGTCGACGAAGTCCGCCGCCTCCGGGCCGGTGACCAGCTTGTCCATGTAGAACACGGCGGACGGGTCGAACATGGCGCCCCGCTCGGCGGCGGCGAGGACGGCGATCGCGTTCGGCATGCCCTTGGCCGTCAGCGTGGTGCCGTCGATCGGGTCGACCGCGATGTCGACCTCGGGGCCGGTGCCGTCGCCCACGTGCTCCCCGTTGAAGAGCATCGGGGCCTCGTCCTTCTCGCCCTCGCCGATGACGACGACGCCGTTCATCGACACGGTGGAGACGAGGGTTCGCATGGCGCGCACCGCGGCACCGTCGGCGCCGTTCTTGTCGCCGCGCCCCACCCAGCGGCCCGCGGCCATGGCGGCGGCTTCGGTGACCCGGACGAGTTCGAGGGCGAGGTTGCGGTCGGGAGCCTCGGAGGGAACATCGAGCTCGGACGGCAGATGATGATTTTCGGTCATCGGAGCGCACCTTTCTGATACGACGACGGCCGGATGAGGGTATTGGACCCGACTCTATCGCCGGGCGGACAAAATGAGCAGGGGACCCCACGGATGAGCGCTTGGGGCACCTGCGACGATAGAGGGCGTGGCAGGTTCGAACGGTAAGCAGAAGACGGCCCGGGACATGGTGCTCTCCCTGGTCCTGATCGGCATCGCGGCGTTGGTCGTCTACTTCCTCGCCATCCCGCACGACGATCACGCGCCCGACCTCAAGCGGGTCGACTACCGGGTCGAGCTGCTCACGGCCCGGCGCGCGGCGAGCTACCCGGTGGCCGCACCCGAGGGCCTGCCGAGCACCTGGAAGGCGACCTCCGTACGCTTCCAGGGCGAGAACTCCGACCGCTGGCACCTGGGCTACCAGACCCCGGACGGCCAGTACGTCCAGGTCGAACAGTCCACGCAGAAGCCGGCCGAGTTCATCGACGAGGCCAGCCAGGGCGCGTCCGCGACGAAGCAGACCGAGACGATCGCCGGCCGCACCTGGACCCGCTACACCGGCGGCCGCTACGACGCCCTCGTCCTGAACGGCCCGTCCGGCGCCACGACGGTGGTGGCCGGCACGGCGTCCTTCGCGGAGCTGACGAAGGTGGCGGCGGCGCTGAAGACGCGGTGAGCCGCGCGTGACCCGCGCGAGAGGCCCCCGGCGGTGTGTGCCGGGGGCCTCTCGCGTGCGGAGGTGCCGTACGGGGTGTACGGGCGTCCTGCGGGGGTGTCAGACGGTCGTGACGACGTCGTCGTACGCCAGACGCGGCGAGCGCGGGAACCAGGCGTCCGGGCCCGGCTTGCCGATGTTGACCACCATCAGCGGGGTGTGGTCGTCGTCGAGGAACTCCTTGCGGACGCCCTCGAAGTCGAAGCCGGTCATCGGGCCGGCGGCGAGGCCCGCGGCGCGGACGCCGACGATGAAGTAGGCGGCCTGCAGGGCCGCGTTCAGCGCGGCGGCGCCCTCACGGGCCGGACGCTCGCTGAAGAACAGGTCCTTGGCCTGCGGGAAGTGCGGGAAGAGGGTCGGCAGCTCCTCGTGGAACTCGTTGTCCGCGGAGAGGATCGCGACCAGCGGGGCGGCGGCCGTCTTCGGCTGGTTGCCCTCGGCCATGTGCCGCACCAGGCGCTCACGGGCCTCGGGGGAGCGGACCAGGGTGATGCGCAGCGGGCTCTGGTTGAAGGCGGTGGGGCCGTACTTGACCAGGTCGTAGATCGCCTGGACCTGCTCGTCGGTCACCGGCTCGTCGCTGAAGGTGTTCGCGGTGCGGGCCTCGCGGAACAGCAGGTCCTGGGCGGCGGGGTCAAGAACGAGAGACATGTGCTTTTCCTAGGGTGTGGCGTCTTGCTGCGGCGTAGCGGACCGTGGTCCGGATCGCCTGAGGGCACCGACCCTACGCCAGTGAAGTTCAAGCTTCAACAATAGTCGGGGCGGGGTGACCCGCCTCACGGCTCCGTGGAGCGCTCCGCCCCGACCGCGCGCCTACCCGGCGTCCCCTCCCTGCCCCTTCCCCTCCGCCCCTTCCTCCTCGGCGAGCGCGGCGTCCAGCCGGGCCCGCGCCCCCTCCAGCCAGCGCCGGCACACCTTGGCCAGCTCCTCACCGCGCTCCCACAGCGCCAGGGACTCCTCCAGCGTCGTACCGCCCGCCTCCAGGCGCCGTACGACCTCGATCAACTCGTCCCGCGCCTGCTCGTAGGACAGCGCCTCGTCCACCTTGCTGGTCATTCGCCCACCTTCACCGTGAATTCACCGTCGGCGACGCGCGCACGCAGCGCCTCGCCCTCCGTCACCTCGTCCGGGCCGCGCACCACGTGCCCGTCGGACCTCTGCAGCACCGCATAGCCGCGCTTGAGCGTGGCCGCGGGGGAGAGGGCCACCACGCGCGCGTGCGTGTGCGTCAGCTCCGAGTCCGCGCGGTCCAGGAGGTGGCCGAGGGTCCGCCGGCCCCGCTCGGCCAGGGAGGCCACATGGTCGGCGCGCTCGTCGACCATCCGGTGCGGATCCTCCATCGACGGGCGGGCCAGCGCGTGCGCCAGCCCCCGCTCCTCCCGATCGACGAACGCGTTCATACAGCGCCGGGCCCGGTCCCGCAGCATCCGCACCCGCTCGAACTCCTCGCCCACGTCCGGCACGACCTTCTTGGCCGCGTCGGTCGGCGTGGAGGCGCGCAGGTCGGCCACGTGGTCCAGCAGCGGGTTGTCGGGCTCGTGCCCGATGGCGGAGACGACCGGCGTACGGCACTCGGCCACGGCCCGCACCAGCTGCTCGTCGGAGAACGGCAGCAGGTCCTCCACGCTGCCGCCGCCGCGCGCGACGATGATGACGTCCACGTCCTCGATCTCGTCCAGCTCCTTCACCGCCTGCACGACCTGCGGAACGGCGTGCACGCCCTGCACCGGGACGTTGCGCACCTCGAAGCGGACGGCGGGCCAGCGGTGCCGGGCGTTCTCCAGCACGTCCCGCTCCGCGGCGGAGGCACGGCCGCAGACCAGCCCGATCAGCTGCGGCAGGAACGGCAGTGGCTTCTTCCGCTCCGGCGCGAACAGCCCTTCCGTCGCGAGCGCCTTCTTCAGCCGCTCAAGGCGGGCCAGCAGTTCGCCGACGCCGACGGGTCTGATCTCGGCGGCGCGCAGGGAGAGCTGGCCGCGCGGGGCGTACCACTCGGGCTTGGCGAGTACGACGACGCGGGCGCCCTCGCCGACGACGTCCGCGACGGCGTCGAACACCTGCCGGTAGCAGGTCACGCTCACGGAGATGTCGTGCGACGGATCCCGCAGCGTCAGGAACACGACCCCGGCGCCGGGCCGCCGCGACAACTGCGTGATCTGCCCCTCGACCCACACCGCACCGAGCCGGTCGATCCAGCCCCCGATCAGCCGGGAGACCTCACCGACGGGGAGGGGGGCTTCGGGGGTGGTTTTCGCAGCCATGCGGTTGAGAGTAACGGGGGGTACCGACAGTCCGGTCGAGCGCCGTTCAACGCGGGACCGTGGGCCGGCGGACGCACCCTTACGATGGGACGCATGACCGCTTCGCCTGGCCGCCGTGTCCTGCTCGCCGCCCCCCGTGGCTACTGCGCCGGTGTGGACCGCGCCGTGATCGCCGTCGAGAAGGCCCTCGAACAGTACGGGGCCCCGATCTACGTCCGGCACGAGATCGTCCACAACAAGTACGTCGTGCAGACCCTGGAGAAGAAGGGCGCGATCTTCGTCGAGCGGACGGAGGAGGTGCCACCGGGCAACATCGTCATGTTCTCGGCGCACGGCGTCGCCCCGGTCGTCCACGAGGAGGCCAAGCAGGGCCGCCTCGCCACCATCGACGCCACCTGCCCCCTGGTCACCAAGGTCCACAAGGAAGCCGTCCGTTACGCCAACGAGGACTACGACATCCTCCTGATCGGCCACGAGGGCCACGAGGAGGTCATCGGCACCTCCGGCGAGGCCCCCGACCACATCCAGCTCGTCGACGGCCCCGGCGACGTCGCCAAGGTCGAGGTCCGCGACCCGTCGAAGGTGGTCTGGCTGTCCCAGACCACCCTGTCCGTGGACGAGACCATGGAGACCGTCGACGCCCTCAAGACGAAGTTCCCGGGCCTGGTCTCCCCGCCCAGCGACGACATCTGCTACGCCACGCAGAACCGCCAGCTCGCCGTGAAGCAGATGGGCGCCGAGGCCGAACTGGTCATCGTGGTCGGCTCGCGCAACTCCTCCAACTCCAAGCGGCTCGTCGAGGTCGCCAAGCTCGCCGGTGCCCGCGAGGCCTACCTCGTGGACTTCGCCGACGAGATCGACGAGGCCTGGCTGGAGGGCGTGACCACCGTCGGTGTCACTTCCGGCGCCTCCGTCCCCGAGGTCCTGGTCGAGCAGGTCCTGGAGTGGCTCGCCGAGCGCGGCTACGGCGATGTGGAGCTCGTCAAGGCCGCCGAGGAGTCCATCACCTTCTCCCTGCCCAAGGAACTCCGCCGCGACCTGCGCGAGGAGGCGGCCTCCCTGGTCGCCGAGCGCGGCGGCTCCGGCACCCCCGAGGCGTGACCGCCGGATACGCCCGAGGCGTGACTGTCAGTCGTCCGTCGTAACGTGGAGCCATGCAGATCTTCGGCGTGGACATCGGCGGATCCGGGATCAAGGGCGCCCCTGTGGACCTGGACAGGGGTGACCTCGCCCAGGAGCGCTGCAAGGTGCTCACCCCGCGCCCGGCGACGCCCGACGGCGTGGCCGACGGGGTCAAGCAGGTCGTCGACCACTTCGGCTGGACCGGCCCGGTCGGCCTGACCTTCCCCGGAGTGGTCACCGGCGGCGCCACGGTCCGCACGGCGGCGAACGTCGACAAGAGCTGGATCGACACCGACGCGCGCGCCCTGTTCAGCGGCAGACTGGGCGGCCTGCCGGTGACCGTCGTCAACGACGCGGACGCGGCGGGCGTCGCCGAGATGCAGTTCGGCGCCGGCCGCGACCGCAAGGGCACGGTCATCCTGCTCACCTTCGGCACCGGCATCGGCAGCGCCGTCTTCGCGGACGGCGTCCTCGTCCCGAACACGGAGCTGGGCCACCTGGAGCTGAGCGGCCACGACGCGGAGCGGAAGGCCTCCAGCAAGGCCAAGGACGACCACGGCCTGAGCTGGCAGCAGTGGGCGCGCCGCGTCCAGAAGTATCTGGCGCACGTGGAGATGCTGTTCTCGCCCGAGCTGTTCATCATCGGCGGCGGGGTCAGCCGCAAGGCCGACAAGTTCCTGCACCTCATCGAGGGTGTCAGAGCCGAGATCGTGCCCGCCCAGCTGCAGAACGACGCGGGCATCGTGGGAGCGGCGATGAGAGCGGCCCAGCACGCGTAGCCCCCGGCGGCCCGCGGGCACCGGCTCCGGCGCGAGAGCCGGCGCCGGCCGCTCAGACCGTCGGACGCCTGCGCCCCCGCACCCACCGCACCCGGCGTACGAGCACGATCACTCCGGCGACGAGCGTCCCGCCGTACAGCCAGCCGGCCTGGGTGGCGAGCCCGGTGAACAGCCCCATCAGCCGGCCGAGCAGCCCCCCGCTGCCGTCGGCGACGGGCAGCAGCCCCACGGCGAAGGCGATCGGTACGACCACGGGAGCGGTCAGCACGTCCCCGGCCCGCACCCACAGCGCGGTCAGGACGCACACCGGCAGGAACAGCACGCCGTACACCGTGAGCGCCCCGCCGAACAGCAGCGCGTCCAGGCAGCCCAGCAGGAACATCACCACGGCACAGAACAGTCCGCTGCCGAGCCCGGTGAGCCGGGGACCGGGAAGCAGCGGACCCGGCGGCACCGGGCGTGCGGGGCGCTCCCGCCGCTCCGGCCGCCGCGCCCCCGGCCTGCGCTCGCCGCCCGGCCTGCGCCCGGCCTGCGGGGGCAGGTGCGCGGGCTTCCGCGAGCCGCGTCGCGCTCCGTCGTTCGGGGGTCGCGTTCTGCGTTGCTCCACTGGACCAACTTAGGTCTGTTTATGTGCCGAATCACCCATCCGACACGCCGGTGCGCAGCCCCTGGCCGGGCGTTCGAAGCTCCCGCGAGGCGGTAGGCGCGGACCCCGTAAACTGGGGGATCGGCCAGTGTCGGTCTCTGGCCCCTGACAGCCCCCTGGCCCACTCATCTACGGGAAGTCGCAACGTGTCGCTCACGATCGGAATCGTCGGCCTGCCCAATGTCGGCAAGTCGACCCTGTTCAACGCCCTGACCAAGAACGACGTGCTGGCGGCCAACTACCCGTTCGCCACGATCGAGCCGAACGTCGGCGTGGTGGGCGTCCCCGACGCCCGCCTGGCCAAGCTGGCGTCGATCTTCTCTTCGGAGCGCATCCTCCCGGCCACGGTCGACTTCGTCGACATCGCGGGCATCGTGCGCGGCGCCTCCGAGGGCGAGGGCCTCGGCAACAAGTTCCTCGCGAACATCCGCGAGTCCGACGCGATCTGCCAGGTCATCCGCGCCTTCAAGGACGAGAACGTCGTCCACGTCGACGGCAAGGTCTCGCCGAAGGACGACATCGAGACGATCAACACCGAGCTGATCCTCGCCGACCTCCAGACGATCGAGAAGGTCCTGCCGCGCCTCCAGAAGGAGTCGCGCATCAAGAAGGACGTGGCCCCGAAGGTCAAGGCGGTCGAGGAGGCCAAGGAGATCCTGGAGAAGGGCGACACGCTCTTCGCGCACGGCATCGTCCAGGGCACGGAGCGCAACGAACTCCTCCACGACCTGCACCTGCTCACCACCAAGCCCTTCCTCTACGTCTTCAACGTCGACGAGGAGGAACTGGTCGACGAGGAGTTCAAGAACGAGCAGCGCGCCCTGGTCGCCCCGGCCGAGGCGATCTTCCTCAACGCCAAGCTGGAGGCGGACCTCGCCGAGCTGGACGAGGAGGAGGCCCTGGAGCTGCTGGAGTCCGTCGGCCAGCACGAGCCCGGCCTCGCCACCCTCGCCCGCGTCGGCTTCAACACCCTCGGCCTGCAGACCTACCTGACGGCCGGCCCCAAGGAGTCCCGCGCCTGGACGATCAAGAAGGGCGCCACGGCCCCCGAGGCGGCCGGCGTGATCCACACCGACTTCCAGAAGGGCTTCATCAAGGCCGAGGTCATCTCCTTCGAGGACCTGGTCCAGGCCGGCTCGGTAGCCGAGGCCCGCGCCAAGGGCAAGGCCCGGATGGAGGGCAAGGAGTATGTGATGCAGGACGGGGATGTGGTGGAGTTCCGCTTCAACGTGTGAGCGAGTGCAGTAACAGCACGCTGGCAGCCCGGCAAACGTGCAGTTCAGATGGGGTCGGCTCTTCCGGGAGCCGGCCCCTTGCTGTTTCCCGTGCTGGAGTAGGCAGCTGACCGTTATTCGGTACCACTTGAGGTAGGGAGTCAGCCCATGTCGATAACCGCGAGCGAAGCCCGCAAGGCTCTCTTTCCTCTGATCAAGAAGGTCAACGACGATCACGAGGCCATCGAGATCGTCTCCAAGCACGGCAACGCCGTACTCGTCTCGGCCGAGGACTACGCGGCTCTGCGGGAGGGCTCGTATCTGCTGCGCTCTCCGGCGAATGCTCGCCGGTTGCTCAAGGCATACGAGAACGCCCTGGCCACCATCAAGAACGACCGCAAGACGCTCGCTCGGATCAACAAGCTCATCGAGGACGTCAAGCGTGACCCCTTCACGGGGATCGGCAAGCCCGAGCCACTCAAGTACCACTTGCCCGGGGTGTGGTCGAGGCGGATCGACGATGAGCACCGGCTTGTCTATCTGGTCACGGACAAGGAGATCGTGATCCTCGCAGCGCGCTATCGCTATTAGCCCCTGGGTCGTCCCCTGCTGGGTTGCAGCTCCTGTGCTGGGCAGGTGTCGGGCTGTACAGCGTGCCGGGCCTCGCGGTGGCGGGCCTCGCCGTCGTGCGGGGCCGGTCCGCCGGGTCCCGGGTGGAGTAGCGCACCTGCCCTGCCGGCGGTGGCCGTCGCCGCAGTCCCTGGGCACAGCTGTCCCTCAGGTGACGCGGACCACAAGGCCGCTCCGGAACTCGCCCCCCGGCGGCCCCGACTCCTGAGGCAGTACGGCGCGATCCGAGTGTCGCCGTACGACGTGATCTGGAGACGCGGTTGATGGACGAGTCCCGGCAAACCTCCTCCGGCGCGGGCGCGGTGCTGCGGAAGCCGGTGCCTCCGCCCGCCCTGTGCGGATTCCTTCTCCTGCTGGCGCTGGTGTTCGCGGTGTCGTACGCCGTCGGTGCCTCCGCCGGGCCCGTCGCGCCCGGCATGCACGGCACCGGCCAGAGCCGGGGCGACGGCGGTCCCGGCGGGGGCGGCGGCGCGGACGACATGGGGGGCATGCACGGGGGTGGCCACTGATGGGCGGGGAAGCGGTGGCCGTGGACCTGGTGACGACCGACCTGACCGTCGGCGGCATGACGTGCGCGGCCTGTGTGCGGCGCGTCGAGAAGAAGCTCGGCAAGCTGGACGGGGTCACGGCGACCGTCAATCTGGCCACCGGGCGGGCGCGTGTGAGCCACCCGCCGCGGATCGGGCCCGGGGAACTCGTCGCCGCCGTCGAGAGGGCCGGCTACACGGCTGCCCTGCCCGAACCGCCCAGGCAGCCCGAACCGCCCCAGCGGACGGGCGAGTCCGAAGGCGCTCGCCAGGAGCGGGACCGGCTGCTGATCACCGCGCTGCTCGCGCTGCCCGTGCTCGTGCTGTCGATGGTGCCCGCGCTGCAGTTCCGCAACTGGCAGTGGCTGTGCTTCGCGCTGGCCGCGCCGGTCGCGGTGTGGGGCGCGTCGCCCTTCCATGTGCGTGCGGCGCGCGGGCTCCGGCATGCGGCGGCGACCATGGACACGCTGGTGTCGCTGGGTGTGGTGGCGTCCTTCTCCTGGTCCGCGTACGCGCTCTTCCTCGGCGGCGCCGGGGCGCCCGGCATGCGGATGCCGTTCACTCTGGTGCCCTCGGCATCGGACGGCGCCGCGCACCTCTATCTCGAAGCGGCCGTCGGCGTACCGCTGTTCGTGCTGGCGGGGCGGTTCCTGGAGGCGCGGGCCCGGCGCGGGACCGGGGCGGCGCTCGGATCGCTGGCCCAACTCGCCGCCAAGGAGGTGGCGATACGGGAAGGCGACGGCGAACGGCTCGTTCCCATCGAATGGTTGAGGCCGGGGCAGGTCTTCGTCGTGCGGCCGGGGGAGCGGGTGGCCACCGACGGGCGGGTGGTGGAGGGCAGTTCGGCCGTCGACCTGTCCCTGGTCACCGGGGAGAGCGAGCCCGTCGAGGTCGGGCCGGGGTCGGCGGTGGTCGGCGGCGCCGTCAACGCCGGCGGGCTGCTGCTGGTGAAGGCCACGGCCGTCGGTGCCGACACCCGGCTCGCCCGGATCACCCGGCTGGTGACCGAGGCGCAGGCCGGCAAGGCGCGGGCGCAGCGGCTGGCCGACACGGTGGCCGGAGTGTTCGTCCCCGTCGTGCTGACGCTGGCCGTCACCTGTCTCGGCTTCTGGCTCGGCGCCGGGGCCGACCCGCAGGCCGCCGTCACCGCGTGCGTGGCCGTGCTCGTCGTGGCCTGCCCGTGCGCGCTCGGCCTGGCCACGCCGACCGCGCTGATGGCCGCGACCGGCCGCGGTGCCCAACTGGGCGTCCTGGTCGGCGGACCGCAGGCGCTGGAGGGGCTCCAGCACATCGACACGGTCGTCCTGGACAAGACCGGCACCCTCACCTCCGGCCACATGACCGTCGCCCGCGTCACGGTCATACCGGGCGGGCTCGGCAGGGAGGCGCTGCTGCGACTGGCCGGGGCCGTCGAGCACGGCTCGGAGCATCCCCTGGGCCGGGCGATCGCCGCGTACGCCCGGCGGGAGCTCCCCGGGGGACCGCTGCCGGACGTGCGTGAGTTCGCCGCTGTGCCGGGGCGGGGCGTGCGCGGCCTGGTCGAGGGCCGGCTGGTGGAAGTCCTCTCTGCGGACGGCGAGTTGCCCCATGCCCTGGCGGACGCGCTGCCGGTGGCCGAGGCCGCCGCCCACACGCCCGTCCTGGTCCGGGTGGACGGTGTGGCCGAGGCCCTGATCGAGGTCGGGGACGTCGTACGGCCCGGCGCCTACCGGGCCGTGGACCGGCTGCGGCGCCTCGGCGTGCGGCCGGTGCTCGCCACCGGTGACCGCGACGCGCCCGCGCAGGCCGTGGCCGCCGCCCTCGGCATCGACGAGGTGCACGCCCGCTGCACCCCCGAGGCCAAGGCCGCCCTGGTACGGGACCTGCAGGAGCAGGGCCGCCGCGTCGCGGTCATCGGCGACGGGGTGAACGACGCCGCAGCCCTGGCCGGAGCCGACCTGGGCATCGCCATGGGCAGCGGCGCGGACGTGGCCATCGGGGCCGCCGACGTGACGCTGGTACGCGGGGACATCGAGGCGTTGGCGGACGCGGTCCGGCTCGCCCGGCGCACGCTGGGCACGATCCGGGCCAACCTCGTCTGGGCCTTCGGCTACAACGCCGTGACCGTGCCGCTGGCCATGGTCGGCCTGCTCAACCCGATGCTCGCCGCGGCGGCGATGTCGGTGAGTTCGCTGCTGGTCGTGGGCAACAGCCTGCGGCTGCGCGCCTGGCAGCCCGCACCCGCTCCCGCCCGGAGGCGTACCCGATGACCGAGCAGCATCCCTGGCGGCCCACTCGCCGCCGGCTGACCGACACCCTGCTGGCCGCGCTCGCCCCCGTGGCCGCGTGCAGCCTCGCCCTGGGCGGGCTGACGACCTGGGCCGGGGCCGGGAAGGCGGGCAGCCCGGCCCGGATCACCGTCTCGAACGCGCGGGTCCTGCTGCCGTACGGGGACAGCACGGACACCGCGGCACTCTTCGACATCGCCAACGCCGGTGGCGCGGACGACCGGCTGGTGAGCGTGACGTCCACCGCCGCACACGGCCGGATCGCCCTCAGCGGGCACCGCATGCTGGGCGGCCGGGCCGCGTACAAGGCGGACGTGACCTCGGCCGGCGTCCCCGCGGGCGGCGTGCTGTCCCTGTCGCCCCGCGGTGTGGACGTGACGCTGCGGGCCGGGGCGGGCTGGCGGGCGGGCGACCTCGTGCCGTTCACGCTGCACTTCGAGCGCAGCGCGCCGGTCGAGACGCTCGCGGTGGTGGTCCGCCCGAGCGACAGCGGTCCGTGACCGGCTGCGCCGAGGGCGGAGAAGTCCTCTCCTAGACGTCGGGGCGGAGTGCCGTCGAGTTCCAGCCGGTTGTCGTGGGCTGGATCACATCCTGCGGATTGAGTACGGTCCCCCGTGGATGTCCGTACCCACGCATGACGACCGAAGCCCGGATGCGAGGATGAGGCGCCATGACAGCAGGGTGGTGTGCTCGCGCGATACGGGCCGCGGTGTTCGCGGCCATGTGCGTGCTGCTCGCTGCCCTGGGCCACGTCCTGATGTCCGGCACCGACGTGCCCGCGTGGGCGCTGGCCGCCGGCGGGGCCGCGACCGGTGCCGTGGGCTGGTGTCTGGCGGGGCGTGAGCGCGGGCTGCCGCTGATCGTGACGGTCGTGGTCGCCGCCCAGACGGTGCTGCACGAGGCGTTCTCCTACGCCCAGTCGGCGTCCGGCACGTCCGGCACGTCCGGCGGCCCCGCCGCCATGGGCATGAGCGGCATGGACGCCATGCACAGCTCCATGGACATGGGCGCCATGCATACGGGCCACACGGGCATGAGCCCCATGGACCACATGGGGCACTCCATGGACGGCGGTACGTCGTCGTTCGGCATGCTCGCCGCCCACCTGCTCGCCGCGGTGCTGTGCGGCCTGTGGCTGGCGTACGGCGAGAAGGCCGCCTTCCGGATCCTGCGGGCGACGGCCGGATGGCTGGCGGCGCCGCTGCGGCTGCTGCTCGCCCTGCCCGGTACCCCCGACCGCCCGCGCGTCCACCCGCGGCGCCGCCGCTCGGACCGGGCGCCGCGTCTCCTCCTGCTCGTCCACGCCATCACTTCTCGGGGTCCGCCGGTGGGAACGGCTGTCGTCTGAAAGACAGCTGGTTTCCCGAGGCCGCCCGGCTGCCCGTGTGCGCCTCGGGCCACGGCCGTACGACCGCACCGGCGCCGTAGCGCCACAGTGACGCCGTAGGGCCGGCTCTCCCTCTTTCACCGGACCGCGCGCTGTGGCGCGCCCTGGTCCGGATCACGGTTGACCCGAGAAGGACACCAGGTGATTACCTCTGCCCTGCCCACCTCCGCCCTGCCCACCTCGCGCGCCAGAAGCGACCAGAGCGACGAATCGATCACCGCGTGGGCGCTGGCCGCCCGAGGCGGTGACGCGGACGCGGTCGAGCAGTTCGTGGGCGCCCTGCACCGCGACGTCCAGCGCTACGTCGCCCATCTGTGCGGCGATCCCCAGGCTGTGGACGATCTGGCACAGGACACGTTCCTGCGCGCGCTCGGCAGCCTGCACCGCTTCGAAGGGCGTTCCTCGGCCCGTGCCTGGCTGCTGTCCATCGCCCGCCGAGCGGTGATCGACAGCTACCGGCACGCCGCCGCCCGCCCCCGGCTGTCGCACGTACCGGACTGGCAGCTGGCCGCCGAACTGGCCCAGCCCCGCGACCTGCCCGGCTTCGACGACGGCATCGCCCTGCTCGATCTGCTGGCCTCGCTGCCCGACGACCGCCGGGAGGCGTTCACCCTCACGCAGCTGCTCGGCCTGCCCTATGCGGAGGCCGCCGCGGTGAGCGACTGCCCGATCGGCACGGTCCGCTCCCGCGTGGCCCGGGCCCGCGCGACGTTGATGGACCTGCTGGACGATGGGGGCACCTCCCACGCCGTCAAGGCAGTGGGGGAGGACCAGCCCGCCGCGCTGGCGGCCTGACAAGCCGGCAGGGTGCCGGTGCCGGCTGGAAGAACGGCACCGGCACCCTCGCCGCCGGAGTACCGGGAGCGGCTCGTCCGAGCCCGATCGCCAACCGGCCGGGAACTCGGGGCGCCTTCGCCCCGACTACTGGAGCGGGTGGCGAAGGCTCGCCCGTGTACCGAGTGGATCCGGGAGTTGTTCGATGCGTTCTCGTGTGTGGGGCGGTACCGCGGCCGCCGTGCTCGGCGGCCTGCTGCTGGCGGGCTGCGGTGGCGGGGGGAAGGACACGGCGGACGGGCATGCGGGGCAGGCCGGGAAGGCGGCATCCGGCGGCTACCCGGTGTCCGTCACCGACTGCACGGGCGCCAGGACCACCTTCTCCAGCGCCCCGAAGCGAATCGTCACCAGCAACGCCTCCAGCCTGGAGCTGCTGCTCCGCCTCGGCGCCGGCGACCGGGTGATCGGCACCGGCTTCCCGCCCGGCAAGGGCACGCTGCCCGGCACGCTCGACGCCCAGGCGCGGAAGGTCAAGGTGCTCGGCCGGACCGTGATCCCCAAGGAGAAGCTGCTCGGCTCCGGCGCCGACCTGTACATCGACACCTTCGCCTCCATGGGCGGCATGGGCGGCGGTGGGATGGGGGACGCGCCGACGGCGGAGGAGTTCAAGGCGGCCGGGATCCAGCACATCTACCTGAAGTCCACCGCCTGCGCCGCCCAGAGCAGGACCCCGGTGACCGACCTGTCCGCCGTCGAGGCCGACATCACCTCCCTCGGCGCGGTCACGGGCACGAGCGCTCAGGCGCAGAAACTCGTCGCCGGGATGAAGGCGAAGGTGGCCGCCGTCCAGAAGGCGGTCGGCGGTACGGCGCAGGGCAACCGGCCGACGTACTTCTTCTTCGACTACGACGCCGGTACGAAACAGCCCTCCGTCCTCTGCAACCGCCAGATCGGCAACGCCGTGATCACCCTGGCCGGAGCCCGCAACGTCTTCGCCGACTGCGACGGCGACTACCAGCAGGTCGGCTGGGAGGACGTCATCGCGAAGAACCCCGACTGGATCCAGCTCGGCGTCCGCGACCGCGGTAGCGAGGCGGCGAACAAGAAGGCGTTCGACGAGGCCGGGCAGTGGCTGAAGTCGAACCCCGCCACCAAGGGGCTGAAGGCGGTCAAGGAGGGCCACTTCCTGCGCATCGGCTCCGAGCGGACCACCATCGCAGGCGTCGAGAACGCCGACACGGTCGAGGCCATCGCCAAGACCCTCTACCCGGGCAAGGTCGCCTGACCGTGGCCTTCACACTGGTGCGCCGGAAGGCCGCGGCCGGGGAGGAGCGCGGCAGCCTGCCGGCCGGTCCACTGGCGGCGGTTCTGGCCGTGGCACTGCTGGCCGCGCTGACGGCGGCCGTGGCCTGGGGCTCGACGTCGATCCCGCCCGGGGAGGTGTGGGGTGTGGTGTGGCGGCGGCTGTCCGGCGAGGCACCGCGCCCCGGAACGGACGACCTCATCGTCTGTCAACTCCGAGTCCCGCGGGCCCTGCTCGCCGCCCTCGTCGGCGCGGGACTCGGTGTCGTCGGTACGGCCGTCCAGGCGCTGGTGCGCAACCCGCTCGCCGACCCCTACCTGCTGGGCATCTCCAACGGCGCCTCCCTCGGCGCGGTCGCCGCGATCGTCCTCGGCCTCGGCGCGGGCGGTGCTCTGGGCCTGGGCCTGTCCGGGGCGGCCTTCGCCGGCGCGCTGGCGACGTTCGCGCTGGTGTGGGCGGTGGCCCGGCGCGGGGGCGGGTTCGCGCCGCTGCGGCTGGTGCTGGCCGGGGTCGCGATCGGCCAGTTCCTCTCCGGGTTCACCAGCTACCTGGTGTTGCGGGCCGGGGACGAGCAGCAGACCCACAGCGTCCTGTTCTGGCTCATGGGCAGCCTCAGCGGCGCGACCTGGGAACTGCTCGCGGTACCCGCCGTCGCCGTACCCGCCGCCCTGCTGTGGCTCCAGGCCCGCGCCCGGGGCCTGAACGCGCTGCTGATGGGCGACGAGACGGCCGCCGGACTCGGCGTCGACGTCACCCGGCTGCGCCGCGAGCTGTTCACCGTCACCAGCGTGCTGACCGGTGTCCTGGTGGCGGTCTCCGGCGCGATCGCGTTCGTCGCGCTGATGGTGCCGCATGTCTGCCGCCTGGTCGTGGGAGGTGACCACCGGCGCCTCCTGCCGCTCTCCGCGTTGTTCGGCGCTCTGCTGCTGGTGGTGGTCGACATCGTGTGCCGTACGGCGATGGACACGCAGGAGCTGCCGGTCGGCGTGGTCACCTCGCTGCTCGGGGCTCCGGCCCTGCTGTATCTGCTGGACCGGCGCCTGGGGAGCGGCAGTTGAGGATCGACATCGAGGACCTGCACGTCGCCTACGCCGGCCGTACGGTGGTCGCGGGCGCCCGTCTCGTCGCCGCCGAGGGCGAGATCACCGGCCTGGTCGGCCCGAACGGCAGCGGCAAGTCCACGCTCCTGCGCACCGTGTACCGGCACCTGAAGCCCACCGCCGGGCGGGTCCTGCTCGCCGGCACCGACCTGCGGGAGATGACCCCCCTTCAGTCGGCGCGGCACGTGGCCGCCCTGCCGCAGGAGCGCGGGAGCGACTTCGAGCTGACCGTGCGCGAGGTCGTCGCGATGGGCCGTACGCCCTACAAGCGGGCCTTCGCCGGGGAGGACGCCGCCGACCGGGACATCGTCGTACAGGCGCTCACCGACGTCGGCATGGCGGAGGCGGCCGGACGCCGCTTCACGGCCCTGTCCGGCGGCGAGCGTCAGCGCGTGCTGCTGGCAAGGGCCTTCGCCCAGAACCCGGACGTCCTGGTGCTGGACGAACCGACCAACCACCTCGACATCCGCCACCAGGTCGACCTGCTCGCCCTCCTGCGTGCCCAGCGCCGTACGACGCTGGTGTCGCTGCACGACCTGAATGCCGCGGCCTCCGTCTGCGACCGTCTCCACGTCCTGCACGACGGAGCGGTCGTCGCCTCCGGCCCGCCGCGGCACGTCCTCACGCCCGCGCTGTTGGCGGAGGTGTTCGGGGTGCGCGCGGCGGTCGTCGACCATCCCCTGACCGGTGACCCGCTCATCGCCTTCGACCACCGGACGCCGGCGGACGAGGCACCGACGGCCGTGCCGCTGGAGACGCCGGTTTCAGCCCGCCCGTCATGATTTTCGGACGTGTCCGGGAACTCGTGTGCGATCCCTCCCGACTTGTGGGACGAGGCTGCCGTCCGGCAGCCCGTCCACGACCGTGAGGGGCGGCAACGGTGACAGGCCACAGTCCCGGTTCTCAACAGCCCGGCCACATACCCGGCGGCGGCGAGGACCGCTGGCTGCTCGTCGCGGTGGCCGGTCTGCTGTCGTTCGTGGCGATGCTGGACATGAACATCGTCAACGTGGCCCTGGCGGACATCGCCGACGGTCTGCACGTCTCCGCCGCGACCGCCCAGTGGGCGGTCCTGGGATATCAACTCCCGGTGGCCGCCCTGCTGCTGCCCGTCGGCCGGTGGCTGGACGGGGTCGGGACGCGCTCCGCCCTGCTGGCCGCGACCGCGGGCTTCGGTCTGTGCAGCGCGCTGGCGGCCGCCGCCCCCTGGGCGTCCTGGCTGATCGCCGCCCGCCTCGCGCAGGGCGCGCTCGGGGCCGTGCTCTTCGTTCTGATGCCGGTTCTCGCCCTGCGCTCGGTACGGCCGGAACTGCGCGGGCGGGCCATGAGCGTGCCCGCGACGCTGGGGCCGCTGGGCGCGGTCACCGGTCCGGCGGTGGGCGGACTGCTGCTGGACCACCTGGGCTGGCGTGCCGTGTTCCTGGTCAAGATCCCGTTCTGCCTGCTGGCCCTGGTCGTGGCGTGGCGGGCGCTGCCGGGGGACGGCGGCCTGCGGCTGCCCGACCGGCGGTCGGCGGCGGATGCGCTGCTGGTGGGTGCCGGGGTGGCCGCCCTGCTGCTGGCCCTGACCCTGGCGCCGGGAAGCCCGGTGTGGCTGGTGCTCGCGCTCGCCGCCGTACCGCCGTTGTGGTGGTGGCTGCGGGGACCGGGCGGCCGCCCGGTGCTCGGCGTACTGCGGGCGACCGGGCTGGTCCGGGCCCATACGGCGGTGCTGGCGCTGGCGGCCGGTTTCGCCGCCATGCACTACGTCGTCGCCCTGCACCTCCAGCGCGACGACGGCGTCAGCGCCACCACGACCGGGCTGACCGTGCTCGCCTTCCCGCTCGGCATGGGGCTGGCCGGGCCGGCCGGTGGCCGCCTCGCCGACCGGTGGGGGGCCCGTCCGGTGGCGGTCGCCGGGGCCGCCCTCACCGCCGCCGGTCTGGTCCTCCTCGTTCCGCTGGGGGATGGCTGGCCGCCGGTGGACGTGGCCTGGCGGCTGGCGCTGGCGGGCCTCGGCATGGGTCTGAACGGCGGCCCCACCCAGGCCCTCGTCATGGGTGCCGCCCCACCGGACCGCACGGCGACCGTGGGCTCGTCCGTACAGCTGGCCCGCAGCCTCGGCTTCACCCTCGGCCCCGCCCTGGCCACCGCCGCCTGGGGCCTGGCCGGAGGCGATGACGGCGTGACGGCCGGGCTGGTCCTGGCGGCGGGCGCCGCCTGCATCGCCGTACCCCTGCTCGCGCTGCGAGGGCGCGGGCCGGCGCTCGTGCGCGAGACGTCCACCGACGCGGCTCCCGCCGCCCACCACCCCTGACCGAGGAGTCGTCCCCATGTGCGGAATCACCGGCTGGGTGTCCTTCCACAGCGACGCCCGTACCCAGGCCCCGGTCATCGAGGCCATGACCGCCGCCCTCACCCCGCGCGGCCCCGACGCCGGAGGCGTCCGGCTCGGCGAGCGGGCCGCGATCGGCCACCGGCGCCTGGCCGTCATCGACCTCGAAGGCGGCGTACAGCCGATGACCGACCGGCCCGGCGAGCCGGCCATCGTGCTCAGCTACAGCGGCGAGGTCTACAACCACCACGAACTGCGCGCCGAACTGCGCGGCCGGGGCCATGTGTTCCGCACGCGCAGTGACACCGAGGTGGTGCTGCGGGCCTACGCGGAGTGGGGTGAGGACGTCGCCGACCACCTGGAGGGCATGTTCGCGTTCGCGGTCTGGGACGAGCGCGCCCAGCGGCTGGTGCTGGTCCGCGACCGGCTCGGGGTGAAGCCCCTGTTCTGGGCCGCTGTCGACGGCGGCCTCGCCTTCGCCTCCGAGCCCAAGGCCCTGTTCGCCCACCCGGAGATACGGCCCCGGGTCGACGCGGACGGCCTGCGGGAGGCGTACAGCCTGCTGTTCAACACCGGCCCGACCGTGTGGTGCGGAGTCAGGGAGGTCGAGCCGGGCGGCGTGCTCGTCCTGGACCGGGGCGGCATCCGCGAACGCCGCTACTGGCAGCTGGCGGCCACCGGCCACACCGACGACCGGGACGCGGCCGTCGAGCGGATCCGCGCCCTGGTCGGTGGCGCGGCGCGCCGTCAGCTCGAAGCGGACGTCCCGCTGTGCAGCCTGCTCTCCGGCGGTATCGACTCCACCGTCCTGACCGCCCTGCTGGCCGACGAACTCCGCCTGCGCGAGGGCCCGGACGCCCGCATCCGCTCCTACGCCGTCGACTACAGCGACCAGGCGGAACAGTTCACCGGCGACGTCCTGCGCACCGGCCACGACACGCCCTACGCCACCGAGGCCGGCGCCTTCATCGGCACCGACCACAGCACCGTCGTCCTCGACCCGCACGCCCTGCTCGACCCCGAGCACCGCAAGGCCGTCGTCGTGGCCCGCGACTCACCCATCGGTGTCGGCGACATGGACACCTCGCTGTACCTGCTGTTCGGCGAGATCCGCAAGCACTCCACCGTCGCCCTCTCCGGTGAGGCGGCCGACGAGGTCTTCGGCGGATACCCCTGGTTCCACAACCCGAAGGCGCTCGCCGCGGAGACCTTCCCGTGGCTGCTGGTGACGGGCGACGAGGCCGCCATGCCCCTGAACCCCGAACTCGGCCTGCGGATCGCCGAGTTCCGCGACGACACCTACCGCAGCGCCCTGGCCGCCGTACCGCACACGGACGGCGAGAGCCCCGCCGAACACCGCCAGCGGGAGATGCAGCACCTGTCCCTGACCCGCTGGCTGCGCCAGCTCCTGCACCGCAAGGACCGCCTCAGCATGGCCCAGGGGCTGGAGGTCCGCGTCCCGTACTGCGACCACCGGCTCGTCGAGTACGCCTTCGCCACCCCCTGGGCGCTGAAGAGCTTCGACGGACGGGAGAAGAGCCTGCTGCGCGCGATGGGCGCCGGCCTCGCCCCGGACTCGGTGCTGCACCGCCCCAAGAACCACTACCCGGCCACCCACCACCCCGACTACAACCGCGGCCTGCAGAACATGGCCCGCGACGCGCTCGCCACCGAACAGGTCCGCGCCCTGGCCGACGAGACCCGCGTCAAGCCCTGCCTCGACACCCCGCCCGACCGACTGGAGTGGGGACAGCGCCTGCGCCTCGAACGCGTCGTCGACCTCTCCCTCTGGCTGGACCACTACCGGCCCGAACTCGCCCTCTGAGGAGCCTCCCCATGACCCTCCAGGAACAGCAGCCAGTCACCGGTCCGGACACCTCGTCCGACCCGGTGCCGCTGATGGGCTGCCCGTACAAGAGCAACCCCTACCCCCTGTACGAGCAGATGCGCGAGGCCGGCCCCGTCCACCGGGTCCTCTTCCCCAGCGGCGTCCAGGCCTGGCTCGTCACCGGCTACGACGCCGCCCACGCCGCGCTGAACGACGACCGCCTCGGCAAGAACCACGACCGCGGCAACGACCGCTGGCGCGCCCGCGCCTCGATCATGCCCGAGCCGCAGCACTCCCAGCTCCAGGTGCACCTCCTCCACCAGGACCCGCCCCAGCACACCCGGATGCGCCGCTTCGTGACGGACGCCTTCGCCCCGCGCCGCATGGACCGGCTCCGCCCGCGCTTCCGGGAACTGGCCGACACCCTCGTCGACGCCCTGCCGGAGCACGGCCCCGCGGACCTCGTCACGGGCTTCGCCGCCCACTTCCCCTTCCAGGTCCTCGCCGAGGTCATCGGCCTCCCGCGGGAACTCGCGGCCCGCTTCGACCGCGACTGGGGCAAGGTCGTCCAGCCCGTCGGACCCACCGACCCCGGACGCCCCCTCTACGAGGCCCGCCTGCACGGCCTGCAGAGCTACATCGCCGACGTCGTGGACCACAAGCGTGAACACTGGGACGACGACCTGCTCAGCCGCCTCGTCGTGGCCCGCGACCGCCGCGAACTGTCCCAGGAGGAACTGGACTCGATGATCTTCCAGCTCCTCGTCGCGGGCCAGGAGCCGGTCACCAACCAGATCACCACCGCCCTGATCGCCCTGTTCCGCAACCCGGACCAGCTCACCCGCCTGCGCGACAACCCGGACCTGCTGCCCCGCGCCGTCGAGGAACTCCTCCGCTACGACAGCGCCTTCGAGCTCACCACCTGGCGCTTCTTCGACAAGGACAGCGACCTGCACGGCACGCGCGTGCCCGGCGGGGACTCGGTGATCGTCTCCCTGTGCGCGGCCAACCGCGACCCGCGCCGCTTCCCCGCCCCGGACACCCTGGACTTCGACCGCTCGCCCAACCCGCACCTCGCCTTCGGCCACGGCATCCACTTCTGCCCCGGCGCCGCCCTGGCCCGCGCCGAACTCCAGATCGCCCTCGGCACCCTGCTCGCCCGCCTGCCCGGCCTCCGTCTGGCCGTCGGAGACGAGGACATCGAGTGGATCCCGGCCGTCCTCGGCCGCGGCACCAACCACCTCCCCGTCGGCTACGACCGCCGCCTCTGACACCCGGGTACCGCTGACCGGGTCAGGCCGCATCAGCCGACCCGGCCCCGGCTGACCCACGCCCACCGACCCCAGGCGCCTGGCTTCCCCGCCCGCCACGGCGCCATGTCGACGTGCCCGCGCACACCCGCGTACCCCAGGAGGAACGACATGCCACTGACGACCGCACGGGACACCCTCACCACCCGTACCGGCAGCCGGATCCTGAACCTGCTCCTGCCCCACCACCGCACGACCGACCGCGTCCCCGCTCCCGCGGAAGCGTTCCCGCATCAGCTGGGCCGCATCTCCGCCTTCGTACGCGACGGCTCGCCCGTGCTCTTCACCCTGCCCGGCTTCCCCTGCAAGTCACCCAACCCCGCCAAGGTCCTCGGCCACCTCCCCGACCAGGGCGAACGCCTCTCCCTGACCTTCCTGAACACCCTGTGCACCGACATCGAGCGGATCTACCCGCCAGGTGCCCACGTGATCATCTGCTCCGACGGCCACGTCTTCGGCGACCTCATCGGTGTCCCCGACGACCACATCGACGCCTACGCCGACGACCTACGCGTGCAGATAGGTCGGATGGGCCTGCACAGACTGTCCGTCTTCGACCTGCGCGACGTCCTCGGCGATCTCCCGCACGACACCAAACGCACCCGCATACACGAGCGCTACGCCCCCACACTGGCGGCCCTCCGCGCCGAGACCCGCGTCGACGACCAGTCCCTCGCCCTCTACCGGGGCATCACCCGGTTCCTCGTCGAGGACACCGCCGACTGGACCGGCACCCGCTCCGCCCTCCAGCGGTCGTGCCGGCAACGCGCCTACGGCGTCATACAACGCAGCCGCGCCTGGGGCACCCTGATCGCCGAACACCACCCCCGCGCCGTACGCCTCTCCATCCACCCCCAGCCCATCGGCGCCCCGAAGTTCGGCATCCGCCTCCTCGACGCCCCGGACGCGTGGACCACGCCCTGGCACTCCGCCGCCCTGCACCGCTCCGACGGCACCTGGACCCTCATGCCCCGGGCCAGGGCGGCCCGGCTGGGCCGCGTGGTCCAGCAGGGCGGCAGGCCCAGCCACTTCGCCCAAACCGACCAGAGCTCGTCCTGGTCGGTCCCCGGGTAGGGGCCTGCGCCGGCGCGCGCACCCGGCGACTCGGGGCGAAAAGGGGGCCCCAAACCGCCGCAAGTGACCCGGGAGCGGCCCGAGCTGCGGTTCGCCCTCGGCGGCTAGCGGACCGTGCTGCGTCCCACGATCGTGCCCGCCCGGTCGATGCAGATCACGTCGACCGCGACGGGCGCGCCCCGCAGCACGGCCAGTGCCTCGTCGCGGGCGGCCACCGCGACCAGGTCACCCAGCGGGACTCCGGCCGCCGTGCACAGCCGGAGGGCGGCCAGACCGGTGTTGGCGTTCGCGACCTCATCGGCCACTGCCTCGTCCGCGCCGCCCCGCCGGGCCAACTCGGCGAGGAAGCCGTTGTCGACCTGGGAGCGGGCGGAGTGCAGGTCCAGGTGGCCGGCCGCCAGTTTCGACAGCTTGGCGAAGCCGCCGCAGAGGGTGAGGCGGTCGACGGGGTGCCGGCGTATGTACTTCAGGACCGCGCCGGCGAAATCGCCCATGTCGAGCAGGGCGTCCTCCGGCAGCCTGTGCACGGCGGTCACGGTCTTCTCCGAGGTGGAGCCCGTGCAGCCCGCCACGTGGGTGCGTCCGGCCGCCCGGGCCACGTCGACCCCGCGGCGGATGGAGTCGATCCACGCCGAGCAGGAGTACGGCACCACGATCCCGGTCGTGCCCAGGATGGACAGACCGCCGAGGATGCCGAGGCGCGGGTTCCAGGTGGAGCGGGCGATCTCCTCGCCGTTGTCGACGGAGACCGTGATCTCCACGTCGCCCCCGTCGCCGTGGTGCCGGGCCACCGCCGCGATGTGGTCCCGCATCATCTGCCGGGGCACGGGGTTGACGGCCGGTTCACCGACCGGCAGCGGCAGTCCGGGGCGGGTGACGGTACCGACCCCTGGCCCCGCCCTGAAGACGACGCCCGAACCGGCCGGGAGCCGTCGCACAGTGGCGCGCACCACCGCGCCGTGCGTGACGTCCGGGTCGTCGCCCGCGTCCTTCACGATGCCCGCCATGGCGTAGGAGCCGGTCAGCTCCTCCGCGGCGAGCGCGAACGCCGGTGTCTGGCCCCTGGGCAGGGTGATCGTCACCGGGTCGGGGAAGTCGCCGGTCAGCAGCGCGGTGTACGCGGCGGTGGCCGCGCCGGTCGCGCAGGCGCCGGTGGTCCAGCCGGGGCGCAGGCCGGTGTGCTTCAGTTGGGCGCTGCGGCCGCCCTTCGCCTCGCTGCTGCTCATGCCTCACTGCTCGAAATCACTGCTGGATCACTGCTCGAATTCACTGCTGGAAACGGAACCTGGATGGACGGGACGGAGTCGTCGTGCACGTGCTGATCCTCGGCGGGACGACCGAGGCCCGCCGCCTCGCCGAGACCCTGGCCGCCGATGCCCCGGACGTGAAGGTCACGTCGTCCCTGGCCGGGCGGGTGGCCGCCCCCCGGCTGCCGCCGGGCGAGGTGCGCGTCGGCGGCTTCGGCGGCGCCGAGGGCCTGGCGGAGTGGCTGGTCGCGCACGACGTGGACGCGCTCATCGACGCCACCCACCCCTTCGCCGGAACGATCAGCCTCAACGCGGCCGCGGCCGCCGCCACCGCCCATGTTCCCCTGCTCGCCCTGCGCCGGCCCGGCTGGGTCCCCGGCGAGGGAGACGTCTGGCACGAGGCCGGCTCGCTGGAGGAGGCCGCGGACCTGCTGCCCGCGCTGGGGCGGCGCGTGTTCCTGACCACCGGGCGCATGGGCTTGGCCGCCTTCGCGCACCTGGACGACCTGTGGTTCCTCGTACGCTCCGTGGACGCGCCCGAGCCACCGCACCCGCTCCACACGGAGGTGCTGATCGACCGGGGCCCCTTCACCCTCGACGGGGAGCGCGGGGTGTTGCGCCGCCACCGCGTCGACGTGGTCGTGACGAAGGACAGCGGGGGAGCCGCCACCGCTCCGAAGCTCACGGCGGCCAGGGAGGCCGGGCTGCCCGTGGTCGTCGTCCGCCGGCCCCCGGTGCCCGAAGGGGTGTGCGTGGTGGACGATCCCGGGCAGGCGGTCCAGTGGCTCGGCGAGCGCCTTGACCTGGATGGTTTCCGAGTCGATGACTGAATCCTGGCCGGGGCTTTGCTGCGGCAGGGTTGTTGTTGCAACCTGTTGGCAGAAACCTGGAAGGCGCGTCTGAAAACAGCCGTTCGCCACACAGTAAGGCCCGCGTCCCCATGACAACCGCTCCGGATCCCGCTTCTCCCCGCCCTGCCTCCCCAGGCACCGGCCGCGGTATCTCGTGGCACCGCATACGCACGTCCATGACCAGCGGGGAATGGGCGAGCGTCGGCGGGATGGCCGCCTTCATCCTGGCTCTGCACCTCGTCGGCTGGTTCACGCTGGCGGCGATCGTCGCTCCCGAGCACTACAAGGTCGGCACCCAGGCCTTCGGCATCGGCATCGGCGTCACCGCCTACACCCTCGGCATGCGGCACGCCTTCGACGCCGACCACATCGCCGCCATCGACAACACCACCCGGAAGCTGATGAACGAGGGGCAGCGCCCGCTGTCGGTCGGCTTCTGGTTCTCCCTCGGCCACTCCAGCATCGTCTTCGGACTGGCCTTCCTGCTCTCCCTCGGCGTGAAGGAACTGGCGGGGCCGGTCGAGAACGACGACTCCGAGCTGCACAGCATCACCGGCTGGATCGGTACGACCGTCTCCGGGACCTTCCTCTACGTCATCGCGATCATCAACCTGCTGATCATGGCCGGCATCTGGAAGGTGTTCCGGCAGATGCGCTCCGGCCACTTCGACGAGGCCGCGCTGGAGGAGCAGCTCAACAACCGCGGCTTCATGAACCGCATCCTCGGCCGCCTGATGAAGTCGATCACCAAGCCGTGGCAGATGTACCCCCTCGGCCTCCTCTTCGGCCTCGGCTTCGACACGGCGACCGAGATCGCGCTGCTCGTCCTCGCCGGCTCGGGCGCGGCTTCGGGCCTGCCCTGGTACGCGATCCTCTGCCTGCCGGTCCTCTTCGCGGCCGGCATGTCCCTGCTGGACACGATCGACGGCTCGTTCATGAACTTCGCCTACGGCTGGGCCTTCTCCAAGCCGGTCCGCAAGGTCTACTACAACCTCACCATCACCGGCCTGTCCGTCGCCGTCGCGCTCATCATCGGCACGGTCGAGCTGCTGGGTCTGATCGCCGAGAAGGCCCACCTGCACGGCCCGTTCTGGGACTGGGTCTCCGGCCTGGACCTGAACATCATCGGCTACGTCATCGTCGGCCTGTTCTTCGCCACCTGGGCGATCGCCCTGCTGGTGTGGAAGGCCGGCCGCATCGAGGAGAAGTGGACGGCGGGCCTGGCCCGGCCGGCACCGGTGGAACAGACCGCCGAATAGCACCGCTCGCGGCGCAGCTCCACGGGGGAGCGGCGCCGCCCTCGACGTGGTCTTCGCGGATGTGCTTCGCCGCGACGGACCGCGCGATCGACCGGCCGTGCCGGGGCGCTGTGGTACGCGACCACGTCCGCCTCGGCGATCACCTCGACCGCCCGGACCGTCTCACTCTTCCTCGCTCGCGATCGCGTTGAGGGCCGCCGCCGCGATGGCGCTGCCGCCCCGACGGCCACGGACCACCATGTGCTCAAGGCCGGAGGCGTGTCCGGCGAGCGCGTCCTTGGACTCGGCGGCACCGACGAACCCCACGGGCACGCCGATGACGGCGGCCGGGCGGGGCGCGCCCTCCTCGATCATCTCCAGCAGCCGGAAGAGCGCGGTGGGGGCATTGCCGACGGCGACGACCGCGCCCTCCAGCCGGTCGCGCCACAGCTCCAGCGCGGCCGCGCTGCGCGTGGTGCCCAGCTTGGCCGCCAGCCCGGGCACGGAGGGGTCGGAGAGCGTGCAGAGCACGTCGTTGTCGGCCGGCAGCCGCTTGCGGGTCACGCCGCTGGCCACCATCTGCACATCGCAGAAGATCGGCGCGCCGGCGCGCAGCGCCTCACGGGCCCGGGCCAACACGCCGGGCGTGTAGGCCAGGTCCCGTACGAGGTCGACCATCCCGCAGGCGTGGATCATCCGCACCGCGACCTGGCTGACATCGGCGGGCAGGCCCGCGAGGTCCGCCTCGGCGCGGATCGTGGCAAAGGACTGGCGGTAGATGGCCGCGCCGTCCTTCTCGTAGTCGAACACCGTGCTCCTAGTCATCCGTGTCGTCCGTCCGGACTGCGGGGCATGGCGGCGAGCATACCGACGGTCCTAGGTCCGACGACTGATCGCAAGGTACCGTTCTTGCTGCTAGCGTGCAGCTGCACATGATTCGCAATAACGTGGGAGGATGTTGGACATGGCGCTTTACACGCTCCCGGAACTTCCGTACGACTACTCGGCGCTCGCCCCGGTCATCAGCCCGGAGATCATCGAGCTGCACCACGACAAGCACCACGCGGCGTACGTGAAGGGTGCGAACGACACGCTGGAGCAGCTGGCCGAGGCGCGGGACAAGGAGTCGTGGGGCTCGATCAACGGCCTGGAGAAGAACCTGGCCTTCCACCTGTCCGGCCACATCCTGCACAGCATCTACTGGCAGAACATGACCGGTCCCAAGGACGGCGGCGGCGAGCCGCTGGCCCAGGACGGTGTCGGCGACCTGGCGGACGCGATCACCGAGTCCTTCGGGTCCTTCGCCGGCTTCAAGGCGCAGCTGTCCAAGGCGGCGGCCACCACTCAGGGTTCGGGCTGGGGCGTGCTGGCGTACGAGCCGCTCAGCGACCGGCTGATCGTGGAGCAGGTCTACGACCACCAGGGCAACGTCGGTCAGGGCTCGACCCCGATCCTGGTCTTCGACGCCTGGGAGCACGCCTTCTACCTGCAGTACAAGAACCAGAAGGTGGACTTCATCGAGGCCATGTGGCAGGTCGTCAACTGGCAGGACGTGGCCAAGCGCTACGCCGCCGCCAAGGAGCGCGGCGACAGCCTGCTGCTCAGGCCGTGACGGCGTAGACACCCCAGGCGTCCTGCCCCGTGATCGTCTTCTCACCCTTCACGTCGGCAGGCGGCACAACGGAAGGCTCCCGCGAGGCAGATCCTCACGGGAGCCTTCCTGTCGTCTGTCCTCTGCCGTCAGCCGCCTTCCGCGGTGCGGGTGTTCCACCGCTCCTCGACCTTGGCCAGGCGCCAGTAGCCGATGGCCACGGCCCAGACCACCACGAACAGGCCGACGATGACGTAGCCGACGTTGTCCAGGTCCAGGCCCGCGATCCAGCCGGAGACGTCGTCACTCAGACCCAGCTTGTCGTGCAGCACCCCGACCAGCTCGATCGTGCCGACGAAGAAGGCCACCGCGATGGACAGGCCGGTGATGGTGAGGTTGTAGAAGACCTTCCGCACCGGGTTGGAGAAGGCCCACTGGTAGGCGAAGTTCATGAAGGTGCCGTCGAGCGTGTCGAACAGGCTCATGCCGGCGGCGAAGAGAAGGGGCAGGCACAGGACCGCGTACCAGGGCAGGCCGGCGGCGGCGCCGTTGCCGGCCAGGGCGAGCAGCAGGACCTCGGTGGTGGTGTCGAAGCCGATACCGAAGAGGAAGCCGAGGGGGAACATCTGGCCGGGGCGGCGGATGGACTTGGTGAGCCGGCCCAGGATGCGGTTCATGAAGCCGCGCGAGTCGAGATGGGCTTCCAGCTCGGCCTCGTCGTAGCGTCCGGCGCGCATCGCCTTGAACACGCGGGCGATGCCGACCAACGCGACGAGGTTGAGGGCGGCGATGAGGTACAGGAAGCCGCCCGAGACCGTGGTGCCCACGGTGCCGAGGACCTGGTGGGTACGGGAGTTGTCGCTCATCAGCGTGCCGGCGAGCTTGGCGCCGCCGGCGACCAGCGCGGCCATGACGACCACCACGCTGGAGTGGCCCAGCGCGAACCAGAAGCCCACCGACACCGGCCGCTGGCCGTCGGCCATCAGCTTCCGGGTGGTGTTGTCGATGGCGGCGATGTGGTCGGCGTCGAAGGCGTGCCGCATGCCGAGGGTGTAGGCCGTGATGCCGAGGCCGACCCCGAACGCCTGGGTGCCGACCTCGTAGTGCCGCGGCACCACGAGCAGGAAGAGGATCCCGAAGGCGACCACGTGCAGGGCGACGATCACGGCCAGGAGGCCGGTGGTCCGGACGGTGTCCTCGCGGCGCCAGTGGAAGGACGGGGCGGCGGCGGTTTCGGGCACGCCTTCGGACAGGGTCATACGGTCACGCTCCAGCACCTCGTGGATCAGCTTCGTGCTGCCGTGGCCGGTCTCCTGGCTGACGGGTCACCGTGCCCGCCCCTGCCTTCCCGGCCGTGAGGCCAGTGGCAACGCATGGGGCGGGAACTCCCCGATCACAGTGGCGAGGGCCGCTCCGGACTGAGCCCCTGAGGGACTGTCACCGGTCTTCCCGAACACCACGGCCCGCCCACCCTAGAAGGCCGCAGGTCCTGGCTGCAAGGCTGCACAACTGATCAGGTATGGAGGAGGCGGGCGGTGACTGCGATGATGAGTGGATGCATCTCGTCCCTGTGGAACGCGCCGGGCAGCGCACCATCGACGGTCATCGGGTCTGCGACGCCATCGCCGCCGTCGGCGAGCCCGAACGCGTACGCGCCTGGGCCGACCGCTTCTCCCTGCTCTCCGATCCCGGACGCCTCTCCCTGCTGCTCGCCCTCCACCGGGCGGGCCCCATCGCCGTCTCCGACCTGGCCGTCGCCACCGGGATGCGGGACACCGCCGTGTCCCAGGCCCTGCGTCTGCTGCGCACCGCGGGAATCGTCCAGGGCGAGAAGGACGGCCGGATCGTGCGCTATCGACTCGTCGACAGCCCGATCTCCGCTCTGCTGGAACACTGCCGCGACTGAACGCGAAGCCGACCCGGTCCGGTCCGGCGTGCGCCGGCCGTCGGCCGAGCAGACGAGGCTGACCGGGCTCGGCGGCGCGCCGTGATCGCCGTCAGCCCCGACGGCGCCACCCCCGAGCGGTCTCAAGGGACGCGAGGAACCGGCGTACATGGCGGAGCCAGAGGGCCCGGGATTCCGGGTCGGGGATGTGGCCCGCCCCGGGCAGTTCGATCAGCGTGGCTCCCGGGATTCCCGCGCTGAGGCGGCGCGAGCTCTCGGGAAGCACCAGACGGTCTCCGGTCGGCGCGAACACGAGGGTGGGGCCGTGACATCGGTGAGGTCGCGGCGGACGTCCACCCGGGAGACCAGGTCGAAGTGGTCGAGCATGCCTGCCGGCATGGAGGCCTTCACCTGCGCCGCCCCCTCCGCCACCTCGGCCGGTGACATCCCGTTCAGCCGGCTCTCGGACAGGCACGCAAGGAACGCCAGCCGGGCCACCTCGTCCCACTCGCCGGTCCTGCCGAGCAGGGTGATGAGGCGGGCGGCATGTGCGAGGACCGGATCGGCCACCGGGAACCCGGCCGTGAGCACCAGACCGGTCACCCGCTCGGGATGGCGGGTCGCCGCGCGTACCGCGACGGTGGTTCCCAGGGACTCCCCGAGGACGGTGAACGTCTCGTGTCCGCGGGCCACCGCGGAGGCGACCAGCGTGTCCGCCAGTTCGTCGAGGTCCAGGGGCTTCGTGGCGACCGGTGTGCCGCCCGCTCCCGGGTAGTGCGGACCGATCACCGTGTGGTCCTTCGCCAGGTCGTCGAGGACCAGCCCGAAGTTGCCTTCGACACTGCCCCCGGCGCCATGCGCCAGCAGGAGGGCAGGCCCGCTGCCCTGTACGTACACATCGAGGTTCCCTTCGAGAAGGGCCTGGTCATCGCTCATGGCCGCGACGCTAAACTCCTACACCGGTGTCAGAGTCAAGCCCTGGGGGGACGGCGTCTCGTGCGGATGAAGGAGATGGTCCGGCGGACGGGCGTGCACGAACGGCTGCTCCGCTACTACGAGCAGCAGGGGCTGCTCGCGCCGACCCGGCTGCCCAGCGGGTACCGGGAGTACAGCGAGGCGGACGTGGAGACGGTGCGCCGTATCCGCAGCCTGCTGACGGCCGGCCTCTCCACCTCTGTGATCGCTCAGGTGCTGCCCTGCGTCGCCGACGCCGGCGACCGCCTGGTCCCCACGTGTCCGGAACTCGTCCGCCGACTCCACGGCGAGCGACAGCGGATCACCAGGGAGATCGAGGCCCTGCGCGCATCTCGCGCCATGCTGGACACGGTGCTCGACGCGGTGCCACCGGCCCTCGCCCGGTAGCCGTTCCCCTGTAGGGGTGATTCAGCCACATGGCCGTATTTGTACGACCGAAGTCGACGGCCGCCACGCCTTGGCCAGTCGCTCTCTTCCGCGTTCCGTCCGCTCCCTCCCCCAAGACCTGGATCCTGATGACGTCTGCCCCGTCCGTACCCCGGCGTGCTCTTCCCGTCTGGCCCGTAGCGATGCTGTGGACCCTCGCCCTCGGCCTGTGGGGGCTGTCCCGGCAGCACAGCGTGTGGCGGGACGAGGCCGCGACCTGGCAGGTGGCCCGGCGGTCCACGGCCGACATCTGGCACATGCTGGCGCACGTCGACGTCGTGCACGGGCTCTACTACCTGCTGATGCACACACTCTTCGCCTGGTGCGGCCCCAGCACCACCACCCTGCGGCTGCCCTCCGTGCTGGCGATGGCGGTGGCGGCGGCCTGTGTGGCCGCCCTGGGCCACCGGCTCGCCGGGGCATGGGCGGGCCTGGGGGCGGGGCTGGCGCTCGGGCTGCTGCCCTCCGCGCAGTTCTATCTCCAGGAGGGCCGCCCGTACGCGCTGGTGGCGGCCGGGGCCGGGATCTCGACACTGCTGCTGGTGACCCAGCGGGAAGGGCGCGGCCGGGCGATCGGCTGGGTGGCGTACGCCGGAACGGTCCTCACGTGCGGTCTGCTGAACTGGCTGTCCCTGCTGATCCTGCCCGCGCACGCCGGGACACTCCTGTGGACCCGGAGCGGGCGCGGCGTGTGGGTGCGCTGGACGGCCGCCGCGGTGGCCGCCGTGGCAGGCGACCTGCCGTTGATCCTCTTCAGCCGCAGCCAGTCCGACCAGGTGACGTGGATACCGCCGCTGACCTGGCACATGCTGATCGGCCCGGCGGTCCTGCTGGCCATCGGCGGCCTCGGAGCCCTGCTGGACCGGCCGGAAGCGGGTCGGCTGTCGGCGGCGGCCGTCGGACTGCCGCTGCTCGCGGTGCCGCAACTCGCCCTGATCGGCATCTCGTTGGCCAAGCCCCTGTTCGTGGACCGATACATCCTGTTCAGCCTGCTCGGTCTGGCGCTGTTGATCGGTGCGGCCCTGGGCGCGGCGGTAAGGGCGGCCGCACCACGCTTCCCGAAGGCGTCGTCGTGGCTCGTCCCCGTGGCGGTCGTCGTGGCCTTCGTGGCGCTGCTCCCGCAGTCGCTGGCCAAGCGGTCCCCGTCGAGCCGCGTCGACGACGTCCTGGCGGTGGCGGCCGACGTGCGGCGCCTGAAGGAGACCGGGGACGCGACCCTCTTCGTACCGGCGGCCCGACGGGACACCGCGCTGGTGTCCCCCGACGCGTTCACCGGCCTGCGGGACATCGCGCTGGGGGAGGGCCCGGTGGCGTCCGGGACGCTGAAGGGTGAGGAGACGACTCCGGCCCGGATCCGGACGGCGATGCTGGCCCAGCGGCGGATCCTGCTGGTCACGGACGCCACGGGGGTGGCGAGGCCGGTGACGGCAGAGCGGGACCGCGTGAAGCTCGCCGTGCTGGAGAAGTACTTCACCGTGGTGGCGGACGAGCAGGTCCGCGGCCGGCGGGTGACGGTGTACGAGCGCCACCCGCGAGCGAACCGGTGACTGGCGCTCGACTCAGGTGTTACGCGCCGGGAGGAGCTGGTCGAGGTCCAGGCTGATCTCGAACGGCACCGGGCGCTTCGGGGCGCCCCGGAAGATACCGGCGGGCGCGTAGACGCCGGTCGGTCCGTCGAGTTCGTAGACGTGGACGACGGGGGCGCCGTTCTCCTCCTCGATGCACCAGTAGTGCGGGATGCCGGCCGCCGCGTACTTGCGCAGCTTGACCGTGCGGTCGCGGTGCGCGGACTCGGGGGAGACGACCTCGCTCACGAGGTGCACCTCGTCCGGGGCGAACCAGGTGCGATCGCCGTCGAAGTCGGCCTTCGTCAGGAGCAGGTCCGGCCCCGGACGATTGCGCTCGTCGAGCCTCATGGTCATCTCCCGGCCGACCTGGACATCGGCGGGCGCCTGCTCCATGAGAGCGACGGTGAGCATGGTGACGAGGCGGCTGTGCCAGCACCGCTGCGGCGACAGCCTGAAGACGAGAGCTCCATCGATCAGCTCGGTGTGGCGGGGCGCCTCGGTGAGGCCCCGGGTCCTGAGATCACATCCCCGTCACCCGCGCCACGGTGAACGGCGTCCGGGGCACCCCCGGGCCCATCGGTCCGCCCTTGTCGAACTGGGAGCGGACGACGAGGAGGCCGTGGTGGTCGCGGGCCAGGGTGGTGGGGGTCTGCAGGGCGGGGGTGGTCAGGCTGCGGGTCAGGCGGGCCCTGGTGCCGTCGGGGGAGAGGCGCCAGCGGGTGAGCGTGTTGGTCGCGTTGTGGGCGGCCCACAGGGTGCCGTGGGCCAGCTCCAGGCCGTCGCCGTGCTTCAAGTCGCCGCCCTCAAGGGTCACTTGGCGTACGGAGCCGTCGGTCACGCCGACCCGGTACAGGCCGCCGCCGGTCATGTCGACGGCGAACAGCAGGCGTCCGGCGGGGCCGGCGACGATGCCGTTGAGGGTGTAGGCGTCCGGCGAGTGTGCGGGTACGGCGCCGCTGAGGTCGAAGTGCGCGGTCAGCGGCGCGCGGCCGCCGCGGGCGCGGGCCAGGTCGGCCGGGGTGGCGCGGTAGATCACCGGGCGCACGCTGTCGGTGGCGTAGGCCGTGCCGTCAGCGGTGATCACGAGGTCGTTCAGGAAGCGCTGGTCGCCCCCCGGTATCTCGAAGCGGGCCAGCAGGGAGCGGTCGTGCAGGTCGTAGACGTCGATCCCGGTGGTGTGGTCGGTGACCCACAGCCGGCCCGCCCGGTCGGCCTTCAGGCCGTTGGCGGTGGTCCGGCCGTCGGCGCCCGCGGGCAGGAAGACCTCGGCGGTGCGGCTGCCGGCGGCGGCGCGGTAGATCGCGCCGGTCGTGAAGGAGCCGACGTACGCGTCACCCGTGCGCGGGTCGAGGGCGATGCCCTCGGGGTAGGCGCGCTCGTCGGGGAGGGTGAAGGCGGTGGAGACACGCGGGCCGGTGGTCGCGCTCGCGGTGGGCGCGGCGACGGCCACGGCCGCCGCGGCGGCACCGGTCAGGAAGGTACGGCGGTGGATCGAACGGGACACGACGGTGCCTCTCGGTTCGGCTGCTCACTGGATGATGACTGCGAACTTACATTAGAGCTCTAATCATCGCCAGGGTATTAATGGCTATCCAGGCATTAATGTGGCCAGGTGACCTCCATGCCCGCGTCCGAGCGCCTCGGCTCCCACCTCAAGCGGGCCGAGCAGGCCCTCAGCGCGACCAAGGCGGCGGTCCTGAAGCCCGCGGGCCTGACCGTCGCCCAGTACGCCGCGCTGCTCCACCTCTCCGCCCACCCCGGCATCTCCGCGGCGGCCCTGGCCCGGCTGTGCGGGGTCACCCCGCCGACCATGAACACGGTCCTGAAGAACCTCCAGGACCGCGATCTGATCACCCGCAGCCCGCACGAGTGGCACAGGAACGTCCTGGAGACCCGCCTCACGGACGAGGGCCGTGCCGTACTCGCCGACGCCGACGCGTCCGCCGTACGCGTCGAGCGGGCCCTCGCCGCGGAGTTCACCGACGCGGAGCGGGACGCCCTGGAGGATCTGCTCGCGCGCTGCGTCAGAGTCCTGGAGGAACAGCGCCCGGGAAGCTGACCACGGGCTCCGGCGCCGGATCCGTCACCCAGCCCGCCGTCAGCACCAGCCGGGACTCGCGGTCCACGGCGAGGAAGCCGAACGGGCGGTCGTAGACGGCCCGGACGACCGTGGACTCGCAGCGGTACCGCGGCGGCGCGCCGCCGTACACCTCGGCGACCGCCGTCACCGCCGCCGCCCGGAAGCCGAGCGCGCCGAACTGGGCCACGGCCGACTGGCGGGCCTCCCCGACGGCCAGCCGGGCGGTGCTCGCCCCCGGGAAGTGGCCGCCCCGGGTGTCCGACGCCGAGGTCAGGCCGAAGAGGTCCGGCAGGGCGAGCAGATCGTGGTCGGCGCGCACCTCGTACACCACCGTCCGCACGTCCAGCACCGGCGGTCCCGGCTCCACGGCCGGCTGCCGCTCCACGTGCAGACCCGGCCCCACGTGCCCGAGCGGCAGTGAGCCGCCCCCGGTGAGCGGCAGCGCCCGCTCCACGATCCCCACGCCCGCGGCGAGCACCTGGCCCGGCGTCATGCGCTCCTCGCCGAGCAGCAGATGGACGTCGACGCCGTTGTCGCCGGGCACCGTCAGCGCGGTGACGAAGCCGTCCGGGGTGCCCGTCACGCCCACCCGGTCCGGGCGTACGCTCCGCCGGTGCAGCCCGCGCAGCGATCGCCCCTGCCAGGGGCCGGAGTCCGGCCGGAGCGGCAGCTCCGTGAAGGGCTGCCGCCAGGTCGTGCGCAGCGCGAGCGCGCCGGCCAGCACCAGCCGTGTGTCCCGGGTCAGCGTCACCGGCATGCGCTCGACCAGCCCGCCGGTCCGCTCGGCCGCCCAGGCGTCCAGCCGCTCCTGCGCGGTGACGAGGTCGTCCCCGAACACCCCGCACGTCCCGGCGGGCAGCCCCGCCCGCCACTCCTCGCGCAGGGCGAGCGCGTGGTGCGTCCACAGGCCGAGCGCCGCCTCCAGCCCGGACACCGCCCCCAGGGCCCCCAGCAACTCCCGTGCCGCGCCCGCCGCCTGGTCCGCCGGCAGGCCGAGGGCCTGGCTCAGCTCCGTCCGCGCCGGCCCGCTCGCGCCGTCGGCCAGGAAGGCCAGCAGGGGCCAGACCCCGGGCGCGGAGAAGACGGTGCCCTGGGGCAGTGCCTGCGCCCAGCGGGCCGTCAGCCCGTTCACCCGACGGACCGTCTCGGCGGTCACCTTGCTCACTGGTCGTCCTCCCACGAGGCGCTGCCCGCTCCTCGTCCGGTTGTCGCGTATGTGTCCTCGGGGAACGGCAGTGGATCCGTCACCCACCCCGCCGCCGGCACCGGCCACGAGTGCCGGTGCGGCGCGAGGAAGCCGAAGGGGCGGTCGAAGGCGGCCTCGACCGGCGCCGTGACGTAGCGCGGCGCAGGCGGCGTGCCGACCGCCACCGCCCCGAACGCCGTGACCGCGGCGGCGCGGAAGCCCGGCGCCTGGAACCGGGCCGGCGCGCTCCGCCCGGCCGCCCCGGCGGCGAGCGGGAGACCGCTCACGCCCGGGAAGTTCCTGCGGCGGGGTCTCCGCGCCGCCGTCGGGCCGGACACCTCGTGCCGCGCCGGCGGATCGTGGTCCGCCGGCACGCCGTACGCCGCCGTCACCCCGCGGCTCCCGGCTGCCGTACGGGGAGGTGGGCCGGAGCCGGGGTGGTCGGGGAGCGGTGTGCACGACGCGGGGACGACGGGGCGCGGACGGTGCAGCAGGCCGATGCCCGCGCCGAGCACCTTCGGCTCCGTCACCCGGCCCCCGGCCGGGGTCGCCCCCCTCATTCCGCCCCCGTTCCGCTGCGCGCCGCCCCGGGGAGCACCGTACCCGGGCGCGGGGCGCCCTCCTGGCACGGGTGCGCTCACCCTGCAGGTGTGAGCGCACCTATACGGGGGAGAAAGTGCCTGGGTAAAGCCCTCGCACGCGCCATGTCATCACATCGAGTGATTCTCTGGCCTTTGCTTGCGTGGCACAACCCAGGGTTGCCAGGCTGTTGCTGTCTGTACAACCTGATGGGAGCGGCCAGTGACTTTCGGTGAGCAGCCGGCGTACCTGCGTGTCGCGGGTGATCTCCGCAAGAAGATCGTCGACGGTTCACTGCCCCCCCACACCCGCCTGCCCTCCCAGGCCCGCATCCGCGAGGAGTACGGCGTCTCCGACACGGTCGCGCTGGAGGCCCGCAAGGTGCTGATGGCCGAGGGCCTGGTCGAGGGGCGCTCCGGCTCCGGGACGTATGTGCGCGAGCGGCCCGTGCCCCGCCGGGTGGCCCGCTCCGGGTACCGCCCGGCCGGGGGTGCCACGCCCTTCCGCCAGGAGCAGGCCGACGCCTCGGTGCGCGGCACCTGGGAGTCCAGCAGCGAGCAGGCCGAGGCCGGGGCTGCCATCGCCGAACGGCTCGCGATCCAGACCGGCGACCGGGTCATGCGCACCAAGTACCTGTTCCGCGAGGCCGGTGAGCCGATGATGCTGTCCACCTCCTGGGAGCCCCTCGCCGTCACCGGCCGTACCCCCGTGATGCTGCCCGAGGAGGGCCCGCTCGGCGGCATGGGGGTGGTCGAGCGCATGCGCGCCATCGACGTCATCGTGGACAACGTCACCGAGGAGGTCGGCGCCCGCCCCGGCCTCGCCGAGGAACTGCACCTCCTCGGCGGTGTCCCCGGCCATGTGGTGCTGGTCGTGCAGCGCACGTACTACGCCTCCGGCCGCCCGGTGGAGACCGCCGACGTGGTGATCCCGGCCGACCGGTACCGGGTCGCGTACCACCTGCCCGTGAAGTGACGGCGCGGTTCCCGGGCGGGCGTGCACGCCCCTGTGGGTGAGGTGGCGCACACCCTGGACGCTCCCCCCATGCCCGCATGTCTCCCCGGCGCGACGCCCGCCGGGGCCGACCGGCCGTTGCAATCCGGCCGTTTTCCCAGGTGACCAGGGCTCACCCGGGTATACCCGCGATGCACGACAACGGCGCTCACGACGGCGCGTTCACTCCCGTGCGCCCCCTGTGTTCTGGCCGGTTGCGTATCTCTTTGTGAAAAGGCGTGTTCGCTGCGTAAAGGTAGGGCGTACGCTCGGGCATATGCGGATTGCGGTTTCCTTAGGCGGGGCACTGCGGGGGCCCGGGACGGGAAGCGGGTGGTGGGGCGGTGCGAGAAGGAACGGCGCGGGCGGTGGGGGCCATGAGTGAGGGGACGGTCTCGCTGCCCTGGCTCGTGATACGGCAGGACGACAACGGCAATCGCTATCGCGTCGGACGGTACGCGACCCGGGCCGAGGCGCAGAAGATCGCCGACAGCCTCGACGACCGGGGCCACCAACAGCTCTACTGGGTCGAGCGCATAGGCCAGAACGGGGACGGCGCCCGAAACTGACCGCGTGGCGCCCTCCCGTAGGCTCCGCCCCATGACGCCCACGACGCCCAGAACACCCATGACGGACCGGATCGTGGTGGTGGGAGCGGCCCTGCTCGACGGCGGTCGGCTGCTCGCCGCACGCCGCAGCGCCCCCGCCGACCTGGCGGGCCGCTGGGAGCTGCCCGGCGGCAAGGTCGAGCCGGGCGAGCGACCCGAGGACGCCCTGGTGCGTGAACTGCGCGAGGAACTGGGCATCGACGCCGAAGCCGTCGAGCGCGTGCCGGGCCAGTGGCCGCTGCGGGCGCCGTACGTCCTGCGGGTGTGGACCGCCCGGCTGCTCCCCGGCTCACCCGCGCCCCGGCCCCTCCAGGACCATGACGAGCTGCGCTGGCTCACCCCGGCCGAGGTCTGGGACGTGGCCTGGCTGGACCAGGACGTCCCCGCCGTGCGCGAAGTCGCCCCCCGGCTCGCCGACGGCTTCCGTTGACCCCCTGCTACGCCGTTCGTGCCACAGTGCGCCCTCCCGCACGGTACTGCCCCCGGGATATCGGGTATGTCCCCATTAACCCCATGAAACCGGACATGGGTGGGCTCGCTGGCCTGGGAAGTGATCGGCGTGATCGACACCGATGGCGACTGCGCCGAGTGGACCTTTCCCGCGGAACCGGGCGCCGTGCGCACCGCACGCGCCGCGGTCCGCGGCAAGTTGCACGGCTGGGGCCTCGACTGCCTCGCCGATCTCGCCGCACTGCTGGTCAGCGAGCTGGTCACCAACTCGCTTCGGCATGCCACCGGCCCCATCGGCGTACGGCTCGTACGCCCCGGCGGTCCGGCCGGCATCCTGCGGGTGGAGGTCTCCGACCCGCTCCCCGACCCGCCGCGCGAGCGCGTCGCCCGTGACGAGGACGAGAGCGGGCGCGGGCTGCAACTGGTCGCCGGCTCCTCGCGCCGCTGGGGCACCCGGCCCGGTGCGAGCGGAAAGACCGTCTGGTTCGAACTGGCGCTGCCCGGGTGAGCCGGAAGCATCCAGGGGGCACGGGGGTGTACGGCCGGCGGGGGACCACCCCTCGTGCGCTCGGGGCGCGCGGCCGGACCCGCGATGCGTGATTCGAGGGCGTGTTCCCTGGTTAGAAGACTGGAAGTGTTGTCACGGACCGGTCCGAAAACCATCTGGACCGAGCTGTGATCGTGAACACCGTGTCGTGCGGCACCGTAGTGCTGGATACTGCGGGCAGCCGCCCCCGGTGACCGGTGCCGGACGCGGTGAGCTGGAGGGGACGGTTCGCGTGAGCGAGATACCAGCGAAGGCCACGGAGTCCGAGGACCCGTCGGACGGCGCGAGGCACCAGGCCGCGGAGGCTGCCGCGGCACCCGGCGACGCCATGTGGCAGAGCAGTCCGCCCGGTTCGATCTACGACTACATCAAGGTCGCGTCCTTCTCCATCGGCCCCGGCGGGCTGGTCGAGCAGTGGAGCCTGCGTGCCGAGCAGCTCTTCGGCATCCCCGCCGCACACGCCGTCGGCATGGACCCCATAGAGGCCTTCATCGACCCCGACCTGCGCCGGCGCGGCCAGCGCAAGATGGCCGAAATCCTCGACGGGCGCGAGTGGACCGGGGTGGTGCCCTTCCGGATGCCGGACAAGGCGGACGGTACCCGCGGTGCGGACGGCCTCGCCGAGGTCTATGTGATGCCCACCCGGACCGGCGAGGGCGACAGGGCCGCCGTCTGTATCGTCGTGGACGTGCGCACCCTGCGCAGCATCGAGACCGATCTCGCCGCGTCACAGGCGATTTTCGGCCAGTCCCCGTTCGGATTCCTGCTGATCGACCCCGATCTGAGGGTCCGTCGGGCCAACGAGCGGTTCGCCTCCGTCTTCGGCGGAACCCCCGACGACCACCGGGGCAAGGGCGTGCACGACTATCTGCCCCGCGGTGAGGCGGAGCGGGTTTCGGCCACGCTGCGCCGGGTGCTGCAGTCCGGTGAGTCCATCACCGACATGCATGTCACGGGGTACGTCCCTGGCTCCGAGGAACGCCGGCACTGGTCCGTCAACCTCTACCGGGTGCACAGCGGCAGCGGCCGGCCCATCGGCATCGCCTGGCTCGGCACCGACATCACCGCCCGCCGGGCCGCCGCCCGCGAAGCCGCCGCGGCCCGGCGCAATCTCGCCCTGCTCAACGAGGCCGGCGCCCGCATAGGGAACTCGCTCGACCTGGAGACCACGGCCCGGGAGCTGCTCGACGTCGTCGTGCCCGGCTTCTGCGACCTCGCCACCGTCGACCTCTACCAGGGGCTGCTCACCGGTGACGAGACCGCGCCGGGGCTCGCCGACGGCAGCGCCGAACTGCGCCGCGTCGCCTTCGCGAGCGCCGTCACCGGCGTCCCCTTCACCAGCTCCGGTGAGTCCGTCGAGCTCGGCGCGGTCCACCACTTCCCCTTCAACTCGCCCTGCGCGGACGCCCTGCGCACCGCCCGGCCGCAGCGGGTGCCCGCCGAGGGGGGCGGTCTGGTGCAGTCCACGCTGGCCGTGCCGATGGTCGCCCACGACACCGTCGTCGGCCTCGCCCAGTTCGCCCGCACCAAGGGCAGCGAGCCGTTCGGCGACCGCGACCGGGAGCTGGCGGTGGAGCTGGCCGCGCGCGCGGCCGTCTGCATCGACAACGCGCGCCTGTACCGCCGGGAACACGAGCGGGCGTTGATCCTGCAGCGCTCGCTCCTGCCGCCGGGCGACCCCGAGGCCTCCGGGCTGGACATCGCCTGCCGCTATCTGCCCGGCAACGCGGCCACCGAGGTGGGCGGCGACTGGTTCGACGTGATCGAACTGCCGGGGCACCGTACGGCGCTGGTCGTGGGCGATGTGATGGGGCGGGGCCTGCGGGCGGCGGTCGCGATGGGTGAACTCCGCACGGCCGTGCGCACCTTGGCCCTGCTGGACCTCGAACCGGCCGAGGTGCTCTCGGCGTTGGACGAGATCGCCCGGGGTCTCGGCACGCCGGGGGGCGTCCAGCAGGCCACGCGTACGGCGCGTCAGCCCCGGGACGCCGACCTGTCCGAGGTGTACCTCGCGACCTGCGTCTACGCGGTGTACGACTCCGTCACCAGACGCTGTACGTTCGCCAACGCCGGCCATCTGCCGCCGGTCCTGGTCGAACCCGGTGAGGCCGCCCTGATGCTGGACGTGCCGCCCGGCATGCCGCTCGGCGTGGGCGGCGAGCCCTTCGAGGAGGTCGAGGTCGAGCTGCCCGAGGGCGCGCTGCTGGCCCTGTACACGGACGGCCTGGTCGAATCCCGCGACCACCCCCTGGACGAGGGACTCCAGGCCTTCGTCGGGGCGCTCACCGACCCCTCCCGCCCGCTGGAGGACGTCTGCGACCACGTCCTGAGCACCCTCGACACCCACCATGGCGAGGACGACATCGCGCTGCTGATGGCGAGGGTGCAGGGCCTGCCGGCCGACTCCGTCGGCGACTGGACGCTGCCGCGCGAGCCGCGCAGTGTGGGGCGGGCGCGGGAGTACGCCCGGGCGCAGCTGGTGAGCTGGGACCTGGAGCCGCTGGTCGACACGGCGGAACTGCTCGTCAGCGAGCTGGTCACCAACGCGCTGCGGTACGGGGAGGGGGAGATCCGGCTACGGCTGCTGCTGGACCGCACGCTGGTCTGCGAGGTGTGGGACTCCGGTCTGGTGCAGCCACGGCGGCGCCGGGCCCGGGACACCGACGAGGGGGGCCGGGGGCTGCAGCTGGTCGGGTTGCTGAGCGCGGCGTGGGGCTCCCGCCGGACGCCGCGCGGCAAGACGGTGTGGTTCGAGTTGCCGTTGCCCGGCGGCGAGAAGGGGCTGACCGACCCGGCGGAGGCGTTGCTGAGCCTCTTCTGACGCGGACCACAGGCCCTAGGCGCGTGGCCGGAAGCCGTGGCGGCCCCTTGTCCTGGGGCCGCCGTAGCTTGCCGGTGGGCCTCCGTCCTGGTCCTCGGCCAGGAGCACCCCGCCCAGGACCGCACCGGACAGGCCCGGCGATTCACCGTCGGCGCCCGGGTACGGGTTGCCGTGTGCTCGTACGTCCCGTTCGGCCAGGTCCCGTGACGCGCGGGCGAGGGCGTCGGCCTGGTCGGCGCGGCCCGCGCCCAGCTCCCGTGCCGCCTCCGCCAGGAGAACCCGCGCCTCCGGGCCCACCGCGCCCCGGTGCACCGCGACGAACTCCTCCGCCCCGGCGACGGAACTCCGCGCCACGAGCAGCGCCGCCGCGGCCGGTGCGCCCAGGTGGCCGGTGTCCAGCCGCTCCACGGCCCGGGCGATCCGGCGCAGGGCGTCCAGCGGGTCGTACGGGCCCGCCGTCCGCTCCTCCCGTACGGCGGCCAGCACCCCGTCCGCGTGGGCCAGCCGCGCGTGCAGCTCACCGCTGGTCAGCGGCTCCCGCACGGCCCCCTTCCGGGCCGCCGCGAGCTCCGCCTCCGCGCCGGTCAGCGCGGCCGGCACCAGCTCCGCCGCCTCCCGCAGCCGGGCCGCGAGCCGCTCCACCCCGGACACCAGGACCTCGGCCTGGGCCACCGCGCCCTCGGCGGCGCGCAGGTGCCCGACGGCTCGCCCGCCGTCGCCCGCGTCGGCCGCCTGACGGGCCTCGTTGAGCCGGACGGTGGCGAACACCAGCCGGTCCTTGGCCTGTTCGACGTACCCGGTGACCGGCCCGGCGGCCGAGGCGCTGTACCGCTCGCGCAGCTCCGCCAGGGTGTCCTGGGCGGCCACCGTGCGCCCCGTCAGCTCCCGGAACCATCCCTCGGCCGGCTCCAGCGCCCCGGCCGGCCCCGACGCGTCCAGCCCCCGCAGCCGGTCCAGCGCGGGGGCCTCCGCGTCCAGCCGGCGTCCCGCCTCCGCGCACCGGCCGACCACACCGACCAGCGCCTGCCGCCGCGCCGCCGCGTCCTTCGGCACCCCCTGCTCGTACCGCCGCCAGATCGCACACGCGGCCGTCAGCTCGGTCTCGGCGGCCCGCAGGGCATGCGCGAAGGGTTCGGTTCCGGCCTCCCCGAGCTGCCGCTGCACGAAGGCGAGTTCCTCGCGGCTGGTCCGTACGCAGTCGTCGGCCAGGACCAGCGCCGCGCGAGCCTGGCGCTCGAAGTCGGCCGGGCCGGGGGCGGGCGGCGCGACGGAGACGATCCCGGGGGTCGTACGGGTGCGGGCGCGGCGGGTGCGGCGCAGATAGCCGTATCCGGCCAGCCCCACGGCCGCGGCCCCCGCGACGAGGGGCAGCACGAGATCGGCGGTGGACGTCCCGTCCTGCTGGGGGGCGGCGGCGCTCGCGACCGCGCCGGTGTGCGCCACGGGAACCGGATCCTGTGCACCGGCCGTCATCACCGGCAACACCAGCCACCCGGCTCCGACCACGGCACCCAGCACGGCATGCGCCGCGCGCACCCCTATGCGTGCCGTGGCATGCCGGGGGCGGCCCCGGATCAGGGAGGGCGTCACATTTCGGAGCGTATGGGCAGGTAGACGCCTTCGCGAGCGGAGTGGACACGGGTGGGGGAAGAGAAGGACAGGGGGCAGAAATGGACACCGCGGGAGCACGGCCCGAAGCCGCCGACGGCGGTGCGGACGCACCGCGGGAGCCCGGGGCGCGCCGCCCCGGACGCCGCCGCACCCTCCGCCGCACCCTCCGCTACGCCCTCGCCGTCCTCGTCGTCCTGCTCCTCCCCGTCCTCACCGCCGAAACCGCCCTCCGCGTCAACTACACCGGCACCCCGGAGCCCGGCACCACCACCCGCCACCAGGACGCCCTCTGGCTCGGCCACGCCTGGGTGGACGGCCGCAAGACCGAGCACGACGTCCGGGCCCTCACCCGCCGCCTGAAGAGCACCGGCATCCGAGACCTGTACGTCCACGCGGGCCCCCTGGAACACGACGGCACCCTCCCCGAGGCGGCGTACCCGAAGGCGCGCTGGCTGACCGCGGCGCTGCACGACGCGGCCCCCCAGCTCCGTGTCCAGGCCTGGCTCGGCGACAAGCTGGCCAGTGAGAGCCCCGACGGGCTGCGCCTGGACCGCCCCGCCACCCGCGCCGCGGTCCTCGCCTCCACCCGCCAGGTCCTCGCCGCCGGCTTCCAGGGCGTCCACTTCGACCTGGAGCCCCTCCACTCCGGCGACCGGAACTACCTCGCCCTCCTCGACGACCTCCGCGCCCTCACCCGCGCCCGCCACGCGCTGCTCTCCGTCGCCGCCCACCAGATCGACCCCCTCCCGGCCTTCCACTCCTTCTGGGGCGCGACCACCGGTCACCCCAAGTGGTGGTCGCAGGCCTACTTCGGGCAGGTGGCCCGCCGCGTGGACCAGATCGCCGTCATGTCGTACGACACCATGCAGCCGCTGCGGAGCCTCTACGGCGGCTACGTGGCCCAGCAGACGAGCCTCGCCCTGGAGGTCACCCCGGACACCACCGACCTCCTCATGGGCCTGCCCTTCTACCACGAGAACCGCTTCGGCCACCGGGCCCGCGCGGAGACCGTCCCGGCCGCCGTACGGGGGGTCCGCCTGGGCCTGTCCCGCACCGACGCCGACCGCCTCCGTTTCGGCGTCGCCCTGTACGTCGACTTCGCGGCGACGGAGGCGGACTGGCGGGCGTACCGGGAGGACTGGGCCGGCTGAGCGACGCCTGGCGCGGAACGGCGCTACGAAGACCGCCTCCTGATCTTCGAGCCCAGCCATACCAGCGGGTCGTACTTGCGGTCGACCGCCCGCTCCTTCAGGGGGATCAGGGCGTTGTCGGTGATCCTGATGCCCTCGGGGCAGACCTCCGTGCAGCACTTGGTGATGTTGCAGTAGCCGAGGCCGTGTTCGTCCTGGGCCGTGCGTTTGCGGTCCAGGCCCGTCTCGGCCGCCGCGTCCAGCGGGTGCATGTCGAGTTCGGCGATCCGCATCAGGAAGCGCGGGCCGGCGAAGGCGGTCTTGTTCTCCTCGTGGTCCCGGACGACATGGCAGGTGTTCTGGCACAGGAAGCACTCGATGCACTTGCGGAACTCCTGCGAGCGGTCCACGTCCTCCTGCATCATCCGGTACTCGCCGGGGCCGAGCCCGGCGGGCGGGACGAAGGCCGGGACCTCCCGCGCCTTCTGGTAGTTGAAGCCGACGTCCGTCACCAGATCGCGGATCACCGGGAACGCGCGCAGCGGAGTCACGGTGATCGTCTCGGCGCGGTCGAAGACCGACATGCGGGTCATGCACATCAGCCGCGGGCGGCCGTTGATCTCCGCCGAGCACGAACCGCACTTGCCGGCCTTGCAGTTCCAGCGCACGGCCAGGTCGGGTGCCTGGGTGGCCTGGAGGCGGTGGATGATGTCCAGCACCACCTCACCGTCGTTGACCTCGACCTCGAAGTCCTCCAGGCCGCCGCCCCGTTCGTCGCCCCGCCACACCTTGAAGCGGGCCTCGTAGCTGCTCACTCGTACAGCTCCTCTTCGGCGAGGTACTTGACCAGCTCCTCCTTCTCGAAGAGGGCGAGCAGGTCCGGGCGGATGGGGTCGGTGGTCTCGCGGCTGAGGCGGATCTGGCCGCGGCCGGGGTCCGTCGCCGCGAGGCCGCCGGTGGGGTCGGCGAGGGTGCAGAGCAGGTTCACGTTGCGCCACTTGCGGTCCATCGCCGGATGGTCCTCGCGGGTGTGGCCGCCGCGCGACTCGGTGCGCTCCAGCGCCGCCCGGGCCACGCACTCGCTGACCAGCAGCATGTTCCGCAGGTCCAGCGCCAGGTGCCAGCCGGGGTTGAACTGGCGGTGGCCCTCGACCCCCGCCCGGCGGGCCCGTACCCGCAGCTCGGCCAGCTTGTGCAGGGCCTGCTCCATCTCGCCCTCCCGGCGGATGATGCCGACCAGGTCGTTCATGGTCTGCTGGAGTTCCTGGTGCAGGGTGTACGGGTTCTCCGGCGGGCCCGCCTCCCCCTCGCGGTCCGTCTCGGCCGAGAACGGGCGCAGGGCCTCCGCCGCGGCCGTGTTGACCTGGGCGTCGTCCACCGGCGGGCGCCGGCCCGCCAGCCCCTGCGCGTACTGGGCCGCGTGCCAGCCCGCGCGGCGCCCGAAGACCAGCAGGTCGGAGAGGGAGTTGCCGCCGAGCCGGTTGGAGCCGTGCATACCGCCGGCCACCTCACCGGCCGCGTACAGACCCGGCACGCCGCGCGCCGCGGCCGTGTCCGAGTCGACCGCGATGCCGCCCATCACGTAGTGACAGGTCGGCCCGACCTCCATCGCCTCCGCCGTGATGTCGACGTCCGCCAGCTCCTTGAACTGGTGGTACATGGACGGCAGCCGGCGCCGGATCACCTCGGCGGGCATCCGGGTGGACACGTCCAGGAAGACCCCGCCGTGCGGCGAACCCCGGCCCGCCTTCACCTCGGCGTTGATCGCGCGGGCCACCTCGTCGCGGGGGAGCAGTTCGGGCGGGCGCCGGTTGCGGTCCGGGTCCTCGTACCACCGGTCGGCCTCCTCCTCCGACTCGGCGTACTTCTCCTTGAACACGTCCGGGACGTAGTCGAACATGAACCGCTTGCCCTCGGAGTTCCGGAGCACCCCGCCGTCGCCGCGCACCGACTCGGTGACGAGGATGCCCTTCACCGACGGCGGCCAGACCATGCCGGTCGGGTGGAACTGCACGAACTCCATGTTCAGCAGCGGCGCCCCGGCGAGGAGGGCGAGCGCGTGGCCGTCGCCCGTGTACTCCCACGAGTTCGACGTCACCTTGAAGGACTTGCCGATGCCACCGGTCGCGATCACCACGGCGGGGGCTTCGAGGACGAAGAAACGGCCGGTCTCGCGGTCGTAGGCGAAGACACCGCTCACCCGCCCGCCGTCCTTCAGGACCCGGGTGACCGTGCACTCCTGGAAGACCTTCAGCCCGGACTCGTAGTCCCCGGTCTCCTTGAAGTCCTCCTGCTGCAGGGCGACGATCTTCTGCTGGAGGGTGCGGATCAGCTCCAGGCCCGTACGGTCGCCGACGTGGGCGAGGCGCGGGTACTCGTGGCCCCCGAAGTTGCGCTGCGAGATCCGGCCGTCCTTCGTACGGTCGAACAGCGCCCCCCAGGTCTCCAGCTCCCACACCCGGTCCGGGGCCTCCTGGGCGTGCAGCTCGGCCATCCGCCACTGGTTGAGGAACTTGCCGCCGCGCATGGTGTCGCGGAAGTGGACCTGCCAGTTGTCGTGCTCGTTGGCGTTGGCCATCGCCGCCGCGATGCCGCCCTCGGCCATCACCGTGTGCGCCTTGCCGAACAGCGACTTGCAGATCACCGCCGTACGGGCGCCCCGCTCGCGTGCCTCGATGGCGGCCCGCAGTCCGGCGCCGCCGGCACCGACCACGACGACGTCCCACTCCTGGCGGTCGACCACGGACATCGGCTCAGTACCTCACTGGTCTCTAGAAGAAGCGGGGATCGGCGAAGACACCGGACGCGACGAGATAGACGTAGAAGTCGGCGAGCGCCACGCTCAGCAGCGACGCCCACGCCAGCTGCATGTGGCGGGCGTTGAGCCGGCCGACGAACTGCCACGCCTTGTACCGCACCGGGTGTTTCGAGAAGTGCCTGAGCTTGCCGCCGACGATGTGCCGACAGGAGTGGCAGGAGAGCGTGTACGCCCAGATCAGCACGATGTTGGCCAGGAAGACCAGGGTTCCGAGGCCCATGTGGCCCCAGCGGTAGTGCGCGTCCCGGAAGGACAGCACCGTGTCGTAGGTGAGCACGCCGGCGACCAGCAGGGCGGCGTAGAAGAAGTACCGGTGGAGGTTCTGCAGGACCAGCGGGAAGCGGGTCTCGCCGGTGTACGTCCGGTGCGGCTCGGCCACCGCGCAGGCGGGCGGGGAGGCCCAGAAGCTGCGGTAGTACGCCTTGCGGTAGTAGTAGCAGGTCAGCCGGAAGCCGAGCGGGAAGATCAGGATGATGATCGCGGGGGAGATGCCCCACCAGCTGCCGAACAGCTGCCAGTTCGGCCCGGCGTGCATGACCTTGCAGCTCTGCGCCAGGCACGGCGAGTAGAACGGCGAGACGTAGGGCGCCGCGTAGTAGTCCGCGTCGGCGAAGGCCCGCCAGGTCGAGTAGACGACGAAGGCCAGCAGACCGGCCGCGGTGACGGCGGGCGCCAGCCACCAGCGGTCGGTTCGCAGATGCGGGGCGGCGATCGCGGCACGCGTACCGGTCCGTACGCCGCCGCTGTTCTGTTGGGGTTCCGTACCAGTGGCCAAGGCAGGCTCCGGTCGTCGGGGGTCAGGGGGCGCGGCGGTCGCGGGCGCCCAGGCCCTCGTCGTCCGAGTCCGTCCACAGGCTGATGTCGTAGGGCGTGTCGGAGATGGTGACGAGGTCGGGGCCGCGCGGGGCGTCCGGCGCGGCGGTCGCCTCGCGCAGCAGCGCCAAGCTCTCGCGCAGATGGTCGGCGTCCAGCCGGACCCGGCGCATCTCCAGGCCGCCGCGGCCGAGCTGGTGCTCCAGGCGCCCCAGCGACCGGTACAGGTCGTCGATGGAGCGCTGGACCGAGGTGATGTCGTCGTGCACGGACATGACTTGCCCTCACTTCCGTGGGTCCGGCGAACCCTGGGCGGCAACGTTCATGCGCCTTGGAGTGTTGCGCGCCGCACCTGCCGGTGTGAAGGCATGTGCAGCGATTGGCGGAGGCGTACGGGTGCATCTGGGGTGGTGTTGCGCCGCACGGGTGGGGTTACCGCGTGTCGTCGCCGTGTCGCCAAGGGTTGCCGGATCCTTTCCTCTTCAGTGGGCCGCATAGATCTGATCAGCTCCATATACCGCCAAAGGTGATCAGTTCCACATACCGACAAATGTGAGCATAAAGCCCGCGGCTCTCCGGAGGTAGCAGAGATGTCCCACGACGGCGCCGGCGCCCGCTCGCGGCACCCCCAGCGGAGCGTCATGCGTTCGGTCACGTTCCTGGCCGCGGGTGTGCTCGCCGTGCCCCTGCTCGCCGGCTGCGGCTCCGACGAGGACGAGGCCGGCAAGCCGCTCGCCGGGCAGGACATCGTCCCGGTGGCGCGTGACCTGGTCGCCGACGGCGGCACGCTGAAGTGGGCCGTCGATGCCGTCCCGGAGACCCTGAACACCTACCAGGCCGACGCCGACGCGGGCACCACCCGCATCGCCCAGGCCGTGCTGCCGTCGATGTTCCGGCTGGACGCGGCCGGCCGGGTGGTACCCAACCCCGCCTACCTGGAGTCGGCCAAGGTCATCGAGACCGAGCCGCGCCAGGTCGTGCTGTACAAGCTGAACCAGCAGGCCGTGTGGAGCGACGGCCGGGAGATCGGTGCCGCCGACTTCCTCGCCCAGTGGCGTGCCCTGTCCGGACGCAACAGCGCCTACTGGACCGCCCGCAACGCCGGCTACGACCGCATCGAGAAGATCGAGCGCGGCGCGAACGACCTCCAGGTCCGGGTCACCTTCTCGCGCCCCTACGCCGACTGGAAGTCGCTGTTCTCCCCGCTGTACCCGAAGGACGTCATGGGCACCCCGGACGCCTTCAACGACGGTGCCCGCCGCAGGCTGGCGGTCACCGCAGGCCCCTTCAGGGTGGACAAGGTCGACCCCGCCGCGAAGGACGTGGTCCTCACCCGCAACCCGCGCTGGTGGGGCAGGCCGGCCAAGCTGAACGAGATCGTGCTGCACGCCGTGGCCCGCGACCAGCGGGCCGTCGCGCTCGCCGACGGCAGCGTGGACCTCGCCGACGTCGAGCCCGCCGACGCCGAGCGGATCGGGCTCGCCGCACGCGGCACCGTGAACCCGCTGCAGGGATCGGGCAGGACCTCCCTGACCAAGCTGCGCTCCTGGGCGCTCGCGCACGGCTTCGGCTCCGACGCGGCCGGGGCGGGCCGGACGAAGCTGCGCAGGGCCATCGCCGAGTACCTGGACGAGCAGCAGGCGCTGCGCGACGTCGAGGTCCGCAAGTCGCTGGAGCCCGCCTTCACCCAGCTCGCCCTCAACGGCTCCGAGGGGCCCCTCGCCGACGAGCGCGTCCGCCGGGCCGTCGCCCGCGCCCTGGACCGCAAGGAAGTGGCCAAGCTGGTGCTGACCCCGCTGGGTCTGCCCGCCGTCCCGGTCGGCAGCCATCTCGCCCTGTCCGGGCAGGCCGCCTACGCCGACAGCAGCGACGCGGTCGGCGACCAGGACGCCAAGGCGGCGCAGGCGCTGCTCGCCGAGGCCGGCTGGGTGCCGGGCGGCCCGGTCAAGGAGGAGAAGAAGGGCCAGAAGGCGGCCGGCTCCGAGGGCGATCACGGGAAGGGCAGGACGGAGAAGGAGGACAAGTCCGACGGCGGCGACGACGGCGCGTACATCGTCGGCGAGGACGACAAGAGCGGGGACGGCCAGAGCGGGGACGGCAAGTCGGGGGGCCGCGGCGACGGCGGGGACCGGCACATGGCACAGGAGGGCAAGCACGGTGTGCCCGGGGCCTACGCCCCCAAGGGCACGGCCGCGCCGGCCGCCGCGCCGGCGGGCCTGCTCGCCAAGGACGGCAAGGCGCTCGCGCTCCGCTTCGTGCTGCCCTCCGGCCCCGGCTCCGAGACGCTGAACTCGGTCGCCGAGCGGATCTCGGCCATGCTGGAGCCGCTCGGGATCCGGACGACGATCACCAAGGTCTCCGACGAGAGCTACTTCAAGGACCACATCGCCGCCGGCGACTACGACCTCGCGCTGTACTCATGGCCGTCCTCCGCGTTCCCGGCGACGGACGACCGGCCGGTCTACGCCAAGCCGGTACCGGCGGCGGACGGCTCCCTGAACGTCGAGCAGAACTACACACGCGTGGGGACCGACCAGGTCGACCAGCTCTTCGACCAGGCCGTGGCGACGCTGGACGAGGGCGAGGAGGTCTCCCTGATCCGCAAGGCGGACTCCAGGATCTGGGCCGCGGCGGGCTCGATCCCCCTGTACCAGCGGCCCCAGCTGGTGGGTGTGCGGAAGAACCTGGTCAACGCCGGGGCGTTCGGTTTCCAGACGCCGGTCTACGAGGACGTGGGCTTCCTGAAGAAGGGGGCGAGGATCTCCCCCAGTCCCACCAAGTGACCTGCGCGGGGATCACCGCGTGGCCCTGGGAAAGCCGACTCCGCCAGGGCCACGTACCATGGGGTGAGGCCGTGGCGTGTCCAGCCCGGCAGGGCCCGTGCGACACATACGTACGCGCAGGGCGATCCTCACCACTCCGGGAGTACGGCAGCTTATGGCCACGCGCCACGACATCCGCAACGTCGCCATCGTCGCTCACGTCGACCACGGCAAGACCACCATCGTCGACGGCATGCTGAAGCAGGCCGGCGCGTTCGCCGCCCACCAGCTCGACTCGGTCGACGACCGCATGATGGACTCGAACGACCTGGAGCGTGAGAAGGGCATCACGATCCTCGCCAAGAACACCGCGGTGAAGTACCACCCGAAGGACGGCGGGGACCCGATCACCATCAACATCATCGACACCCCCGGCCACGCCGACTTCGGCGGCGAGGTCGAGCGCGGTCTGTCGATGGTCGACGGTGTCGTGCTGCTGGTGGACGCCTCCGAGGGCCCGCTGCCGCAGACCCGGTTCGTGCTGCGCAAGGCGCTCCAGCAGCGCCTGCCCGTCATCCTGTGCATCAACAAGACGGACCGCCCGGACTCCCGGATCGACGAGGTCGTCAACGAGACCTACGACCTCTTCCTCGACCTGGACGCCGACGAGGAGCAGATCGAGTTCCCGATCGTCTACGCCTGCGGCCGTGACGGCATCGCCTCGCTGACCAAGCCCGAGAACGGCACGGTCCCGGCCGACAGCGACAGCCTGGAGCCGTTCTTCTCCACGATCCTGGAGCACATCCCGGCGCCGACGTACGAGGAGGACGCGCCGCTCCAGGCCCACGTCACCAACCTCGACGCCGACAACTTCCTCGGCCGTATCGCGCTGCTCCGCGTCGAGCAGGGCGAGCTGCGCAAGGGCCAGACGGTCGCCTGGATCAAGCGCGACGGTTCCATCAGCAACGTCCGCATCTCCGAGCTGATGATGACCGAGGCGCTCACCCGCAAGCCCGCCGAGAAGGCCGGCCCCGGTGACATCTGCGCCGTCGCCGGTATCCCGGACATCATGATCGGCGAGACCCTCGCCGACACCGAGAACCCGGTCCCGCTGCCGCTGATCACGGTCGACGAGCCCGCGATCTCCATGGTCATCGGTACGAACACCTCGCCGCTGGTCGGCCGGGGCGGCACCGGCAAGGGCGCGGACGCGAAGGCGGCCGTGAAGGACCGCAAGGTCACCGCCCGCCAGGTGAAGGACCGGCTCGACCGCGAGCTGATCGGCAACGTCTCCCTCCGGGTCCTGGAGACCGAGCGCCCGGACGCCTGGGAGGTCCAGGGCCGTGGTGAGCTGGCGCTCGCCATCCTGGTCGAGACCATGCGCCGGGAGGGCTACGAGCTGACGGTCGGCAAGCCGCAGGTCGTCACCAAGGAGGTCGACGGCAAGGTCTACGAGCCGGTCGAGCGCATGACGATCGACGTGCCCGAGGAGCACATGGGCGCCGTCACGCAGCTCATGGGTGTCCGCAAGGGCCGCATGGACAACATGTCCAACCACGGCTCGGGCTGGGTGCGCATGGAGTTCGTGGTCCCGTCCCGCGGTCTGATCGGTTTCCGCACCGAGTTCCTGACCAACACCCGCGGCACCGGTATCGCCCACTCCATCCACGAGGGCCACGAGCCCTGGTTCGGCACGCTGCAGACCCGCAACAACGGCTCGCTCGTCGCCGACCGCGCCGGTGTGGTCACCGCGTTCGCGATGACGAACCTGCAGGAGCGCGGCGTGCTGTTCGTGGAGCCGGGCACCGAGGTGTACGAGGGCATGATCGTCGGCGAGAACTCCCGCTCCGACGACATGGACGTCAACATCACCAAGGAGAAGAAGCTCACCAACATGCGGTCCTCGACGGCCGACGTGGCCGAGTCGATCGTGCCGCCGCGCAAGCTGTCGCTGGAGCAGTCGCTGGAGTTCTGCCGTGACGACGAGTGCGTCGAGGTGACCCCGGAGGCCGTTCGCATCCGCAAGGTCAACCTCGACCAGCGGGAGCGGGCGCGCGCCGCGAGCCGCGCCAAGCACGGCTGACCCAGGACCGGTTGAGCCCGGGTGCCCCCAAGGATGGGGGCACCCGGGCTTTTTGCAACCCGTTTTCGGGACCCCTATGTCCGGCATGCGGAGATCGCTGCCCGATAGCCATGTAACAAGTCCGTTTCGTGCCTTCTTCTGTCGAACAGTTTGTCCAGATTTTGGAAGCTTCCGCGACGATCCGTGACTGAATTGAGATCTACGGGCGGTGGTCGGTAGTCGACCCATGGCAGATAGTTAGCCGCGAAGCGCTCGGGTCAACGGGTCTCGCGCACTGTGGGGACAGTGTGCCGACTCACGAGCACCAGGGGGTGTCTGTCCCTCCGTCAGGGGTGTCGGAGGGACGACGAAAACCCTCTCCTGTTGGTGAACGCGTGGAGTCACTCATACCTTGAAACGGACGAACCGTGACAAGTCCTATCGACATTGAGGGTGGCGGGACTTCGGTCGTCGTCGACGGTGCACCAGGGCCGGGGGCGAAGGGCGAAACCGTCAAGCTCGAAGGCCGGTCTCCCGGCCAGCTGATGTGGATGCGCTTCAAGCGCGACCGCACGGGCGTGATCTCGGCCTACGTCGTGGGCTTCTTCTTCCTGACCGGACTGCTCGCCCCGCTGATCGCCAAGGTGTACGGCAAGAACCCGTACACGGTGTACGCGGACGAGCGCCCGGACCTCTTCGACAGCGCCGGGGTGCCGGTGCGACCCAACGGCGGTATCAGCGGCGATTTCTGGTTCGGCCTCGAACCCGGCAACGGCTACGACGTCTTCACCAAGCTGGTCTACGGCATCCGCACCTCTCTGATGATCTCGGTCGCCGTCACCCTCGCCGTGGTCGTGACCGGCATCCTGCTCGGGGTCGCGGCCGGCTATCTCGGCGGCAGGACGGACTACTTCATCGGCCGGGTCATCGACTTCCTGCTCGCCTTCCCGGCCCAGTTGTTCTTCATCGCGAGCATGCCGGTCGTGGTCTCCCTGTTCGTCAGCCCGCGCGACGAGACACCGACCTACGTCCGGGTGGTGGCCCTGATCCTGGTCCAGTGGTTCCTGGGCTGGATGGGCCTCGGCCGGATCCTGCGGGGCACGGCACTCGCCCTGCGGGAACGGGAGTTCATCGAGGCGGCCAAGGTCAGCGGGGCCTCGCCGTGGCGGATCATCCGCAAGGAGATCCTGCCGAACATCGTCACCCCGCTGCTGGTGCAGTCGACGTATCTGCTGCCCAACTTCGTGACCGCCGAGGCCGGTCTGTCGTACCTGGGTGTCGGCATCGTCGAACCGACGCCGGACTGGGGGCAGATGTTCTCCAAGGCGTCCACCGAACTGGTGATGCAGAACGACATCACCTACATGTTCTTCCCCGGCGTCTCGATGATCATCTTCGTCGTCGCGTTCAACCTGCTCGGGGACTCGGTCAGAGACGCCTTCGATCCCAAGACCGCGCGCTGACCTGGCACCACGTCAACCACACGGATCGTCACTTTTCGCAGATGGGTGGGAAATTTCGTGATGAGTAGGGGCGGACGCCACGCATACGGCGCACTCTCCGTGCTCGCTGCCGGAGCTCTCGTGCTCACCGGCTGCAGCAAGGGCGGCAGCGACAGCAGCGCCGACGGCAAGAAGGACCAGGAGAACGCCAAGCGGCAGCAGGCGTCGATCAAGTTCGGTGGCCCGGCGGACTCCACCGGCCCGGCGGCTCCCGTGCCCGGCGCCAAACCGGGCGGCACCATGGAGGTGCTCCAGCGGGACTCGTACGCGCACCTCGACCCGGGCCAGATATACGTCTCGGACCAGATGTCCGTGGCGCAGCTGCTGCACAGAGGTCTGACCGGCTACAAGGCCACGAGCGACGACGGCAGCAAGCACGAGGTGGTCGGCGACCTCGCCACCGACTCCGGGACCACCAGCGACGGCGGCAAGACCTGGAAGTACACGCTCAAGGACGGCATCAAGTTCCAGGACGGCACGCCGATCACGTCCAAGGACATCCGGCACAGCGTCGAGCGGCTCTTCGCGCCGTTCATCAACCAGGGCCCCGCCTACCTCCAGCAGTGGCTCGCCAACGCCTCCGGCGCTGCCTACCGCAAGCTGCTGCCGGACGGGCCGTACAAGGGCAAGCACCTGCCCGACTCCGTCCTGGAGACCCCGGACGCGAAGACCGTCGTCTTCCACTTCAAGACCCCGCACCCCGACCTGCCCTACGCGCTGGCGATGGCCGGCTACGCGGTGGTCTCGGAGAAGGGCGACACCAAGCAGCGCTACGACAAGGCCCCGGTGGTGTCCGGCCCGTACAAGATCCAGTCGTTCAAGTCCGGCAAGTCGATGGTGCTGGTGAAGAACACGAACTGGGACCCGAAGACGGACCCGATCCGGCACCAGTACGTGGACCAGTTCAACATCACGTTCAACCAGCAGTACGAGACCTCCACCAAGGCCCTGCTGGCCGACAGCGGCGCCGACCGGACCGGCATCAGCTTCAACAACCAGGTCGACGCGGGCAACCTGTCGCGGGTCCTCAGGGACCCGAAGATGAAGTCCCGCACGGTCTCCGGCTACCAGCCCTACGTCGGCCAGATGAACATCAACATGAGCCACAAGGCCATGCAGGACAAGACGGTCCGCGAGGCCATCGCCTACGCGCTGCCGATCACCCCGTTCCTGCGCGCCTACGGCGGCACCGACGCCATGGAGGTCGCGGGCGGCCTGATCTCCCCGACCGTCTCCGGCTACGACCCCTCCTTCGACCCGTGGGGCAAGAAGGAGAAGCCCGCCGGTGACCCGGGCAAGGCCCGTGAGCTGCTGAAGAAGGCCGGCAAGCTCAACATGAAGCTGACCTTCGGCTACATCAACACCCCCGAGGGCCAGCAGTACTCCACCGCCATGGCGGCGGGCCTGAAGAAGGCCGGCTTCGACGTCCAGCGCCAGGAGATCCCCTCCGAGACCTACTACGACCAGGTCTCCAAGCTGAACAACAACTACGACATCTTCCACACCGCGTGGGGTGCCGACTGGCCGTCCGCCTCGACCGTGCTCCCGCCGCTGTACGACGGCCGGGTGATCGCCGACGGCGCGCAGAACTACTCGCAGGTCAACGACCCGAAGATCAACAGCGAGATAGACCGGATCAACAAGATCACCGACCCGGTCAAGTCGGCGGCCGAGTGGGAGAAGCTCGACCAGTACATCGTCAAGGACGTCGTCAACGTCGTCCCGACCGCGTACTACAAGCAGGCCCAGATCGCCGGCTCCCAGGTCGGCGGCCTCGTCTACGACGACGTGATCGGCGGCGTCGACCCGCGTCGCCTCTTCATCAAGTAACCGTCCCCGCCCGGTACCCGGCGCGCTCCCGTCGACGGAGGGCGCCGGGTACCGCCGAGGCCGCCGACGTCTGAGAGCTGCCCTGTCATGCTGCGCTTCCTCGTCCGCCGGATCATCGGTGCCGTCGTCATTCTGTTCCTGCTGAGCATCGTCACGTTCGTGCTGTTCTTCGGGGTGCCCCGGGACCCGGCGCTGATGATGTGCGGCAAGACCTGCAACCCCGACAGCATCGCGAACATCCACCATGTGCTCGGCCTCGACAAACCCATCACCGAGCAGTACTGGATCTTCCTGCACAACCTCGTCCTGGGCAGCAGCCAGTTCGACCAGGGGCCCTGCCCCGCCCCCTGCTTCGGCTACTCGTACCACACCAACGAGCAGGTCTGGGGCACCCTGATGGACCGGCTGCCCACCACCGTCTCGCTCACCCTGGGCGCGGCCGTGTGCTTCCTGATCGTCGGGCTCGGCACCGGGCTGCTCGCCGCCTGGCGGCGCGGCACGCTGATCGACAAGACGGCCACCGCCGGCGCCATGGTGATCAGCTCGCTGCAGATCTACTTCCTCGGCCCGCTGGCCCTGGCGGTCCTCGTCTACCAGACCCACTGGTTCGACAAGCCCGCCTACAACGAGTTCACCCGGGACCCGGTCACCTGGTTCACCGGCCTGCTCATTCCGTGGGTGATCCTCTCCACGATCTTCGCCGCGCAGTACACCCGTATGGCGCGCTCCTCGATGATCGAACAGCTCCAGGAGGAGCACGTCCGCACCGCCCGGGCCAAGGGCATGTCCCGCGGATACGTCTTCTTCCGCTACGCCTGGCGCGGCTCGCTGATCCCGATCGTCACCATCTTCGGCATCGATCTGGGCTCGCTGTTCGGCGGCGCCATCATCACCGAGTACACCTTCGGTCTGCCGGGGCTGGGCAACCTCGCCGTCCAGTCCGTCTTCTTCAGCGACCTGCCGCTGCTGCTCGGCGTGATGCTCTTCTCCGCCAGCATGATCCTGTTGTTCAACATCATCGTCGACGCCGCCTACGCCTTCATCGACCCGCGCGTGCGGCTGTCCTAAGGAGAGACACATGAGCACTCCCCTCCTCTCCGTACGGGACCTGCACGTCAGTTTCAAGACCGAGGACGGCGTCGTACGGGCCGTGGACGGGCTCTCCTTCGACCTGGAGCGCGGCAGGACGCTCGGCATCGTCGGCGAGTCCGGCTCGGGCAAGTCGGTGACCAACCTGACCGTCCTCGGCCTGCACAACCCCATGTTCACCATGGTGGAGGGGGAAATCCTGCTGGAGGGGCAGGAGCTGACCACGGCCCGGGAGTCCGAGCTGGAGAAGCTGCGCGGCAGCAAGGTCGCCATAATCTTCCAGGACCCGCTCACCGCGCTCTCCCCGTACTACACGGTCGGCCGGCAGATCGCCGAGCCGTACATGAAGCACAACGGCGCCTCCAAGAGGCAGGCCTGGGAGCGTGCCGTGGAGATGCTCGGCAAGGTCGGCATCCCGAACCCCGCTGAGCGGGCGAAGGACTACCCGCACCAGTTCTCCGGCGGTATGCGCCAGCGCGCGATGATCGCCATGGCCCTGGTCTGCGACCCCGCCCTGCTCATCGCCGACGAGCCGACGACCGCCCTGGACGTGACGGTGCAGGCGCAGATCCTGGACCTGCTGAAGGACCTGCAGCGGGAGTTCGGAACCGGCATCGTCTTCATCACCCACGACCTGGGGGTGATCGCCGACATGGCCGACGACATCATGGTGATGTACGCGGGCAGCGCGGTGGAGCGGGGCACGGTCGACGAGGTGCTCAGATCCCCGCGCCACCCCTACACCTGGGGCCTGCTGAACTCGATGCCGCGCCTGGACTCCGACCTCGGAGCCCAGCTGTCCCCGATCCCCGGTGCGCCGCCCTCACTGCTCACCCCGCCGTCCGGCTGCCGTTTCCACCCCCGCTGCACCTACCAGGACCGGGTCGAGGGCACGGGCCGCTGTGTGCGCGAGCGTCCGCTGATGGCACCGGACCGGGCCTCCGCGTGCCATCTCACGGAGGAACAGAAGCGGACCGTCTTCATCGAGGAGATCAAGCCCCGTCTGGGCTAGGAGGACAGTGTCATGACAGAGGAGACGACAGGGGAGACGACGGGGGAGCCGCTGTTGCGGGTCTCGCGCCTGGTCAAGCACTTCCCCGTCAAGGGTGGTTTCCCGGTCCGCCGGACGATCGGCGCGGTGCAGGCCGTGGACGGGATCGACCTCACCGTGCACGCCGGGGAGAGCTTCGGTCTGGTCGGCGAGTCGGGCTGCGGCAAGTCGACCACGGGCCGGCTGATCACCCGCCTCCTGGAGCCGACCGGCGGCACGATCACCTACCGCGGGCAGGACATCAGCCACGCCACCCGCAAGCAGCTCGCCCCGATCCGCTCCGAGATCCAGATGATCTTCCAGGACCCGTACTCGTCGCTGAACCCGCGGCAGACGGTCGGAAAGATCATCTCCAGTCCGATGGAGATCAACGGGATCCAGCCCGGGGGCGGCCGTGAGAAGCGGGTCCGGGAACTCCTGGAGATCGTGGGCCTCAACCCCGAGCACTACAACCGCTTCCCGCACGAGTTCTCCGGCGGCCAGCGCCAGCGCATCGGCGTGGCCCGCGCGCTGGCCCTGGAGCCGAAGCTGATCGTCGCGGACGAGCCGGTCTCGGCCCTCGACGTCTCCATCCAGGCGCAGGTCGTCAACCTGCTCCAGAAGGTCCAGAGGGAACTGGGCATCGCGTTCGTCTTCATCGCCCACGACCTGGCCGTCGTCCGCCACTTCTCGCAGCGGGTGGCGGTCATGTACCTCGGCAAGATCATCGAGGTGGGCGACCGCGACTCCATCTACACCCGGCCGCGCCACCCGTACACCCACGCCCTGCTGTCCGCCGTCCCCGAGGTGAACCTCGCGGCCGAGGAAGCGGGCGGACGCGAGCGCATCCGCCTGGCCGGTGACGTCCCGTCCCCCATCTCCCCGCCGTCCGGCTGCCGGTTCCGCACCCGTTGCTGGAAGGCCCAGGACAGGTGCGCGACCGAGGAGCCGCCGCTGACCCGGATCTCCGGCAACCACGACGGCCATCTGACGGCCTGCCACTTCCCGGAGGAGCCGACCACCGAGGCCCGGGACGAGGACATCGTCCTGGACCCGGCGCTGGCGGCGCTGGAGGAGGGCACGGCGGACTGAAGGGGCTGCCCCTAGGAGCGGCGCGCCACGGTGATGATCTCCGGGGCCGTGGGGGTGAGCGGCCCCCGTTCCCAGTCCCCGTACTGCGCCACGACCGTCAGCCCGGCGTCGGCCAGGAAGTCCTGCAACGTGTGCGCGTCCAGGAAGCGCAGGACGCCGTGGCACACCCGTGGGGCCGGCCAGCCGTCGCCTTCGTAGGTCTCCGTGAACCGCACCCGGTCCCCGCCGGGCCCGTCGTCCTGGACCTCGTGCCACACGTGCACCGGTGTCCCGTCGTCGGCGGTGATGTCGTACACCCGCTCCGGGACCCACCGCTCCCAGGCACGGGCGGCCGGATTGCGGGTCTCGAACACGAACCGCCCGCCGTCGGCGAGGGCCGCCCGGACCGCGCGCAGGCAGCTGCGGAGGTCCTCGTCCCGGACCAGCTCCTGGAAGGCGTGTCCCGTCATGACGGCGAGCTCGAACTCCCCGTCCCACAGCCGGGTGCGCATGTCTCCGAGCACCCACTCGACGTCCGGCCGGGCGCGCCGTGCCTGCACGAGCATGGCGGGGGCCGGGTCCAGGCCCATCAGCCGGCCCCGGTGCCCCTCGGCCCGGGCCCGCCGCAGCAGCCGCCCGGTGCCGCACCCGATGTCCAGCACCGAGCGGGCCTCCCGCACCAGACCGAGGTAGAAGTCGTCACCCGGTCCCCAGGGGTTCAGGTGGTCGTAGAGCGCGGCGAGCGTGAGGTCTGTGAAGACTTGATCCACCACCGCCGCAGTCTGACACACGTTGCTGAACGGCGCGTCAGTTTCCGGTGCAGTTCTTGAGCAACTCTCAGCTTCGCTGCTTCAGGGCATTGATGAACGAGGCGAAGGTGGTGGGTGGGAAGGTGAGGGTGGCTCTTGCGGGGGTCTTTGAGTCGCGGATGGCTATGTGGGTGTGCAGGTGCGCGACTTCGACGCAGGCGTCGCCCTGGCCGCCACCGGAGAAGGAGGACTTCCGCCAGGTGTCCGGGGTCAGCATGCTCACAGCTCCTTCGACAGCCGGTGGATGAAGTCACGCGAACGGTCGGGGTCGAGTGACACTGCCTCTACCCTACGGAAGAGCGTTCGATATCGGTTGAGCTGGGCTTCGGCATCGATGAAGACCGGGCCGTTGGGTCCGTCACGGACAACAGTGTCCAGCTTGGGGACGGGGCCGCCCGCGTACACCATCGCGCTTCCCGCGCCGCCGAAGTCGTCCAGGTCGAAGGGGATGACGCGTACGGTGACGTGGTCGGCTTCGGAGAGTTCCAGGACGCGGATGAGCTGAGCCTGTGCTGTGGATCGGTCGCCGACCCTGATGCGCAGGGCGCCCTCGTGGATGACCGCCTCGTACGGCACCGGGTCCGGGCGCTCGATGATGACCCTGCGCTTCATTCGGTGTTCAACCCACTGCTCGACATCGTTCGGCAGAAACTCCGGATTGACGTACGAGAAGAGGGACCGGGCGTAATCCTCTGTCTGCAGGAGGCCGGGGATGTGGAGGAACTCCACGTCCCAGCGGAAGCGGGCGTGATGCTCCAGCTCGGGCAGGTCCATGAACGGCGTGGCTAGCTGACCCCGGTACTCCTCCCACCAGCCCTGGGTTCGATCGGTGGCGATCGCGACCAAGCCGTCGATGAACCCACCATCTGCGCAAGCGTAGTTGGCAGCCATGCGGCGTAGACGCTGCTCGCTCACTCCCGAGGTGCCGGCCTCGATCTGGCTGATCTGCACGGCGTTCACGCCGAGCAGCGCCGCTGCCTCACGGGAACTGAGGCCCGCGGCCTCGCGAAGTCTGCGCATCTCGACGGCCAGCCGCATCTGACGCGCGGTGGGCTCGCGCTTGGTCCCCATCGGCCGCTCCTTGGTCCAACGTGCCGGGCTCCGCTACTCGTTGGGGGTCAGATTACGGGATCGACTTGCCTGCCCTTAATTCTAACGTCTACCGTCAGTGACGCGACGCACACGCAGCGGAAGTGCACCGCGTGGACGCGGCGTTGCCACCCTGCGTGAAATCCCCTTCACCTCAATGGAGTTGATGACGCATGCCCGACAACGAAACCTGGGACTACACGCTCTACATCCCGAACGACCTCAGAGCGGTGACCGTCTGCCGCCGCACCCTGCGCCTGATCCTCACCCTGCACGGTCTGATCGGACTGGTGGACACGGCGGAGCTGCTGGCGACGGAGCTGGTCTCCAACGCCGTACGGCACACCAAGGGGCCGGCGGCGCTGAGGATCCGCCGCAGCCCGGAGGGGGTGGTGTGGATCGGGGCGTGGGACACCGACCCGGCGCCGCCGGATCCGCCGCGCCCGCTGGAGCAGATGGCCGGCCTGGAACTGGAGGACGGGCGGGGGCTGGCGTTGGTGAAGGCCTGCTCGGACTACTGGGGCTGGCAGCCGACGGCCCGGTTCGGGGACCGGGGGAAGTACGTGTGGTGCGAACTTGCGGCGGCGTAGCTCGTTGATCAGCGCGATGGAAAGGAGAGCTGATGGTCGGCTCGTCGCATGAGGCGCTGCACCGGATCTTCCAGAAGGATCCGGCGCTGCTGACGAAGGCGTTACAGAAGGTTCTGCACGTGCCGTTCCCCGAACCGAGGGAGATCGCCGCACTGAACATCGACCTCACCGAGATCGAACCGGTCGAGCGCCGCGTGGACACCCTGCTGCGGGCGGAGACGGACGAGGGCACGTATCTGCTGGTGGTGGAGTCACAGGGGAAGGTGGACGAGCGCAAGCGGGGCAGCTGGCCGTACTACCTGTCCTATCTGTACGAGAAGTACCGCTGCGAGCCGGTGCTCATCGTCATCACCCAGAGCAGCGCTACGGCCAGGTGGGCGTCCCGCCCGATCCGCCTCGGCTTCAGGGACTGGCACTCGCTGACGGTACGTCCGCTGGTGCTGGGTCCGGACAACGTGCCGGTGATCGCGGACGAGCGGCAGGCCGAGCGGGACGTACCCCTTGCGGTGCTCTCGGCCATGACACACGGGCGTGGCCCGCAGGCTCCGGCCATACTGGAATCCCTGGCCGCCGCCCTGCGGACCATTGACCCCGACAGCGCCGCAGTCTTCGTGCAGTTCGTCGACTCCTGCCTGGCCGATCCCCAGGCGAAGCAGATGTGGAGGGATCTGATGACGGCGATCCAGTACTTCTGGCGACACCCGCTGGCCGAACAGGTACGCGAGGAGGGCCGGGAACAAGGTCTGGAACAAGGTCTGGAGCAAGGTCTGGAGCAAGGTCTGGAGCAGGGGCGTATTCAGGATCGTCAGGAGATGACGCTCCGCATCCTGGAGTGGCGTGGCATCCCGGTGCCCGATGTCGTCCGGGAGCGGGTGATGGCCTGCGCGGACCTGGGTCAGCTGGAGGAGTGGGCCCAGCGGGCCGTACACGCCGCCGAGGCGGGGGAGCTGTTCGCCAGGGAGTGAGCAGGTGGCCGTTGGGCCGCTCGCTTCTGGGTCAGTGTCGGGCTTCCGCGAGGTGCGTCAAGGGCGCTTCCGTTCCGCTGCGCTCCACTCCCGCGTCGCCTTCGGCGATGGCCCTGCGGGCCACCCTTGACCCACCTCGCTCCAGCCCGGGGAAGAAGCGAGCGAGCGGCCCGGAAGAGCGGTGGCCCTGACCGGTACCGGTCCCTTGGGCCGGCTGCGTGTGTGGCGTCGGCCAGGGTGCGCGGTCGCGCCTCGCAGGGACGCCGGCTGAGTTCAGCGGCTGCGGGGATGGGGGTGGGGGCTGGGGCGCGGGCGTGGCGCGCCTCGGCCCCGAGGGTCCACAGCAGGGGGCGATTGGCAGTTTTGGGCCACGGGGCGGAGTCGGTGGGGGTGGGGCGGGGATGGGTGGGCCTGGTGGCGTGGACCAAATCTGCCAATCGTTCTCGTGGAGGGATCTGATGACGGCGATTCAGTACTTCTGGCGACACCCGCTGGCCGAACAGGTGCGGGAGGAGGGCCGGGAACAAGGTCTGGAGCAAGGTCTGGAGCAGGGGCGTATTCAGGATCGTCAGGAGATGACGCTCCGCATCCTGGAGTGGCGTGGCATCCCGGTGCCCGATGTCGTCCGGGAGCGGGTGATGGCCTGCGCGGACCTGGGTCGGCTGGAGGAGTGGGCCCGGCGAGCCGTACACGCCACCGAAGCGACGGAGCTGTTCGACGGGAAGTGAGCAGGGTGCGCCGAAGGCCCGCGTCCGGGGAGACGCGGGCCTTCGTTCCCTGGAAGCGGACGTTCATGGGCTCGGGTCAAGGGGCCGGTGAAGTCCGTTCCGCAAGGGGCGGCTGACGGAGAAAGGGGTGTGTCAGGCCGCCGCCTCGGGGTCCTTGGAGAGGCTGTCCTTGGAGGTGCGGGGGGCCGGGATCGTCTCCGTCGTCTCCGGGTAGTGGCAGGCCGTCAGGTGGCCGGGCTTGTTGCCGTCGGCCTGGACCAGCGGCGGTGCCTCGGTCGCGCACTTCTCCGTCGCCTTCCAGCAGCGGGTGCGGAAGCGGCAGCCGGAGGGCGGGTTGATCGGGGACGGGACGTCGCCGACCAGGCGGATGCGCTCGCGCGGCTCCGTGTCCACCGTCGCCTCGGGTACGGCGGACAGCAGGGCCCGGGTGTACGGGTGGCGCGGGTTGCCGTACAGGTCGTCGCGGTCGGCGATCTCCACGATCTTGCCGAGGTACATCACCGCCACGCGCTGCGAGAAGTGCCGGACGATCGCGAGGTCGTGGGCGATGAAGACGAACGCGATGCCCAGTTCCTTCTGGACCTTCTGGAGCAGGTTGACGACCTGTGCCTGGATGGAGACGTCGAGGGCCGAGACGGGCTCGTCCGCCACGATCAGCTTCGGCTCCAGGGCCAGCGCGCGGGCCACGCCGATGCGCTGGCGCTGGCCGCCGGAGAACTCGTGCGGGAAGCGGTTGTAGTGCTCGGGGTTGAGGCCGACGATCTCCAGGAGTTCACGGACGCGCTTCTCGCGGCCGCCGGCCGGGTTGACGTCGTTGATCTCCATCGGACCCGAGATGATCTTGCCGACCGTCTGCCGCGGGTTCAGCGAGGCGTACGGGTCCTGGAAGATCATCTGGATCTCGGAGCGGATCGGGGCGAGCTTCCTGCGGTCCGCGTGCGTGATGTCCTGCCCGCGGTAGGTGATCGTGCCGCCGGTCGGTTCCAGGAGGCGGGTGATCAGCCGGCCCGTGGTCGACTTGCCGCAGCCCGACTCGCCGACCAGGCCCAGGCTCTCGCCCTCGGCCACCTGGAAGTCCAGGCCGTCGACCGCCTGCACGGCGCCGACCGTACGGCGGATCGGGAAGCCGCCCTTGATCGGGAAGTGCTTGGTGAGCCCGGAGACGTCCAGGAGGGGGTTCGTGTTGCTCATGGTGTGAAGTCCCGTCTGGTGTCCGTCAGTTGTGCCGGGTTGCGGCGAAGTCGGCGAAGAGGTCCCGCTTCTGGTCGGCGGTGAGGTGGCAGGCGGAGCCGCGGCCCTCGGTCACCTCCAGCGTCGGGCGCTCGGTCGAGCACAGACCGCCCGCGACCTTCTCGGGGAACGCGCAGCGCGGGTGGAAGCGGCAGCCGGAGGGCGGGTTGAGCAGCGAGGGCGGGGAGCCGGGGATGGGGGTGAGCGGCACGTCGACCGGCCCGTCCAGGCTCGGCATCGAGTTCAGCAGGCCGAGGGTGTAGGGGTGGTCCGGGGTGCTCAGCACCTGCTTCTTGGTGCCGCGCTCCACGCACCGGCCGCCGTACATCACCAGCACGTCGTCCGCGATGTCGGCGATCACGCCCAGGTCGTGCGTGATGAAGATGATCGCCGTGCCGAACTCCTGCTGGAGGTCCTTGAGCAGGTCCATGATCTGGGCCTGGACCGTCACGTCGAGGGCCGTGGTCGGCTCGTCGGCGATGAGCAGCTCGGGGTCGCAGACCAGGGCCATGGCGATCATCGCGCGCTGGCGCATACCGCCGGAGAACTGGTGCGGGTAGTCGTCCACGCGGGTGTCGGGCTGGGGGATGCCGACCCGGCGGAGCATCTCGATCGCACGGTCCCGCGCTTCCTTCTTGGAGGCGCCGGTGTGCTTGCGGTACGTCTCGGCGATCTGCGCGCCGATGGTGTGGTACGGCGAGAGCGAGGCCAGCGCGTCCTGGAAGATCATGGACATCTTGTTGCCGCGCAGCTTCTCCAGCTCGGACTCGGAGGCGCTGATCAGCTCCTTGCCGTCGAGCAGGATCTCGCCGTCCAGCGTGGTGTTCCGCGGGTCGTGCAGGCCCAGGATCGCCATGTTGGTGACGGACTTGCCGGAGCCGGACTCACCGACGATGCCGAGGGTCTTGCCCTTCTCCAGGTCGAAGGAGAGCCCGTCGACGGCCTTGACGACGCCGTCCTCGGTCGAGAAGTGGACCCGCAGGTCGCGCAGGGAGAGGAAGGGGGTGCTCATGATCTCTCCTTAGGCGAGGCGCACGCGCGGGTCGACGAGTGCGTACACGGCGTCGACGATGATGTTGGAAACGACGATCGCGGCGGCGGCGACGAGGACGACGCCGAGCAGCACCGGAAGGTCGTTGGTGCCGACCGCCTTCACCGAGAGGGCGCCGATGCCCTGGAGGCTGAAGGTCCACTCGGTGATGATCGCGCCGCCGAGCAGCTGGCCGAGGTCGAGGCCGAAGATGGTGATGATCGGGCCCATCGCGCCGCGCCAGGCGAAGCGGAAGAACACCGACCGGCGGGAGAGGCCCTTGGCGCGGGCCGTACGGACGTAGTCCTCGCTGAGCGACTCGACCAGCTGGGAGCGCGTCATACGGGTGTAGTTGGCGGTGAAGATCAGCGACAGCACCAGCCACGGCACCAGCAGACCGCTGAACCACTTGCCCGGGTCGTCGGTGAACGGCGTGTAGCTGGCGCGGTCCATCAGGTGCAACTGGTCCACGAGGAGGTACGTGGCGAGGACACCGACGACGAAGATCTGCATCGAGGACGCGACCAGCGAGGCCGAGCTCGCGATCTTGTCGAGGGCCTTGCCCTGCTTCACCGCGGCCAGCATGCCCGTGCCGACACCGAAGATCAGGAAGACCACGGAGCTGCCGATGGCCAGGGAGAGCGTGGTCGGGAAGCGGTCCTCGATGGTGGCCATGACCGGCTCGCGGTTCTGGAACGAGTAGCCGAGGCACGGCGCGTCGCAGCGCCCGTACGAGGTGTAGTCACGCCCCACGAACAGGCCCTTGAGCCAGTCCCAGTACTGCACGGGGAGCGAGTGGTCGATCCCCAGGTTCTTCTTCACCAGGGCCAGGGTCTCGGGTGTGCAGACCTTGCCGCACGCGATGCGGGCGGGGTCGCGCGGAGCGGCGTAGAACAGGACGAACACCAGGGCGCTGATGATCAGCAGGATCACAGCGGCGCCGAGGGTCCGGCGGATGAGGAAGCGGAGCATGGCAGTTGGGTTTTCCTGACGGATGCCGTAGGGGGTGGAGAGGGCGGGGCGGCACCGGGGCCGCCCCGCCGGGGGTCGTACGTCAGGCCTTCACGAAGGTCTTGTACAGCAGGGTCGAGGCGAACTGCGGGTCCATCTGGGCGCCGCCGACCTTCGAGCCGTGCAGGTAGTAGCGGCGCTGGAAGGTCTCCGGAATGATCGGCGCGACCTCCTGCATGATCCGCTTGTCCAGCGCGGCCCAGGCCTTGCCCGCCTCCTGCTGGTCGGCGATCACCGCGTTCTTCTTGATGCCCTCGTTGATCCAGCTGATGTTGGTCTGCGAGATGTTGTTCTGGCCGTTGCCGATGGCGGCACCGTCGAACAGCGGCTGGATCACGGTGTAGGCGGTCGGCCAGTCCGGGGACCAGCCGAACCACATCACGTCGTAGCTGTTGTCGATCTGCTGGATCTGGTCGTAGTACGTGGTCTGGTCGATCGGCTTCATGACCGGCTCGAAGCCGGCCGCCTTCAGCGCGTTCTCGATGACGACCTTGGTCTTCATGTAGGTCGGGTCGTTCGGGAACGCGTAGACGACCTTCATGCCCAGCTTGCCGGCCTCCTTCAGGAGCGCCTTGGACTTCTCCGGGTCGCCCTGCGGCTTGGCGGTCTTGCCGTAGAGGTCGTACTTCTCGTACCCGATGAGGTCCGGGCTCATGATCGAGGTCGCGAAGTCACCGGCGGTGGGGCCGCCGTAGATCTGCCGGATCTGCTGCAGCGGCCAGGCGTGGTTCAGGGCCTGGCGGACCTTGAGGTCGGTGACGCGCTTGGTGTTGATCGCGTAGTAGTACAGACCGGTGAGGAGGCCGTTGAAGGTACGCGCCTTCAGCTGCGGGTCGGTGAGCACCTTCTGGATGCGCTCGGCCGGGACTTCCTTGTAGATCGACACCGCCTGCTTGTCGTTGCCCTGGTCCGCGATGAAGCGGTCGGTGGACTCCAGGATCGTGATGCCGAAGGAGAACTCGAAGCTGTCCGGGTAGGCGTTGCGGATCGAGTCGGTCGCCGGGTCCCAGTGCGGGTTGCGGACCAGGACCATCGACTTGTCGGTCGTGTGCGCCTTGATCTTGTACGGACCGCAGGCGGCCGGCCGCTTGTCGTACTTCTCCTTGGTGTCCAGCTTCGGCGAGGTGGCGGCGTACGAGTGCATGCCGAGCGTGAAGTTGAAGTCCGGCTTGGGCTCGGCCAGGTGGAAGGTGATCGTGCGCTTCGCCTTGTCGGTGACGATCGAGTCGAGGTGCTTGCCCTTGTACGGACCCTCGTAGGCGTCACGCCACTTGGCGCCCTTGCCGGTCAGCGCCATCTGGACGTAGGTGGCGGACTCGGTGATGAACGGGGCCCACAGGCGCTCGATGCCGTGGCGCACGTCCTCGACGGTCAGCTCGCTGCCGTCCTCCCACTTCAGACCCTCCTTCAGCGTGAAGGTCCAGGTCTTGTTGTCCTTGGAAGGGGTGCCGGTGTCGGTGGCGAGGTCGCCGACCAGCGTCTGGTGACCCTGGGCGTCGGTCTTGTAGCCGGTCAGGCAGCGGTGCATGAGCAGCGCGGCCGAGGAGTTGTACGCGTAGTAGATGCGCTGCGGGTCCAGGTGCGAGAAGTCCTGCGGCGACAGGCCGTAGATCGTGCCGCCCTTCTTCGCGCCGGGGATCTCCGGGGCCGGGCCGGTCGAGTCGGCCTTGGTGCCGATGGCGACCTTGGCGGCCGTGTAGGAGGTGGCACCGTCGGTCGGGTTGTTGCCGCCACCCCCGCCGCCGCTGCTGCACGCGGACAGCAGCGTCGAGCCTGCGGCCGCGACAGAGGTGGCGATGACGAAGTTTCTGCGGGAGAGAGACATGGCTGACCCGTTCGTAGTGGAGGAAAAGAGGTGCTTCGCCTGGCCGGGCCCCGTCGCCCGGCCGGGGCGGAACTCAGCGCTTGGTCTTCGGGTCCAGGGCGTCGCGGACCGAGTCGCCGAGGAGGTTGAAGGCGACGACGAAGATCACCATGGCCACGCCCGGGAAGAGCATGAAGGTGATGTCGTCCTGGTACACCTTGGCGCCGTTCTGGATCATCACGCCCCAGTCGGGGGTGGGGTCCGAGAGGCCGACGCCGAGGAAGGCGAGGGCCGCCTCCGTGGTGACGTAGGTCGGCAGGAGCAGCGTCGCCTGGATGAGGATCGGCGTCCACAGGTTGGGCAGCAGTTCCTTGAAGATGATCCGGGCCGGGGAGGCGCCGGTGACCTTGGCCGCCTCGACGAACTCGCGCTCGCGCAGGGCGAGTACCTCGCCGCGCAGCAGACGCGCGATGGAGGCCCAGCCGAAGGCCGTCATCACGAGGATGAGGCTGGTGACGGTCAGCCAGACCGGCGTGTTGTCCGTCGGCGCGACGAAGATCGCGATGACCACCGGCCAGAAGGCGATGAAGAACAGGGTCTGCGGGAACGCCAGCAGGATGTCGATCACGCGGCCGACGAAGTAGTCCGTCTTGCCGCCCAGGTAGCCGGCGGTGATGCCGATGACGACGCCCATCAGGACTGTCAGCAGGGCGGCGGCCGTGGCGATCAGCAGCGAGTTGCGGATGCCGTACAGCAGGAAGGTGAAGACGTCCCGCCCGAGCTGCGGCTCGATGCCGAACCAGAAGTCGGAGCTGATGCCGCCGTTGGGCTTGATCGGGTAGTTGAACTGGTTGAGCAGGCCCGGGATGTTCATGCCGTACGTGGTGTACGGGTCCTTGCCGTACAGCTTGGCGATCAGCGGCGCGGCGATGCCCACGACGAAGAAGAGGATCACCACGAAGGCGGATATGACGCCCGAACGGTCCCGCTTGAAGCGGGTCCAGGCCAGCCGTCCCGGGGAGCGGCTCTCGGTGCCCTTCGGGTTGCCGGGCTTCGCCGATGTGGCGCTGTCTTCTTTGGTCACCTCTAGAGGGGCGGCCGACGAAGGGGTTGGGGGGGTCATGATGCTCCGTGCCCTGTGGTCAAGCTCCGCAGGGCGCTCCCCTACGGGCTACGCCGGACTTTTTCAACGCAATTCATTCAAGGTCAATAAATTCTCGGTCGCCTTGGTTGCGTCTTTACGTTCTTTACTCGGGCTTGACTCTTCCGTAGCTACGCGGGTAGTACGTCGTAATCAATCCGTGCTTCACATCGGACTAACTGGACGAATCAGGCAATGAGTTCGATATGCGGACGGTGACGTGTCGAAATGCGTACATCGGCACGTCGCAATCCAACGTTTCGGCAACGTTGCACAGAGATCTGTTGCGCGGTCCGCGCAAGATCGTCCGCGCTCGCCCAGGTGGCTGTCTGCATTCGGATGACGTGTCCCCCTAAAGGCCTCTCAATCCGGCGACGCACATGCGATAAGCGCCGGATGCGCCGATATTGGCCGGTATCGGATCTGATGGCGCCCGGTGGTGGATCGGATGGCGACCGGTGTCGGATCGGTGAGCGCGGAGGGAGGCACTGGATGCGTCGGGTCACGCGCGTCAGGTGGGCCGGCTGCGCGCTCGCCGCGGGGCTGATGGCCACCGCCTGCGGGGGCGGCGCCGGGTTCGGCGGTCCCGGCGTGCTGACCTCCTCCTGGGGCGACCCGCAGAACCCGCTGGAGCCCGCCAACACCAACGAGGTGCAGGGCGGCAAGGTCCTCGACATGATCTTCCGGGGCCTGAAGAAGTACGACCCGAGGACCGGCAAGGCCCAGAACATGCTCGCCGAGCGCATCGACACCCCGGACTCGCGGCACTTCACCGTCACCGTCAAGAAGGGCTGGACGTTCAGCAACGGCGAACCGGTCACCGCCCGGTCCTTCGTGGACGCCTGGAACTACGGGGCGAGCCTGCGCAACAACCAGAAGAACGCGTACTTCTTCGGCTACATCGAGGGCTACGACAAGGTCCACCCCGACACCGGCACGCAGACCGCCGACACCCTGTCCGGGCTCAGGGTCACCGGCCCCAGGACCTTCACCGTCACCCTCCACCAGAAGTTCTCCAGCTTCCCCGACACCCTCGGCTACGCGGCCTACGCCCCCCTCCCGCGCGCCTTCTTCACCGACCACGCGGCCTGGGTGAGCAAGCCGGTCGGCAACGGGCCCTACCAGATCGAGTCGTACACCAAGGGCTCCGCGATGAACCTGAAGAAGTGGGACGCCTACCCCGGCCCGGACCCGGCCCGGAACGTCGGGGTGACCCTGCTGGTGTACACCGACAGCGGCACCGCGTACACCGACGTGCTGGCCGGCAACCTCGACCTGGTCGACGACGTGCCGGCCAGCCAGCTCAAGAACGTCGAGACCGACCTGAACGGCCGCTACATCAACACCCCGGCCGGCATCCTGCAGACCCTGGCCTTCCCCTACTACGACCCGAAGTGGAACACCGGTGGCGCACGGAAGGTCCGCACGGGCCTGTCCATGGCGATCAACCGCAAACAGATCACCGGGACCATCTTCCGGAACACCCGCACCCCGGCCACCGACTGGACCTCCCCGGTACTCGGCGCGGCCGGCGGCTACAAGCCCGGGCTGTGCGGCCACGCCTGCGACTACGACCCCGCGCAGGCCCGGAAGCTCATCCAGGAGGGCGGCGGGATCCCCGGCGGCCGGCTGACGATCACCTACAACGCGGACACCGGCTCGCACCGGCAGTGGGTGGACGCCGTGTGCAACTCCATCAACAACGCCCTCGGCAACGACAGGGCCTGCGTCGGCAACCCGATCGGCACCTTCGCCGACTACCGCAACCAGACCACCCACCAGAAGATGACCGGCCCCTTCCGGGCCGGCTGGCAGATGGACTACCCGTTGATCCAGAACTTCCTGCAGCCGCTGTACTACACGGGCGCCTCCTCCAACGACGGCAAGTGGTCCGACAGGCGGTTCGACCGGCTCGTCGACCGGGCCAACGCCGAGACCGACCGGGCGGCGGCCGTCAGGCTCTTCCAGCAGGCCGAGGAGGTCGTCCGGGACAACATGGCGGCCATCCCGCTCTGGTACCAGAACGGCAGCGCCGGCTACACCTCCCGGCTCTCCCACGTGGCACTCAACCCGTTCAGCGTGCCGGTCTACAACGAGATCAAGGTCGGCTGATCCCCGTGGGGCGCTATGTCGCGAGACGGCTGCTCCAGATGATCCCGGTGTTCATCGGGTCGACGCTGCTGATCTTCCTGATGGTGAACGTGATGGGCGACCCCATCGCCGGCCTGTGCGGGGAGCGGACCTGCGACCCGGCGACGGCCGCCCAGCTGAAACGGGAGTTCGGCTTGGACAAGCCGCTGTGGCAGCAGTACGCGACCTACATGGGCAACGTCCTGACCGGTGACTTCGGCACCGCCTTCAACGGCCAGAAGGTCACCGAGCTGATGGGAGCGGCGTTCCCCGTCACCATCCGGCTCACGGTCGTCGCGATCCTCTTCGAGATCGTGGTGGGCGTGACGCTGGGCGTGCTGACGGGCATGCGGCGCGGCCGGCCCGTCGACACCGGGGTGCTGCTGGCCACCCTGGTGGTGATCTCCGTCCCCACCTTCGTCACCGGTCTGCTGCTGCAGCTGCTGCTCGGCATCCGATGGCAGTGGATCAGCCCGTCCGTGCGCTACGGCAGCTACGACGAGCTGATCCTGCCCGGCCTCGTCCTCGCCTCCGTCTCCCTCGCCTATGTCACCCGGCTGACCCGCACCGCCATCGCCGAGAACAAGCGGTCCGACTACGTCCGTACGGCCATCGCCAAGGGCCTGCCCCGGCGCCGGGTGATCGTCCGGCACCTGCTGCGCAACTCCCTGATCCCCGTGGTCACCTTCATCGGTGCCGACATCGGCGCGCTGATGGGCGGAGCGATCGCCACCGAGCGGATCTTCAACATCCATGGCGTCGGCTTCCAGCTCTACCAGGGCATCCTGCGCCAGAACACCCAGACGGTGGTCGGTTTCGTGACGGTCCTCGTGCTGGTCTTCCTGGTCGCCAACCTCCTCGTCGACCTCCTGTACGCCGTACTCGACCCGAGGATCCGCTATGCCTGAGCAGCCGTACGAGCCCGAGGGCGCGATCGCCGGGACCGGCATGGGCGGGGCGATGGACCTGGGCGCGAGCGAGGCGGCCACGCTGGAGCGGACGCCGGGCGGCCCGGAGGGCAGGCCGCGTTCGCTGTGGTCCGACGCCTGGCGGGACCTGCGCGGCAACCCGGTGTTCCTGATCTCCGCCCTGGTCATCGTCTTCCTGGTCTTCATCTCCCTCTGGCCCTCGGCGATCGCCTCCGGCAGCCCCCTGAAGTGCGACCTCGCCAGGGCCCAGGACGGCCCGGGGCCGGGCGCGCCCTTCGGCTACGACGGCCAGGGCTGCAACGTCTACACGCGCACGGTGTACGGCGCCCGTACGTCCGTCACGGTGGGCGTGCTGGCGACCCTCGGCGTGGCCGTCGTCGGCGCGGTACTGGGCGCCCTCGCGGGCTATTTCGGCGGCGTCTGGGACTCGGTCCTGTCCCGGATCACCGACATCTTCTTCGCGATCCCGGTGGTCCTGGGCGGTCTCGTCCTGCTCTCGGTGGTGACCAGCAACACGGTCTGGCCGGTGATCGGCTTCATGGTCCTGCTGGGCTGGCCGCAGATCAGCCGCATCGCCCGCGGCTCGGTCATCACCGCCAAACAGAACGACTACGTCCAGGCCGCCCGCGCCCTCGGCGCCTCCGACTCCCGCATCCTGCTGCGCCACATCGCCCCGAACGCCGTGGCCCCGGTGATCGTGGTGGCGACCATCGCCCTCGGCACCTACATCGCGCTGGAGGCCACCTTGTCGTACCTCGGCGTGGGCCTGAAGCCGCCCAGCGTCTCCTGGGGCATCGACATCTCCAACGCCTCCCCGTACATCCGCAACGCCCCCCACGCCCTCCTGTGGCCCTCGGGCGCCCTGGCCATCACGGTCCTGGCCTTCATCATGCTCGGCGACGCCATCCGCGACGCCCTCGATCCGAAGCTGAGGTGATGGTGGGGTGTTGCGATGCCGCGATCCGCGGGTGGGCCCGGCCGCCGGGGGCGGGGTGGGAGGCATGGGTGGCGGCGCGGGTGCGCTGTGGCCCTCGGGCGCATGGGCGATCACCGTGTCCGTCCTCGTCATGCTCGGCGACGCCATCCGCGACGCCCTCGATCCGAAGCTGAGGTGATGGTGGGGTGTTGCTCGAAGTGCGGGGGCTGTGCGTGGAGTTCCGGACGCGGGACGGGGTGGCGCATGCCGTCAACGGGGTGAGTTACGAGGTCGGTGCGGGGGAGACGCTGGCCGTGCTCGGGGAGTCCGGGTCGGGCAAGTCCGTCACCGCGCAGGCCGTCATGGGGATCCTCGACATGCCGCCGGGCAGGATCACCGGGGGCGAGATCCTGTTCCAGGGGCGGGATCTGCTGAAGCTGAAGGAAGAGGAGCGGCGCAGGATCCGGGGCGCCGGAATGGCGATGATCTTCCAGGACGCCCTGTCGGCCCTCAACCCCGTCCTCTCCGTGGGGGACCAGCTCGGCGAGATGTTCGTCGTGCACCGAGGGATGTCGAGGAAGGACGCGCGCGGCAAGGCCGTCGAGCTGATGGAGCGGGTGCGCATCCCGGCCGCCGCCCAGCGGGTGCGGGACTATCCCCACCAGTTCTCCGGCGGTATGCGCCAGCGCATCATGATCGCCATGGCGCTGGCCCTGGAACCGGCGCTCGTCATCGCCGACGAACCCACCACCGCCCTGGACGTCACCGTGCAGGCCCAGGTCATGGACCTGCTCGCCGAGCTGCAGCGCGAGTACCGCATGGGGCTCATCCTCATCACCCACGACCTGGGCGTCGTGGCCGACGTCGCCGACCGGATCGCCGTGATGTACGCCGGGAAGATCGTCGAGTCGGCGCCGGTGCACGGCATCTACAAGGCACCCGCCCACCCCTACACCCGCGGCCTGCTGGACTCCGTCCCCCGCCTGGACCAGAAGGGACAGGAGCTGTACGCCATCAAGGGCCTGCCGCCGAACCTGACGGACATCCCGCCCGGCTGCTCCTTCCACCCGCGCTGCCCGATGGCGAGGGACGTCTGCCGCACCGACGAACCCCCGCTGTACGAGGTCTCCGGCGTACGCGGCAGCGCCTGCCACTTCTGGAGGGAGTGCCTGCATGGCCGCGCCCACTGAGCCGATCCTCGAGGTGACCGGACTGGTCAAGCACTACCCGCTCACCCGGGGCGTCCTGTTCAGGAAGCAGGTCGGCGCGGTGAAGGCCGTCGACGGCGTCGACTTCACCCTCGGCAGGGGGGAGACCCTCGGCATCGTCGGGGAGTCGGGCTGCGGCAAGTCGACGGTCGCGAAGATGCTCTGCCATCTCGAACGTCCCACGGCCGGCTCCATCAGGTTCAAGGGCGAGGACATCACCCGGCTGTCCGGCAAGGCCCTCAAGGCGGTCCGCCGCAACATCCAGATGGTCTTCCAGGACCCGTACACCTCCCTCAACCCCCGTATGACGGTCGGGGACATCGTCGGGGAGCCGTACGACATCCACCCCGAGGCCGCGCCCAAGGGGGACCGCCGCCGCCGGGTCCAGGAGCTGCTGGACGTGGTCGGCCTCAACCCGGAGTACGTCAACCGCTACCCGCACCAGTTCTCCGGCGGCCAGCGCCAGCGCATCGGCATCGCACGTGGGTTGGCCCTGCGCCCGGAGGTGATCGTCGCCGACGAGCCGGTGTCCGCCCTCGACGTCTCGGTCCAGGCCCAGGTGATCAACCTCCTGGACCGCCTCCAGTCGGAGTTCGACCTCTCCTATGTCTTCATCGCGCACGACCTGTCCGTCGTCCGGCACATCTCCGACCGGGTGGCCGTGATGTACCTCGGGCGGATCGTGGAGACCGGCGGGAACGCCGAGATCTACGACCATCCCACGCACCCCTACACCCAGGCGCTGCTCTCGGCGGTCCCGGTCCCGGACCCCGAGGCGCGCGAACACCGTGAGCGGATCATCCTGACCGGCGATGTGCCGTCCCCGACGAACATCCCCTCCGGCTGCCGCTTCCGCACCCGCTGCTGGAAGGCGCAGGAACGCTGTGCCCGGGAGGTCCCCGCCCTCGCGGTACCGGCCGCCTTCCGCGGCACGTCCGGCCCCGCGGCCCACGCCTCGGCCTGCCACTTCGCGGAGGAGCGGCAGGTGGTACCGGCGGAGGGCGAGTACGGCAACGGGCCGGGGTGACATGGCGCACCCCGGCCCGTTCACGGCACCCGCACGGCCGTACGCCGATCAGCCTCGCGCGTGCGTATATCGGTGCGGCTTCCGTGAAGTTGCCTGCATGTTAACGCAGTTGGCGGTCATTTTCCCGGCTGGGGCAGTGCCCGCCGGAGGAAGTCCAGCTGCAGCCGCAGCAGGTTCTCGGCGACGGTCTCCTGCGGGGTCATGTGCGTCACCCCGGACAGCGGCAGCACCTCGTGCGGGCGGCCCGCGGCGAGCAGGGCGGAGGACAGCCGCAGGGAGTGGGCGACGACCACGTTGTCGTCCGCGAGGCCATGGATGATCATCATCGGGCGGTGCGGCTCGGCCGGGTCGACCAGCCCCGCGTCGTCGACCAGCGAGTTGCGGCGGTAGGCCTCCGGCTGCTCGCCCGGGTCGCCGAGGTAGCGCTCCTGGTAGTGGGTGTCGTACAGGCGCAGATCGGTGACCGGGGCGCCGACGACGGCCGCGTGGAAGACGTCCGGGCGGCGCAGCACCGCCAGCGCCGCGAGATAGCCGCCGAAGGACCAGCCGCGGATCGCCACCCGGCCCAGGTCCAGCGGGAAGTCCCCGGCGAGCGCGTGCAGCGCGTCCACCTGGTCCTGGAGCACGACGGCCGCCAGCTCGTCCCGGACCGCCTTCTCCCAGGCCGGCGAGTGCCCCGGAGTGCCGCGCCCGTCGGCCACGATCACCGCGAAGCCCTGGTCGGCGAACCACTGCGAGGTCAGGTGGGGGTTGTGCGCGGCGAGCACCCGCTGGCCGTGCGGGCCGCCGTAGGGGTCCATCAGGACGGGCAGGGGCGTGTCACCGTGGTAGTCCCGCGGCATAAGCACGGCGCACGGGATTCGGCGTGCGCCCCCCTGGGTGAGCGTCACCCGCGGGGACAAACCGGGATCTTCGGCGTACGACCGGACAGTCGCCGCCGGTTTTCCGTCACACAGCACCTGGACACGGGTGCCCGGCCTGTCCAGGCTCGCCGACACGAGGACGGTCACGCCCCCGGCGCGCACCGCCGAGTGCACGCCGGGCTCCTGCGACACGCGCTCCACGCCCAGCTCGTTCACCCGGTACACATGGACTTCGCCGATCTCGGGCGCCTCCGCCTCCGTGCCCGCCGAGGCGGAAACGAGCACGTCGTCGGAGCCCACGTCCAGCACCGCGCGCATGTGCAACTGGCCGCTGGTCAAAGGGCGTTCGCCGACCGTCAGCACCCGTGCGCCGCCCTCGTCCGCGATCCGGACAAGCTGCCCGGAGGGGCTCCAGCAGGGCACTCCGGCGAACAGTTCAAGCCAACTTGGATCTTCGTCCGCGTGCACCATGCGCGTCGCCCCGGTGTCCGGGTCCACCGCCAGGAACAGCTGGCTGCGCTGGTCCCGCGCCTGCACCAGCACCAGCGGCGCACCCGCCGCTGACCAGTGCACACGGGCCAGATACGGGTAGCGGTCCCGGTCCCACGCCACCTCCGCGCGCTCCCCGTCGAGCCCGAGCACGAACAGCCGCACATCCGCGTTCGGCGTGCCGGCGGCCGGGTACGCGACGTCGTGCGGCGCACGCTCCGGATGGGCCGGATCCGCGATCCACCACCGCCGCACCGGCGTGTCGTCCACGCGCGCCACAAGCAGCCGGCGCCCGTCCGGCGCCCACCAGAAACCGCGCGAACGCCCCATCTCCTCGGCCGCGACGAACTCCGCGAGCCCGTAGGCGACCTGCCCCGGTCCCTCCGCGGGCTCCGGCTCGGCGAGCGCCCGGTCGTCCTCGCCCTCGGCACCCACGACCCGCAGCGCACCCTGCGCGACATAGGCGATGTGCCTGCCGTCGGGGGAGGGCCGCGGGTCGATCACCGGTCCCGGCACCCGGAGTTCACGCGTCGTGCCGGCCCGCAGCTCGGCCGTGAAAAGCCGCCCCGACAAGGCGAAAGACGCCAACTCCACCGCGGCGTCGGTGGCATAGCCGACGATGCCCGCACCCCCCTCCCGGCTGCGCTCCCGGCGCGCCCGCTCCTCGGGCGGGAGCTCCTCGGACGCGCCGCCGAGAAGCGGGCCCGGATCGGCCGCCAGGCGCTCTCCGCCCCCCGGAAGGTCCATGACCCAGAGGGAGTTGGCCCGGTCGGTGCCGGAGCCGGAGCGCAGGAACGCGACACGCGAACCGTCGGGCGCCACGGTGAAGGCGCGCGGCGCGCCGAGCGTGAACCGCTGGGTCCGGGCGTGCCGACGGGGGAAGGAGTCAGGCTCGGTCGTCATACCCCGACCATATTGGCCATGCGCCCCCTTGTGCGGCCGTGCGCCGAGCGATGCGCGAGCACTCATAGTTATGATCACTACCGCTGTGTGGGTATGAACCTGCTGGCGTCTGCATGGATTTGCTCAACTGATCTAGATCTGGCGATCTTTGGAGGTGAGCCGCCGTGGCACTCTCGATTTCGGCGGTGGTGCTGCTGGCGATCATCGTCTTCTTGTTGATCAAGAAGTCAGGGCTCAAGGGCGGGCATGCCATCGTGTGCATGCTGCTCGGCTTCTACCTCGCCTCGTCCACCGTCGCTCCGACGATCAGCCAGCTGACGACCAACGTCGCCAGCATGATCGGCAGCATCAAGTTCTGAGCATCCGCCCCTCACGGTCCTCCGCCGGACGGGACCGGCCCGGCGAACGGCCTGCCGCGGTGCACGGGCGGGCCCGCCTCGTAGGGTGGTCCCATGACGGAACTGCCAGCCCGGCGTCTGCTGCTGGTGCACGCGCACCCGGACGACGAGTCGATCAACAACGGCGCGACCATGGCCAGGTACGCGGCCGAGGGCGCCCATGTGACCCTGGTCACCTGCACCCTCGGGGAGCGGGGCGAGGTCATCCCGCCCGAGCTGCGGCATCTGACCGGCCCCGCGCTGGGCGCGCACCGGCGCGGTGAGCTGGCCGCCGCCGTGCGCGAGCTGGGGGTGACGGACGCCAGGCTGCTCGGCGGGGCCGGGCGGTACGGGGACTCCGGCATGATGGGCGTCCCGGACAACGAGGACCCCGGGTGCTTCTGGCAGGCCGATGTGGACCAGGCCGCCGGGCACCTCGCCGAGGTGATCCTGGAGGTCCGCCCCCAGGTCCTCGTCACCTACGACGACCACGGCGGGTACGGCCACCCCGACCACATCCAGGCCCACCGCGTCGCCATGCGCGCCGTCGACCTCGCCGCCGGGCGCGGCCACCGGATCGCCAAGGTCTACTGGAACCGCGTCCCGCGCTCCGTCGCCGAGGCAGCCTTCGCCCGCCTCCAGGACGAGCTGTCCGTACTGCCGTTCGACAAGAGCGCGTCCCTGGAGGACGTACCCGGCGTGGTCGACGACGAGCGGATCACCACCGCCGTCGACGGCACCGCCCACGCCGCCGCCAAGGCCGCCGCGATGCGCGCCCACGCCACCCAGATCGACGTGGCCGAGCCGTACTTCGCGCTCTCCAACGCACTGGCCCAGCCGCTGTTCACCACCGAGTACTACGAGCTGGTGCACGGCACGGCGCAGCCCGGGGAAACCGACCTGTTCGCCGGACTCGACCTGGAGGAGACATCATGAGCGACCCGGGACAGGGCCCGCTGCTCGCCCAGCCGCTGCGACCGCCCTCCGCCGGACGGGCCGCCGCCCATGCCGGCCTCTTCCTCCTCGGCGCCCTCACCGGTGTCGCCGGCACCCTCGTCCAGGCCGCCTGGTTCCCCGGCGGACTGCTGCTCGCCCTCGCGGGCGCGGCCGGGCTCTTCCTCGGCGGGGCGTACGCCACCGGCGGCCGGGGCGGTGCGGTCGCACCGGTGGTGGGCTGGATCGTCGCCGTCATCCTGCTCACCACCTCGCGCCCCGAAGGCGACTTCCTGTTCAGCGCGGGAGGCGGCTCCTACCTCTTCCTGCTCGGCGGCATGGCCCTCGCTGTGATCTGCGCCACCGTTGGTGCCGGGCGGCAGCCTCGCGGCGGCGCCGCCCGACTTGGCAAGTGACGTACCACTTCGCCGTGCGGTGCACGTGCGAGTCCGGTGTGGGTTTCCTCAGCGGTCATGGGATACGCGCCAGAGGTGGCCAGTATGGTGGTGCGCGCCGCCGAGCCTCCCCCGCTCCCGGCTTCTTCGAGCGGGGGGACCCCCATCGTGAGGTCGTGTCGGGCGGTGGAGCCAACTGGGAGAACCTGCCTTGAGTCGTGAAACTGACACTCCGTCCTCCGGGCCCAACGGGCGCGGCGGAGCCGCATACCCCTCCGGCACGCCGCCGTACGGGACCCCCATGGCTTCCGGCGACGGTGCGGACGCGGGCCGTTCGGGCACGCGGCCGGAGGAGAAGAAGACCGAGACCACGCTGACGACCCGGATCCGCATCAACATTCCCGGATCCCGGCCCATCCCGCCGGTCGTCGTGCGCAAGCCCGTCGGGGACGCCGACGGCGCCGGGGACGAGACGCCCGCCGACACGCGGCCCGCTGCCGACCGGACCGCCACCGGCGCCGGAACCGGCACCGCCGAACCCGCTGCCGAGCCCGCGCCCCAGGCCGGGGAGAAGACCAGCGACTGGTTCGCGCCCCGCAAGTCCGGCGCCGGCAAGGGCGGTCCGGCCGGCGGCGGCACGAACGGGGCCGGAAGCCCCGGCGGTTCCACCCCCGCCTCCGGCGGGTCGGGCACCCGTTCGGGTGGTCCGGGTGCATCGGGTGCGGCCGGTACCACCGGAGCACGCCCCGGCGGCGGGCGTCCCGGCGGTGTGGTCGGCTCCATGAGCGTCCCGGGCGGCTCCCGCTCCGGCGGCACGAACGGCAAGGGCCTGCCCGGCGCCACCGGCGGCCCCGTCGCCCCCGGACACGGCGGCGGCACCGGCTCCTTCGACGTGACCGAGGCACTGGCCGCCGGCCCGCTGGGCGGCGGCTCCCGCGCGGGCGCGGCCGGCGGCGAGTCGCGCCGCGACGACCTGCCCTACTTCTCGGAGAACGGCGGCGGCCAGGACACCTTCGGCGCCACGGGCGCGACCGGTGCGGGCGGCGCGAGCGGCGCCGGCGGCCACGACGGCCTCGGCGGTACGGCGGGCGCGAACGGCCCCGGCGGGCCCGGCGGTGCCAGCGGCTTCAACGGCCCGCGTGGCCAGGGCGGTCCCGGCGGCCCGCAGGGCCCAGCCGGCCCCACCAGCGGCCCGGTCACCGGCGACGGCCCCTTCGCCCGGCCGGCCGGCGGCCGGGACGGCGGTGAACCCTTCGGCGACGGTCCGCGTCCCGGCGGTTCGCCCGGCACGGGAGGCGGCTACGGCGGCCCCGGCGACCGGAGCACCCAGGCCCCCCGCAGCGCCCTCGCCGACCTGGCCGACCTCGAAGGCCCCACGGGCCCTGGCGCCCTGCGCGGTCCGAACCCCGGCCCCGGCGGCTCCTCCGGTCCCGGCCAGACCGGCGGCCCCTCCGGTCTCGGTCCGGGCGGTGGGCTCAGCGACGACACCGCGATCCTCACCCCGCAGAAGCCGGCCCCCGAACCGGGCACGCCCGGCTACCGCCCCGCCGACAACGTCTCCGGACACACCGTCACCAGCGGCATCCCGGTCATCCCCGACGGGGGCACCTCCCCGTTCGGCGGCGCCCGGTCCGACGGCCCGGCCGCGCAGGCCCCGGCCAAGCCGCAGTCGTCCAGCGCGCCCAAGGCGCAGGCCAAGCCGAAGAAGAAGGGCCGCAGCAAGCTGGTGCTGCTCGGCGCCGGCGTGGTCGTCGTCGCGGGCGGTGCCTACGGCGCCGGACTGCTGATGAACCACACCGACGTCCCCAAGGGCACCACGGTCCTCGGCGTGGACATCGGCGGCGGCACCCGTGACGACGCCGTCAAGAAGCTCGACGACGCCTTCGGCCACCGGGTGAACAAGCCGCTGAAGCTCTCCGTCGGCGGCCACACGGTCAGCATCACCCCGCAGAACGCCGGTCTCCAGTTCGACTTCCAGGCCACCGTGAGCAAGGCCGCGACCAGCGACTACAACCCGGTCCACGTCATCGGCTCGCTCTTCGGGCAGAAGCGGGTGATCGACCCGGAGATGCCCGTGGACCAGGAGAAGCTGCAGGCGGCTCTGGAACAGACCGGCGGCGGCTCCGGCTCGGTCACCGAGGGCGGCATCGACTTCAAGCCCGGCAAGGCCGTCGCCGTCTACGGGAAGGCGGGCCAGGCCATCGACGCGGCCCAGTCGACCCAGGCGGTCGAACAGGCCTACCGCACCATGGTCGAGACGGACACGGCGGCCCCGGTCACCGTACCGACGGCCACCAAGCAGCCGACGGTGTCCAAGGCCGAGGTCGACCGCGAGCTGAAGGAGTTCGCGGAGCCGGCGATGTCGGGCAACGTGACCGTGTCGGCGGGCGCCGGGCACGTGGTCCTGATGAGCCCGGAGAAATCCCTCTGGAAGTTCCTCAGGGTGGTGCCCACGGCGGACGGCAAGCTGGTCGACAAGCCCGACCTCAACGCCCTGAGGCAGTTGTACGGCAAGGCCTTCGACGGCGTACTCATCACCCGCGGCACCAACAAGAAGACCCCCGTCACCCCGCAGGACGTCTACGTCGCCCTCCGCCAGGCCCTGATCAGCAAGACCAACCGGGTCGCGGTCATCCAGACGAACCCCAGCTAGCCCGGCCGTACAGGGGGCGCCCAGCGACACCGGGCGCCCCCTTCGGCATGCCCGTCACCCGATCGGCATGACATCTGTCATCCGGCACTCAGGACCCCCGACACTGCCCGGCACCCCGTCCGCGCCGCGAGCATGGACGCCATGACGACAACTGCGGCACCGGCCACCACCACCCCGGTGGTCGGCTTCGACCAGGTGACCAAGACGTACGGGAGTGTGAAGGCCGTCGACGGGCTCTCGCTCCGGCTGTACCCGGGCGAGACCGTCGCCCTCCTCGGCCCGAACGGGGCCGGCAAGTCCACCACCCTCGACCTGCTCCTCGGCCTCAAGCACCCCGACGCCGGCACGGTGAGCCTGTTCGGCGGCACCCCGCGCGAGGCGATCGTCGCCGGGCGGGTCGGGGCCATGCTGCAGAGCGGCGGACTGATGGACGAGGTCACCGTCGAGGAACTGGTGAAGCTGGGCTGCTCGCTGCACCCGAAGCCGTACAAGGCCGCGGACGTGATGGCCCGCGCGGGCATCACGCAGATCGCCGACCGCAAGGTCAACAAGCTCTCCGGCGGCCAGGCCCAGCGCGTCCGCTTCGCCCTCGCCACCGCCGGCGACAGCGACCTGATCATCCTGGACGAGCCGACCACCGGCATGGACGTCTCCGCCCGCCAGGCCTTCTGGGCCACCATGCGCGAACAGGCCGACCAGGGCCGTACGGTCCTCTTCGCCACCCACTACCTCGAAGAGGCCGACGCCATCGCCGACCGGGTGCTGGTGCTGCACCGCGGCCGGCTCCTCGCCGACGGCACCGCCGCCGAGATCAAGGCCAAGGCCGGCGCCCGCCGGGTCGCCTTCGACCTGGAGGGCGAGATCGACGAGGCCGCCCTGCGCGCCCTGCCCTTCCTGACGTCCATCGACGTCTCGGGCCAGACCGTCCGCATCCAGTCGTCCGACGCCGACGCCACCGTCCACGCCCTGTACGGCCTCGGTGTCTACCCCCGCAACCTCGAAGTCGCCGGGCTCGGTCTGGAGCAGGCCTTCGTCGCCATCACGGAGGCCGAGGAGGCCAAGCAGTCATGACCGCGCTCATCAAGCTCGAACTCGCCCGCGCCCTGCGCAACAAGAAGTTCCTGTTCTTCTCGGTGCTCTACCCCGCGATCCTGTTCCTGATCTTCTCCAGCAGCTCCGGCTCCGGCCAGAAGGTCGACGGCACCGGCCTGACCGTCGCCACCTACCTGATGGTCTCCATGGCCTCCTTCGGCGCCCTGACCGCCGTCCTGATGGGCAACAGCGAGCGCATCGCCAAGGAGCGCGAGAACGGCTGGGTACGGCAGCTGCGGCTGACCCCGCTGCCCGGGCGCGGCTACGTCCTCGCCAAGACCGCCAGCGCGGCCGTGGTGAGCCTGCCGTCGATCATCGTGGTGTTCGTGGCCGCCGCCGCGATCAAGCACGTCCACCTGGACGCCTGGCAGTGGCTCGCCCTCACCGGGGTCATCTGGGCCGGCAGCCTGGTCTTCGCCGCGCTCGGCGTCGCCCTCGGCTACCTCGCCTCCGGTGACGCGGTCCGCCCCATCACGATGATCGTCTACTTCGGTCTGTCGATCCTCGGCGGCCTGTGGATGCCGTCCACCACCTTCCCGAAGTTCCTGCAGGACATCGCGAAGTGGCTGCCCACGCACGCGTACGCTGCTCTCGGACGGGCCATCGAACAGAGCCAGGCTCCGAGTGCGACGGACATCGCGATCCTCGCCGTCTACTTCGTCCTGTTCGCGGGCGGCGCGGCCTGGCTGTACCGGAAGGACACGCTGAAGGCGTGAGCGCGATGACGGAAGACCCGCGGGGCTGCGAGAAGCGGCCGGAGCAGCAGGTGCGGATCGGCCAGGCACCCCTCAACCGGCGTGAGCTGGCGGTCAAGCTGCTGTGGATCGGCGTTTGGCTGGTCTTCCTCAGCTCGCCGGTCAAGGACCTGGCCTCGGGCCACCACACCACGGCCGCCACGGCCGCCGGCGCGATCGGCCTCACGGCCTTCGTCGCCGCCTACCTGACGCTGGTCATCCGTAACATGGGCCGGTCCTTCAGCCCCCGCCTCGTCGTCTCGCTGCTCTCGGTCCTCGGCGTCCTCGCCCCCCTGCTGGCGTACGCCTTCGGCGGCGCATGGCTCGGCCTGTTCATCTACCTGTCGGTCGCCTGCGGGGCCACCCTGCCGGTCCGGGCCGCGTTCGCGGCGATCCCCGCGGCGACCGCGGCGATGTTCCTCATCGGAATGCGCTGGCACGAGAAGGCGGACGAGAGCCTGCTCCTCGTCCCGCTGATCGGGTTCGCGATGGTCGGCGTCGGCCAACTCGTCCGCACCACCGTCGAGTTGCGCAAGGCGAGGGCCACCGTCGCCCATCTCGCCGCCAACGAGGAGCGCCTGCGCCTCGCCCGCGACCTGCACGACCTGCTGGGCCACTCCCTCTCCCTGATCACGCTGAAGAGCGAGCTGGCCGGCCGGATGCTGCCCGACCACCCCGACAAGGCGGCCCAGCAGGTCGCCGACATCGAACAGGTCAGCCGGCAGGCGCTGGTCGACGTACGAGAGGCGGTCACCGGCTACCGGCGGCCCCGGCTCGCCGCCGAACTCGCCGGTACCCAGGTCGCGCTGACCGCCGCCGGCGTCACCGCCGAGATGCCCGCCGAGCCCGACCTCACCGGTGTCCCCGAGGAGGCGGAGTCCGCGCTCGGCTGGGCGCTGCGCGAGGCGGTCACCAACGTGGTCCGGCACAGCGGCGCCGACAAGTGCCTCGTCCGGTTCACCCACCGCCAGACCCTGGACGGCCCGATGCTCGAACTCTCCGTCGAGGACAACGGAGCCGGCGGCACGAACAACGGGCCCGGCAACGGTCTGACGGGCCTGACCGAGCGGCTGGAGAAGGCCGGCGGCACGCTGGAGGCGGGCCGCACGAGGCACGGGTTCCGGCTGGTCGCCCGCGTCCCGGCGGTCCGTGCGGGGGACGTAGGATCCGGGGCATGACGAGCACGATCAAGGTTCTCCTCGCCGAGGACCAGTCGATGGTCCGCGAGGCCCTGGCCGCGCTGCTCGGCCTGGAGGAGGACATCGAGGTCGTCGCCCAGGTCGCGCGCGGCGACGAGGTGCTCGCGGCCGTCGGCGCGCACGGCGTGGACGTGGCGCTGCTCGACATCGAGATGCCCGGCTGCACCGGCATCGAGGCGGCCGCCCGGGTCCACCGGGAGTATCCGCGGGTCAAGCTGGTCGTCCTGACCACGTTCGGCCGCCCCGGCTATCTGCGCAGCGCCATGGAGGCCGGCGCCGACGCCTTCCTCGTCAAGGACGCCCCGGCGGCCCAGCTCGCCGAGGCCGTCCGCAAGGTGCTGTCCGGCGAGCGGGTCATCGACCCCACGCTCGCCGCCGCCGCGCTCGCCGAGGGCGCCAACCCGCTGACCGAGCGCGAACGCGAGGTGCTCCGTGCGGCGGCCGACGGCTCCACCAACGCCGAACTGGCCAAGGCCCTCCACCTCTCGCAGGGCACGGTCCGCAACTACCTCTCCACGGCCATCCAGAAGCTCGCGGTACGCAACCGGGCCGAGGCGGTGCGGACAGCCCGCGAGAAGGGCTGGCTCTGACAGCTCGGTCGAGCATGTCAGTTGAGCATGGCCCGAGCCGTGTGGGCCTGTTGGCGCACCTTGTGCGCGGCCGGCTCGTCCACCACCTCAATCAGTTCGGCGTAGTACTCCAGCTCCTCCGCGCCCGACACGAACTCACCGCGCTGCACCAGCAGTTGCCCCCGCTCGTACCGCAGCCGTGCCGGATGCGCGGGTACCAGCAGGGCCAGCTCCACGGCCCACAGCGCCACGTCCGACCGCTCGGGCCGGGCCGTGGCCCACGCGCGGACGTTGTTCAGGATCCGCTGGACCACGTCGAGCGGCGCCGCGGGCTCCAGCATGGCGGCGTCCAGGGGCGCCCCCGTGGCCCCGGCCACCAGCATCTCCGCGTCGGCCCCGGTCAGTACCCGCCCGCCGTCGAACGGATCGGCCAGCACCTGCTCCCGGGCCGCGCCGAACCCCACCACGAAGTGCCCCGGCAGCGCGACCCCGTACACCGGCGCCCCCGCGCGCCGCGCGACCTCCAGCCACACCACCGACAGCAGGATCGGCAGTCCGCGCCGGCGCCGCAGCACCTCGTGCAGCAGGGAGGACTCCAGCCGCTGGTAGTCGCCGGGCGTCCCGTGGAACCCGTAGCGCGCCCCGAGCAGCCGCCGTACGGCCTCCGCCCAGGCGTGCGGCCCGCCGGGCCGGTACGGCAGCTCGCCCGCGAGCTGGTCCAGCTCCGCCTGGGCCGCGTCGATGCCGGTCTCGTCCAGCGAGCCGTCCGCCTCGGCGCCGATCAGCAGGCACAGCGCCGACAGATCCGGCCGCTCGGACCGCGCCTCCTCGGCGAACCTCCGGCGCAACTCGGCCGACCGCTCCGGCGGGGGCGGATACGGCGGCGGCAGATACGGAGGACGCATGGCGGGCTCACACCCTTCCACGGGTGTCGCTCTGCTCTTCCGGCGCCCGGTAGTGGTGGTACGCGTGGTGCGGTACGAAGCCCAGCGCGGCGTAGAGCGCGCGGGCGCCGTCGTTGTCCGCCTCGACCTGCAGCCAGGCCGCCGACGCGCCCTCGTCCAGCGCCCGCCGGGCCAGCGCGGCCGTCACCTCGGTGGCGAGTCCCTGGCGGCGCCGCCAGGGATCCACCTCGACGGCGGCGAACCCGGCCCACCGCCCGTCCACGACACACCGCCCGATCGCCGCCAGGGGCTCACCCGCCGCGCCCGGCACGGACGCGAACCACACCGACGGACCACCGTGCAGCACCCGCAGGGCCACCTCGCTCACCCCCTTGCGCTGGTACCGGGCGAGCCACGCCTCGTCCGCCTGCCGGGACAGCACCACACCGGCGCCCCCGGCCCGGTCCGCGACCGGCGCCAGGGCACCCGTCCACACCTCGGCGGTCACCTCCCGCACCCAGCCGCGCCGCTCCAGCTCCGCGCACAGCAGCTCCTGCGTGCCCTCGGCTCCGGTGGCCGTCTGGACGTAGGCGGGCAGGCCACGCTCGTCGTACCAGCGTCGTACGGCCGCGAGGGCCGCGTCGAGCGGAACGCCCGGATCGCCGAGCGGCAGCACACTGTTGGCCCGCCGCGTGTACCCGCCGGCAGCCCGCAGCTCCCACTGCCCGAGCCGCTCGGTCTCCAGCGGCGGCCACCCGCGCGCGACGACGGCGGCGAGTTCCCCGTACGACGCGGCGGGACCCCGGCGGCGCGCCGGAGCGGCCGGTACCACCTTGCCCGCGACCAGGGCGGACTCGGCGATCCGGACACTCCGGCCGTCCCGTCGTGTGATCATGAGCACGCCGTTGTCCCATGATGTGAGAACACCGACCGTGTCGGTGAACTTCTCCTGCGTCGCCCCAGGTTCGCTCAAGCGCCGTACGGAGACTCGTTTTCCCACGTCAGACGGGGTGATCCGGACTTCCAGCCGTCCTGCCGCCGAGAATTCCACTGGTCAGTTCACCCCTCCTGTTCGGATCATGCTCCGGAACGGAGATACTAGGGGCGGGCATCGACGACGCCGCGCTCCCGCGCGCCAGGCGGCGGAGCCTGAGGAGGCCCGCCAGCGCCCTATCGAGGAGGAACGACAGCGTGACCTACGTCATCGCGCAGCCTTGTGTAGACGTGAAGGACAAGGCGTGCATCGAGGAGTGCCCGGTCGACTGCATTTACGAGGGCTCCCGGTCCTTGTACATCCACCCGGACGAATGCGTCGACTGTGGTGCCTGTGAGCCGGTCTGCCCGGTCGAGGCGATCTTCTACGAGGACGACGTCCCGGAGGAGTGGAAGGACTACTACAAGGCGAATGTCGAGTTCTTCGACGAGCTCGGCTCTCCCGGCGGCGCCAGCAAGCTCGGGCTGATCGAGCGGGACCACCCCGTCGTCGCCGCGCTGCCGCCGCAGGGCGAGTGACCGTTCCGAGCGCCTAGCGGCCGCCCGCAAACCGCGCCGCCTCGGTCCCGTACGGCCCGATCAGCCCCCGTCGGCCTGATCACCGCCGTACGGGACCGAGGCGTTTGCCGCACCGTACGAAAGTGAGCCTGATTCCCGTGTCCGCAGTCTCCGACCGGCTCCCCGCCTTCCCCTGGGACAAGCTGGAGCCGTACAAGAAGACGGCCGCCGCGCACCACGACGGGATCGTCGACCTCTCGGTGGGCACCCCGGTCGACCCGGTGCCCGACCTGATCCAGAAGGCCCTGATCGACGCGGCCGACTCCCCGGGCTATCCGACGGTCTGGGGCACCCCGGCGCTGCGCGACGCGATCACCGGCTGGCTGGAGCGCCGTCTGGGCGCCCGCGAGGTCACCCACCGCCACGTCCTGCCGGTCGTCGGCTCCAAGGAACTGGTGGCCTGGCTGCCGACCCAGCTGGGCCTCGGCCCCGGCGACAAGGTCGCCTACCCGCGCCTGGCCTACCCCACCTACGAGGTCGGCGCCCGCCTCGCCCGCGCCGGCTACGAGGTCTACGACGACCCGCGCGAGCTGGACCCCACGGGTCTGAAGCTCCTCTGGCTGAACTCCCCGTCCAACCCCACCGGCAGGGTCATCCCGAAGCAGGACCTCACCGAGATCGTCGCCTGGGCCCGCGCCCACGGCGTCCTGCTCGTCTCCGACGAGTGCTACCTGGAGCTGGGCTGGGAGGCCGACCCCGTCTCGGTCCTGCACCCGGGCGTCAACGGCGGCTCCTACGACGGCGTCGTCGCCGTCCACTCCCTCTCCAAGCGCTCCAACCTGGCGGGCTACCGCGCGGCCTTCGTGGCCGGCGACCCGGCCGTCCTCGGCCCGCTGCTGGAGATCCGCAAGCACGGCGGCATGATGACCTCCGCGCCGACCCAGGCGGCGGTGGTGGCGGCGCTGTCCGACGACACCCACGTGCACGAACAGCGCGAGCGCTACGCGGCCCGCCGCGAGGCCCTGCGTGCCGCCCTGCTCGGCCACGGCTTCCGCATCGAGCACAGCGAGGCCAGCCTGTACCTCTGGGCCACGAGGGACGAGTCCTGCTGGGAGACGGTCGCCCACCTGGCCGACCTCGGCATCCTGGTCGCACCGGGGGACTTCTACGGCGAGGCGGGCAGGAACTTCGTCCGAGTGGCCCTGACGGCAACGGACGAACGCGTCCAGGCGGCGGTAGACCGTCTGTAACCGCCGTGGGCGGCCGTTCTTCCCCCAGGCCCTTGAGGCCCTGGGGGAAGAACGGGACGGGGCCCAGGGAGTTCCCTGGGCCCCGTCCGCCGGTCAAAGCCGGGCGCTCAGCCGAGCGGCAGCTGCCCACCCTGCACCGGCAGCTGCGGCAGCCCGCTCTTCGCCGTGGAGGACGCCGTGTCCCCGACGATGCTTCCGGTCGCCCCGGCCAGTTCCCCAGCCGCCTTCCGCGCCACCGGCGCCGTCTTGTTCACGGCACGGGTGCCGGTCTTGGCCGCGCCCGGCACGGTCTTGCCGACCGCGGTGCCGCCCGTGGTGGCCGCGAGCGTGGTCGCGTTCTGCGCGGCGCCCTCGACGGTGTTGCCGACGTTCGCCGCGTCCGGGGTGGCCACGCCGCTCAGGTTCGGGGTCGCCACCGGCTGGTTCGTGGCCGCACCGGCGGAGCCGGCCGCACCGACCCCGGCAGCCGCTCCCGCTGCGACAATCAGCGCGGCACGGGCGATCCGGCGGGTCAGAGGGAGGGACATGATGCTCCATTCGACGGGAGAGAACGGTGTGTGTGGTCCGGGCTCGTTTCCGGCTCGGACGCCGTGACTACCGCTCGAAGCCCCCGAAGGTTGCGGACGCCCCAGGTAAAGAATGGATAACGCATCGCATTATCGGGTGTGGATAAAAACGGGCAAAAGAACGTCCGCCCGAAAGCCCGCAGAATCCTTACAGCCTTTGATTTCCAAGGGATTCAGGATGCGACGGCGTTCCTGCCCCGGTATGCGTGCCGAACCGGCGTCGTACAACCCGCCGGAGTGATCACTCGTACTACTGTCCGGCCACGATGCGGACGGCGTCCACCGGCTTCTCCGCACCGCCGCCCCCGCCCGTGGCGGCCGCCTTCCACTGGTCGTCGCCGTTCCCGGCGGTCCACTCCCGCCCCGCGTACGACACGCGCTGGATGTGCAGTGCCGAGGAGTTCGCCACCGCCCACTGCGCCAGCTGCCAGCCCCGCTCGCGCCCGGTGCGCCCGCTCGCGTCAGTGCCGGTGCCCTGCGGCACCGGAACGGTCACCGTCCGCCCGTGCGCGGTCGCGGTCACGCTCGGCGAGGGAGAGGGCGACGGCACGGGCGTACCGCCCACCTGCGCGCCGGTCTCCTGCAGCGCGTCCCGCCCGAAGTCCCGTACCAGCGCCGCCCGTACCGCCTCCGGACCCGTCGCCGAGGCGCCGGGCTCCGGGCGTCCGTCACAGGTGAGTGTGGCCGCCGCGCGGCCGGTCAGCGCCGCCGCCAGCAGCTTCGCGTCCGGCTCGTGCTTGGCGTACGCCTCCGGATAGCCGCTGCGCTGCACCTCCTGGGCCGCCTCGGTCAGCGGCAGGTCCGCGTAGTCGGGCACCTTGGCCAGGTGCGCGTAGAAGATGCCCGCCGCGTACGCCGGGTCCATGATCTGCCGCTCGGTGCCCCAGCCCTGCGAGGGCCGCTGCTGGAACAGGCCGAGCGAGTCCCGGTCGCCGTGCTCGATGTTGCGCAGCCCGGACTCCTGCAGGGCGGTCGCCAGCGCGATCGTCACGGCCCGCTCGGGCATCCCGCGCCCGGTGCCCACGGCGGCGATCGTCGCCGCGTTCACGGCCTGCTCCGGCGTGAACTCGTACGACGTCCCGTCGCCGTCGGCGGAGACCACCTTGCAGCCGCGCGCGCCACCGCCTCCGGTGACGTACTGCACCACGAGGTACGCGGCGACACCGCACAGGACCAACAGGGCCGCCGCGAAACGAAAGAGGCGGCCGCGGCGTTTGGGACGGGTGGGGGACGGCTCTGGCACGCGTTACAAGGTACTGGAGGGCCGCCGGGCCCTCGCCCGGGGTTGCCGGACAGCGCTTACCCCCGGTCCCCCGGCCTGGCGCGTTAGGGTCGACGCCATGGCCGACACCTCGCTTGACCTCACGCTCGACGCCGCCGCGCTCACCGCGCAGCTGGTGGACTTCCCCTCCGAGAGCGGCACCGAGAAGCCGCTCGCGGACGCGATCGAGACCGCCCTGCGCGCCCTGCCGCACCTCACGGTCGACCGCTACGGCAACAACGTGATCGCCCGCACGAGCCTCGGCCGCGCCGAGCGCGTGATCCTGGCCGGCCACATCGACACGGTCCCGATCGCCGGGAACGTGCCCTCGCGCCTGGACGAGGACGGCGTCCTGTGGGGCTGCGGCACCTGCGACATGAAGTCGGGCGTCGCGGTGCAGCTGCGCATCGCGGCCACGGTCCCCGCCCCCAACCGCGACCTCACCTTCGTCTTCTACGACAACGAGGAGGTCGCCGCCGACCTCAACGGACTCCGGCACGTCGCCGAGGCCCACCCCGAGTGGCTGCGGGGCGACTTCGCGGTCCTGCTGGAGCCCTCCGACGGCGAGGTCGAGGGCGGCTGCCAGGGCACCCTGCGGGTGCTGCTGAAGACGAAGGGGGAGCGCGCCCACTCGGCGCGCGGCTGGATGGGCTCCAACGCCATCCACGCGGCGGCGCCCATCCTGGCCCGCCTGGCGTCCTACGAGCCCCGATGGCCGCTGATCGACGGCCTGGAGTACCGCGAGGGCCTGAACGCGGTGGGCATCAGCGGGGGAGTGGCCGGCAACGTCATCCCCGACGAGTGCGTGGTGACGGTCAACTTCCGCTACGCCCCCGACCGCACCGAGGAGGAGGCGATCGCGCACGTCCGCGAGGTGTTCGCGGACTGCGGGGTGACGGAGTTCGTGGTCGACGACCACAGCCCCGGCGCGCTGCCCGGCCTCTCCCACCCGGCCGCCGTGGCCTTCATCGAGGCGGTCGGCGGCACCCCGAAGCCCAAGTACGGCTGGACGGACGTCTCCCGTTTCTCCGCGCTGGGCGTGCCCGCCGTCAACTACGGCCCCGGCAACCCGCACTTGGCCCACAAGCGCGACGAGCGGGTGGAGACGGCGAAGATCCTCGCGGGCGAGGAGCGCCTGCGGAACTGGCTCACCGCGTAAGGCCCCACCGCCCGGTGCCGCAGGCCGGACATGCTCACCGTCCCCCCTCCGCAACCGGCGTGGATCTAGTCTGAGATCGAACTACCGGCAAGCGGAGGGAGCGCACATGGCTACCGGCAACCCCGAGGGGAAGAAGCAGCCGCCGGACGAGCAGCGGCTCGGACCGGTCCTCCGGCGTCGCGGCCAGGTGATGCCCAGCACGACCGACCAGCGGCTGCTGGACGAGCGCGCCCCCACGGACTGGGTCCACACGGACCCCTGGCGCGTGCTGCGCATCCAGTCGGAGTTCATCGAGGGCTTCGGCACGCTGGCGGAACTCCCGCCCGCCATCAGTGTGTTCGGCTCCGCCCGTACGCCGGTGGACTCGCCGGAGTACGACGCGGGGGTGCGGCTCGGACGGGGCCTGGTGGAAGCCGGCTGGGCGGTGATCACGGGCGGCGGCCCGGGCGCGATGGAGGCGGCCAACAAGGGCGCGTGCGAGGCGGGCGGTGTCTCGGTCGGCCTGGGTATCGAACTGCCCTTCGAGCAGGGGCTGAACCCCTATGTCGACATCGGCCTCAACTTCCGCTACTTCTTCGTCCGCAAAATGATGTTCGTGAAGTACGCCCAGGGGTTCGTGGTCCTGCCCGGCGGCCTCGGCACGCTCGACGAGTTCTTCGAGGCGCTCACCCTGGTCCAGACCCAGAAGGTCACCCGCTTCCCGATCGTCCTCTTCGGCAGCGAGTACTGGGGCGGCCTGGTGTCCTGGCTGCGCAACACGCTGGTGGCGCAGGGGAAGGCGGCCGAGAAGGACCTGCTCCTCTTCCACGTCACGGACGAGGTGGACGAGGCGGTGGCCCTGGTGTCGAAGGAGGCGGCCCGCTAGCCGGCAGCACTCGGGCTCCGCCCCCGGGGCGGAGCCCCCCGGGTGCTCAGGCCAGACCCCGGCGCGCCACCGCGGGACCCCGGTGTCCGGAGATGGCGGCGACCATCTCCAGCACCTGACGCGTCTCGGCCACCTCGTGCACCCGGTACACCTGCGCCCCGAGCCACGCCGACACCGCGGTCGTCGCCAACGTACCGATCAACCGCTCCTTCACCGGCCGGTCCAGCGTCTCACCGACGAAGTCCTTGTTGGAGAGCGACACCAGCACCGGCCACCCCGTGGCGACCATCTCGTCCAGCCGCCGCGTCGCCTCCAGGCTGTGCCGCGTGTTCTTCCCGAAGTCGTGCCCGGGATCGATCAGCACCGACTCACGCGGCACCCCGAGCGACACCGCCCGCTCGGCCAGCCCCACCGTCACGTCCAGGATGTCGGCCATCACGTCGTCGTACACCACCCGATGCGGACGCGTACGCGGCTGCGCACCGCCCGCGTGCGTGCACACCAACCCCACCCCGTACCGCGCGGCGACCTCCGCGAGCCCGGGGTCCACGCCGCCCCACGCGTCGTTCAGCAGGTCCGCCCCCGCCTCGCACACCGCCTCGCCGACCTCGGCCCGCCAGGTGTCCACGCTGATGATCACGTCCGGGAAGCGGCGCCGGACCTCCGCCACGAAGCCGACCGTGCGCCGCGCCTCCTCCTCGGCCGTGACCTCCTCGCCCGGCCCGGCCTTCACCCCGCCGATGTCGACGATCGCGGCGCCCTCGGCCACCGCCTGCTCCACGCGTGCGAGGGCCGGCTCGTCGCGGAAGGTGGCTCCCTGGTCGTAGAAGGAGTCCGGAGTCCGGTTCACGATCGCCATGATCACCGGCTCGCGGGGCCCGAATTCCCGCCTGCCCAGCCTGAGCATCCGCTGTGACCTCTCCTAGTACGTCCGCAGTACGGCCGCCTGCGACCCTAACTGTCAGACTCGCATGGCACGATCGGACCCTGAGAGATACGGCGTCCGGAGCAACGTCCGGCAGAGAGCGTGGGGACCCCTGGCGATGGTGATGTTCTTGTTCCTGGTCGTCGCGCTGGCCGTCGTGGTCGCCGCGGTGACCCTCGCCGTGGTGGGCGGCGGCGGGAGCGGCCCGCTGCCCGAGGTGGCGCCGGAGCGGCTCCAGGACCCGCTGCCCGCGGACCGGCCGGTGGAGCGCGCGGACGTGGAGAGCCTGCGCTTCCCCGTCACCCCGCGGGGCTACCGCATGGCGGACGTCGACGACGCCCTCGGCCGGCTCGCCGCCGAACTCGCCGAACGGGACGCCCGTATCGCCGACCTGGAGTCCGCGCTGGCCGGCGCGAGAGCCGCCGCCGCACACGCCCGCCAGGACAAGGGCGACCACCCGGAGGACCAGCGATGACCGCCGGAGCGGCCCTGGCCGGGCCCGACGGTGCCCTGCGCTGCCCCTGGGCCCTGTCCACCGAGGACTATGTGTCGTACCACGACGAGGAGTGGGGCCGCCCGGTCCACGGCGACGATGCCCTCTTCGAGCGGATCAGCCTGGAGGCCTTCCAGTCGGGCCTGTCCTGGATCACGATCCTGCGCCGTCGTGAGGGGTTCCGCGCGGCCTTCGCGGGCTTCCGCATCGAGAAGGTCGCCGCGTTCACGGACGCGGACCGTGAGCGGCTGCTCGCCGATCCCGGCATCATCCGCAACCGCGCCAAGGTCGACGCCACGCTCGCCAACGCGCGCGTGCTCGCCGGCTGGGCCGAGGGCGAGCTGGACGAGCTGATCTGGTCGCACGCCCCCGACCCGGCCGGCCGCCCGGCCCCGAAGACCCTCGCCGACGTCCCGGCCGTGACCCCGGAGTCGACGGCCCTGTCCAAGGCCCTGAAGAAGCGGGGCCTCAGATTCGTCGGCCCGACCACCGCGTACGCGCTGATGCAGGCCTGCGGACTCGTCAACGATCACCTGGAGGCATGCGCCGCGAGAAGCACGGGAGCCTGACCGGCACGGCTCACCGGCCCAGGTACTTCGGCTTCTCCTTGTTCACGAACGCCTGCACGGCGATCGCGTGGTCCTCGGACCGGCCCGCGCGGGTCTGCAGCTCGTCCTCCTTCTCCAGGGTCTCGGCGAGGGAGTGCGTGAGGCCGTAGGCCACCGCCTCCTTGATCGCCGCGTACGCCACCGTCGGGCCCGCGGCCAGGGCACGCGCCGTCTTCTCGGCCTCGGCCCGCAGCGCGGCGGCGGGGACGACCCGGTTGGCGATGCCCAGCTCCAGCGCGTCCTGGGCGCTGATGCTGCGCGGGAAGAGCAGCAGGTCGGCGGCGCGGCTCGGGCCGATCACCCGGGGCAGGGTCCAGGAGATCCCGGAGTCGGCGGTCAGGGCCACGCCGGCGAACGACGTGTTGAAGGACGCCGTGTCGGCCACGACGCGGTAGTCCGCGGCGAGCGCGAAGCCGAAGCCGGCCCCGGCCGCGACGCCGTTGACCGCGGCGACCACCGGCTTGGCCGCCCCGGCCAGGGCCCGCACGATCGGGTTGTAGTGCTCCCTGACCGTGCTCATCGTCTGCCCGGACCCCGTCTCGCGGTCCGATGCGAGCAGCCCGATGTGCTCCTTGAGGTCCTGGCCGACACAGAACGCCCGGTCCCCGGCGGCGGTCAGCAGGATCGCCCGTACGGCCGTGTCCCCGGCCGCGGATTCCGCCGCCTCCCGGAGGGCGACCTTGGCCTGGATGTTCAGCGCGTTCATCGCCTCGGGGCGGTTCAGCGTGATCGTCGCGAGCCCGTCGCTCACCTCGTAGAGCACGGTGTCGGCCATGGCGCATCCCCTCCGGTGTCGCGGATGACGTACCGCTCAGTACGTCCCTGTACGAAGGACAGCATGACGGAGATCGCCGTCCGAGGGCCGGACCGGACGTGTGACCTGTGTCAAAGAAAACCGGAGCGGAGTCGGTCCGCCGCTCTCCGCGCGGCGGTGCAGTATCGCAGCCACATCCCCGAATTGAGTGGTTTTGCTCGCGCGCGTTGCCCAAGCGATGCCGACTGATGTTGGTCATCGGGTCCTGCCATGCGGGATAATGGCTGGGAAGCAATGTGTTCGATGCCGGTGTCGCGTGTCCGTCTCGGAACCGCGGATGCCCTCCGAGGGCTCTCGGCAGACGATGAGCTGGTTTCAGGAAGGGGAACGAGCATGGCGGCCATGAAGCCGCGGACGGGTGATGGCCCGCTCGAGGTGACCAAGGAGGGGCGGGGCATCGTCATGCGCGTTCCGCTCGAAGGCGGCGGTCGACTCGTCGTCGAGCTGACCCCTGACGAGGCCGAGGCGCTCGGCGACGCCCTCAAGAAGGTCGTCGTCTGACGCCCCAGCGACAGTGTCCTTCCGACTGCCCCGGCGCCGTACGCGGTGCCGGGGCAGTCGCGTCCGCGGGTGCCGGCCCCGGGCCGCTCACCGCTTGACGGCGCACAGCAGACCGTCGCCCACCGGCAGCAGCGACGGCACCAGCTCCTGGCTCTCGCGCACCGTGCGCAGCAACTCGCGCAGCTTGAGCACCTCCGTCGGCTGCGGCCCCGAGTCGACCGTACGGCCGCTCGCGAAGACGCCCTCGAAGACCACCAGACCGCCGGGCCGGAGCAGGCGCAACGATTCAGCGAGATAGTCCAGGTACTCCAGCCGGTCCCCGTCGCAGAAGACGAGGTCGTAACCGGCATCGGCGAGACGCGGGAGTACGTCCAGGGCGCGGCCGGGGATGAAACGGGCCCGGTTGCTGGCGAAGCCGCAGGCGCGGAAGGCCTGCCGGGCGAACTGCTGGTGCTCCGGCTCCGGGTCGACCGTGGTGAGCACCCCGTCCGGGCGCATCCCGTGCAGCAGATGGATCCCGGACACCCCGCAGCCGGTGCCGATCTCCGCGACCGCCTTCGCGTCCACGGAGGCGGCGAGCAGACGCAGCGCGGCACCGGTGCCGGGCGACACCGAGCGCAGCCCTGCCTCGCGGGCCCGGTCACGGGCCCACCGCAGCGCTTCGTCCTCGGCGACAAAGGCGTCGGCGAACGCCCAGCTCGTCTGCCGGTTGCCGGTAATGACCCTCTCCCGTCCCCATGGTTGCCTGGGCGTGACTGTATCCGTTGGCGTCGGGAACCCGCAGATGGGACCGGGCGTTTACAGGGATGAGACGGTGGCCGGCGACGCGACGGGGGCGAAGAGGTGGATGAGGACACCGAGCAACTCCTGACGCAGCCGCACGAGCCGTATCAGCGAGTATCAAATTCTCGTAAAACCGCTTATCCGGAGCTAACGGGCGAGGTGGCTATGGTAGGGGCTCCACTGGACACCACCAGAGCCGACAGGGGAGGTGCGGCTGCGCCCGGGGATCGGGGCGGAGTGCTGCGGCGCTTCCTCGGGTCGGCGGGCAGGCCGAAATCCGTGACCGACACCGCTGCTGACCACCACGCCGGTCTCGCCGCAGGCGAGGCCCAGACCGCGACCTTCTCCACCGACGCGGACGGGCAGGCGTGGACTCCGCCCACGTGGGAGGAGATCGTCAGCACCCACAGCGGCCGGGTCTACCGGCTGGCCTACCGCCTGACGGGCAATCAGCACGACGCCGAGGACCTCACCCAGGAGGTCTTCGTCCGTGTCTTCCGCTCCCTGTCGACGTACTCGCCGGGCACCTTCGAGGGCTGGCTGCACCGCATCACCACCAACCTCTTCCTGGACATGGTCCGGCGCAAGCAGCGCATCCGCTTCGACGCCCTCGGTGAAGACGCGGCCGAGCGCCTGGCCAGCCGCGAGCCCACACCGCAGCAGCTCCTGAACGACGCGCACTTCGACGCCGATGTCCAGCAGGCGCTGGACACCCTCGCGCCCGAGTTCCGCGCCGCCGTCGTCCTGTGCGACATCGAGGGACTGTCGTACGAGGAGATCGCCGCGACCCTCGGCGTGAAGCTCGGCACCGTCCGCTCCCGTATCCACCGGGGCCGCTCCCAGCTCCGCAAGGCTCTCGCGCACCGTTCCCCGGAGGCCCGCGCCGCCGAGCGGCGCACCTTCCTGGCCCGTGTCCCCGCTCTGGGGGGAGGGGGCGCGACCGCGTGAGTGGATCACGGCCGAAACCTGTCGAGGCACACCTCGCAGAGCAGCACCTGGGAGACCGGCTCTCCGCCCTGGTGGACGGAGAGCTCGGTCATGAGACGCGTGAGCGTGTCCTCGCCCACCTGGCCACCTGTGCCCGGTGCAAGGCGGAGGCGGACGCCCAGCGCGCGCTGAAGAACGTGTTCGCGGAGGCGGCCCCGCCGCCGCCCTCGGCGAGCCTCCTGGCCCGCCTCCAGGGCCTGCCCGGGGGAGGTGACCCGGGCGGCGACGGCATGTCGCCGCACGGGGGCGGACTCTTCGGAGACGGCCCCGACGACGACACCGCCGGTTCCGGCGGATCGGCCGGAACCTCTGGTGCCTTCGGTGCCTTCGGCGTCTTCGGGGTCTTCGGAGTGAGGCGCGGTGACCGCTTCGCGTTCGGATACGTCCCCGCCCGCCCGCACGGCACCGCCCCCGTCGGCTCCGATCACGCCGTCCCGGCACCAGCGGAACGCGGCTTCCGCATCCACCCCGTCGGCCGCCCGGACGACGGCCGCTCCGCCTCGCGCGGACTGCGGTTCGCGTTCGCCGCCGCCGGCGCGGTCTCGCTGGCCGCGGTCGCCCTCGGCGGCGTGACCACCGCCATCCCCGGGGACACCACCGCGGACGCCCGCGGCGGATCCGGCACCGGCAGCAACGTGGTCCCGGCGCGCTCGGCCGGCACCGGCACGGGCGCCGCCACGGCCGACGGCCCGCGCCGTCGTGTGGCGGGACCGCTGCTCGCCCAGGGCGGCGCACAGCTCGCACGGACACTGGCGGCCCCGACCTCGATGTCCGCGCCGCTGATGCCCGGACTGCCGTTCCGCGGCACCGGCCAGACCCAGGGCGACGCCATGCGTGGCCTGACCGCTCCGGTGACGGCGGGTGCGGCCGCCGTCTCCCCGCTGATACGTCCGCTCGACGACACCGTGGTCTACCCGCTCACCGCCTGGTCCACGGTCCCCGGAGCGTCCGCCTCCGGCCTGCTGCCCGCCCCCGTCCCCGACACCCCGTCCGCTCCCGCCCCCTCCTCCTCCGCCCCTCGCCCGACGCCCTGACCGGCCGCTGCCCCACGGCCCGCGAACCTGGTTGAATCCGGTGAGGGCCGTTCCCGCGGCGATGACCCGGGGGCGTAGTCGACGTTCCGTGGCCGCCGCCGAAGCGCGCGGCCACGGCCAGCCGTGGGGAGAGCATGGACGAGGGGAACGGCGTCCCGCCGGAGACCGGACCGGAGGGAGCGGCGGGCGTGGCACGCGAGACCACGGAGCGGGACGGAACGCCGGGCGGCAACGGCCCGGCCGGAGCCGAGCCGACGGTTCCCGAACAGCCCGATCCGGTTTCGGCGGACTCCGGGGCGGCTGACGTCGCGTCGGGCGACTTCGCCCTGGCACGTCCGGCCGGATCGGCGGAGGCCGAGGTGGCGGAGGCCGGCTCGGACCGGGCCGGGGCGGAAGAGCCCGGGGCCGTGGCCGACGGCGACTTCGAACTGGCCAAGCCGGCGCCGGGCCCGGCGCCGGCCGAGCCGCTCGAACAAGGGGAGTCCCCCCAGGCGGCCCCCGCCGAGCGGCCGAAGCCGTTGCACGACCCCGACCCCTACAGCACCCCGCCCTACGGCGAGCCCGGCCCCTGGGCGCCCGCACCGCCCGTACAGCACCCGGCGACCCCCTCGGCCCAGGGAACACCCGCACCCGCGCCGGTACCGGGGTCGCACACTCCGGCCGCCGGAGTCGCACCCGCGCCGCACACCGCCGTAGCCGGCGCCCCATCCGTCGGCGCCCACGCCCCCGACGGGGCTCGGCGTTATGACCCGTGGGCCGGCGGTTCGCCCGCGGAGCCGGGGCTGGTGCACGGGGCGCTGCAGCAGACCGGTGCCGGGGTGCTGACGGTCGGGCAGCGCAAACGGCGGGCGAGGCGGCTCGCGCTCGTGTGGACCCTCGTGGTCGCCGTCGTCTCCGCCGGCATCGGCGGGGTCGTCGGCGCCTATGTCGAACGCGAGGCCCTCGGCGGTGACGGGCGTCCGCCGCAGGCCGGAGGCGTGCCCGCCGGACGGCCGCAGGGCAGCGTGGCCGCGATAGCCGCGCTGGCGCTGCCCAGCGTCGTCACGCTGCACGTCACCGGGACCGACCAGGCGGACACCGGCACCGGCTTCGTGCTCGACACCCAGGGCCACATCCTCACCAACAACCACGTCGTCGCGCCCGCCGGATCGGGCGGCGCGATAACCGTGTCCTTCAGCAGCGGCGACACCGTCAAGGCCAAGGTGGTCGGCCGGGACAGCGGTTACGACCTCGCGGTCGTCCAGGTCCACGGCGTGCACGGGCTCACCCCGCTGACCCTCGGCAACTCCGACGACGTCCGGGTCGGTGACCCCGTCGTCGCCATCGGCGCCCCCTTCGACCTCGCCAACACCGTCACCTCCGGCATCATCAGCGCCAAGGAGCGGCCCATCACGGCGGGCGGAGAGGAGGGCGACGGGAGCGACGTCAGCTACGTCGACGCGTTGCAGACCGACGCGCCCATCAACCCGGGCAACTCCGGCGGCCCGCTCCTCGACTCCCGGGCCCAGGTGATCGGCATCAACTCCGCTATCCGTTCGGCCGACAGCGGCTCCGAGTCGGACGGCGGCCAGGCCGGCTCCATCGGCCTCGGCTTCGCCATCCCCGTGAACCAGGCCAAGCGCGTCGCCGAGGAACTGATCAACGACGGCCATGCCACCCACCCCGTGATCGGCGTCACCCTCGACATGGCGTACACCGGCGACGGCGCCCGTATCGACGGCAAGAGCGCGGGCGGCGGGCCCGCCGTGACCCGGGGCGGCCCCGGTGACCAGGCCGGTCTGAAGCCCGGTGACGTCATCACCGAGGTCGACGGAGAGCGGGTGCACACGGCCGAGGAGCTGATCGTCAAGATCCGCGCCCACCGGCCCGGTGACCGGCTGCGGCTGACGGTCCAGCGCGCCGGCACCGACCGGGAGGTCCCGCTCCGGCTGGGCGCCGCGGGGCAGAACTGACACCCCTAGGGCAGAACTGACACAAGTCTCACCTTGGGACGGTACCGGTCGGACAGGAACGCCGGGTACCGTTGAGCGACCGAGGACATCGCAAGGAGCGTCAGGTGTTCAATGACATAGGGCCACTGGAGCTGGTGACGATCATTGTGCTCGCCGTGCTCGTCTTCGGTCCGGACAAGCTCCCGAAGGTCATCCAGGACGTGACGCGGACGATCCGGAAGATCCGCGAGTTCTCGGAGAGCGCCAAGCAGGACATCCGCAGCGAACTGGGTCCGGAATTCAAGGACTTCGAGTTCGAGGACCTCAACCCCAAGACGTTCATCCGCAAGCAGCTGGACAACGACGAGCTGGGGCTGAAGGAGATCCGCAACGGGTTCGACCTGAAGAAGGAGATGGCCGAGGTCACGGACGCCGTCAACGGCCGGGACACCGACCCTTCCGTGGCTTCCGCCACGTCTTCTTCGGCGCCCTCGGTCTCCGGTGCGCGCATCGACATGACCAAGAAGCCCGAGGAGCCCGGCAAGGACGAGCGGCCGCCCTTCGACGCGGACGCCACCTAGCCGCGAGCCCGCCGCCAGGTCGACACGCGCACGCGGGCGCATGCCGCGCACGTGACGCGTTTCATAGCACGCACCCGTCGCACACGTCGTGAACAGGGCGTTCACGCGACCCACGCCTCCAGCGCCTGCCCTGCGGCTCCCACCGGTGTGGATATGCTGCCGAGTTGTTGTGCGGACCGGAGGAGTACGCCCGAAGGGGGGCGGGCCGCCCCGGTCCGACGAGAGCGAGGAGGCGTCCGGGCAGATGGAGACGACGAGTCGGGTGGGCGCGAAGGCGCCGGCCGCGGAGGGTGCGCAGCAGGCCCCCTCCGGCCGGCGTGCGGTCGACGGTTACCTGCTGGCGCCCTTCCCGTGGTACGGCCTCGACGAGGCGTTCACCGGGCCGCGCTGGCTGATGCAGGTGGGCACGGCAGCCGACGGTGCCGTCGAGCACGGTTCGATCGGGCACGGCGACGAGCCCTCCGTCCGGGGCGACGCCGGCTCCGCCGGTGAGCCGCGGGAGAAGTTCGCGGTGGTCGTCACCGTCGCCGCGCACCCTTCCCGGAGGAGCGCCGACGGCACGGGGCTGCTGGAGGCCACCTCGGTCTCCTCGGCCGCGTGGCTGGCCGGGGTGGGGCTGCTGTCGTTCACCTGGCCCGGGCAGATGGACCACACCCTGCGGGACGACTGGCTGGACCAGCAGACGGAGACCGCGTGGGCCCTGGCCGACGATCTGGAGGGCCCGGAGTGGTCCCAGCTCTCCCTGCCGGTGGACGGGGCCGCGGCCTCGTTCTACTACCGGGAGTCGGAGTTCGGCTGGGTGCTGGCCGGCACGACGGAGACGGGCGTGCACCTGGGCGCGTACGGGCGGGGCATGAGCGCGTACGGACTCGGGTTCTCGGTGGTCAAGGACATCGCCGCCTACGCCTGACGTGTCGGGCCCGGGTGCGATGTCTCCCGGGCCCCGCGGGCCGTCCGCTCAGTGCGTCAGGTTGTACAAGATCGTCGCGACGGCCAGGATCTGGGCCAGGAGCCAAGTGATCTGACCGGACACGCCGCGCAGCTGGTAGACGGACAGCAGCAGGGTGAAGCTGCTGGGCCAGTACTGCTGCTCCTCCCGGAACGTCGCCATGTCCATCCAGATGCTGGTGAGTGTCAGGACGATGAGGAGGAGGGCGGTGTACAGGAGGAGCTGGCGAGGATCCGTGTCGAGGATGTGGATGAGCGCAGCGGCCAGCACCACGGGGACGCCGCAGGCGGCGGTGAGGAGCCATGCCCGCACCTGGCTCCGGCGTCCGGGCAGCAGACGCCACAGCGTCCCGAGCGTGAAGCCGGCGGCCGCCCACGCCATCTGATAGAGAATCAGGTCCGCGATGAACTCCGGAAGGCCGATGGCGGAGTACAGGATCTGCTGTCGCCCGTAGGGGTCCTGTGCCTGGTAGTAGAGAAGCAGCGCGGTGGCCGGCGTTCCGAACCAGAAGGCCAGACGCGCTGCGCGAACCGCATTGGACCACCAACGTCCCTCCGGTCCCCAGGCGAGGGCGACGTCCTGCACCGAAATGTGCTGCGGTGGATCGTCTCCTTCGTACTCGCTGACCAGCCACTCATGCAGATCGTGCAGCGTTTCTTCCAACTGCTCATAGGTCACCCCTTCGGCATGGCCGTGATCCAGCAAGTGCATCTGGTGGTTCGCGGTGCGGTATTCGTGGGCTTTCCTCAGCAATTCACTTCGGTGCTCCGGGGCGCCCAGACGCTCTTTGCGGAAACGCTCTCCCATCCGGCTCAGCACGGACCACCGACGCGCACGCCCCACGGCGACAACGGCGTACAGGGCGAGGATGTTCAGGCCCAGCCAGACGCCGTAGAGGGCGCTGGCGCCCGCGAATTTCGCGGCCCGCAGGCCGACGAAGAGGGCGAACAAGGAGACCGTCAGCAGGAGGTCGGGCCCGCTCGGCCCCAGGGGGAAGTGCTCGTCGCCGCCGTGGTCATGTGCTCCGGGTGGCCTGTTGCGGAAGCGCAGCAGGGCTAGCAGGGCGACTCCCGTCAGAACCCAGCTGTAGGCGAAAAGCCAGGTCAGATCGGTGTAGAAGAAATTCTCGAAGATCTTGCTCAGGTATGCGTCGTAACCGGAAGGGTCATGTTCGTCGACGAGCCAGTTGACGCGCTCCCACCGTCGTCTGTTCACCCACCAGGCGCATGCGAGCAGTGCTCCGGCGACGACCGCCAGCAGGCACCCGACGGCTGCCACGCACTTGGCCGGGACCGTGTCCCACCGCCTGGTCCAGGGCTCGCGCAGCAAGCCTCCTTCGCGCGCGAAGCGCCAGGCCCAGGAGACCATGGCCGCCAACCACAGCCACACGGTCGTCAGGCCCAGCACGGCGAGCGCGGTGCGCCCGAAGGCGCTCGTCGTCCTCGGCCTCAGGCTCTCCGGAAGTCCGAAGGCGTCGTGGGTCAGGAGCACCACCAGCCCGATGCATGCGACCGCAGACGCGGTGGAGATGACGGCACGTGCCTGACGACGCCGGATGTCTCCGGGCCGGGCCAGCTCGTCAGGGACGGCGCCAGGTGCGGTCGGTGACGCGCCGAGGCACCAGGGGCGGGCGGCGAGGACCAGACCCAAGCCCGCGGGGATGCAGGCAAGCGCGTGCCACCGGGGGGAAACCTGCTCGTATCGGAGGGACAGGAGCAGTGCCAGGGCGACCCCCGCGCCGAGCCCGGCCCACTCCCACACCGTGCGCGTGGGGCTCAGGTCGCATCGGGCGTCGGTGTCCGGGACATCCGCCGTCGATCGCCGGGCGACCTCTCCTTCCGTTGGCTGACGTGCCGCCCCGCGCGCGGCTGCTTCGTCGCGCCTGGCGCGGCGTGCGGCCACGGCGATCAGGACCGAGGCGCACAGCCACCATGAGCCGATGCCCGCGGTGGCCAAGAGCGACCGGCCGTACCTCACCGGCAGCCAGCGCTGCCAGGGCGGATCGACCTCCACCTGTACGTCTTCGGGCAGCTTGTCCTTCCACACCAGCTGCGTCCCGGTGGAAGAGGATGCCCGTTCCACGAGGTCGTCGAAGTTGAGGCCGCCCAGATCGGCCTCGACCTTCTTCCACCGGATGGTCTGAAGCGTCGGCGGCCACAGATAGATCATCCATGTCTTCCCGGTGGGGATGATCTCCCAAGGGCCCACGAGGACGGGATTCTCTGTGGTGATCCAGTTGTACGCGACGTAGTGCACCTTGACGGAGGAGTCGGTGGCGGTCACCACGGGGTCATGGGGATGCCACTCGTTCCGCGACCCGGGGGTTTCGTCCCCGAGCAGCAGGCATCGCATCGCCTGGCGGTACTGAGGAGACTTCTCCCCGAACGTCAGTTGCTTGGCGAGTGGCCACCGCCTCGGTACCCACACCGTCATGTCGGAAGTGAGCCAGGGAACGGAGCGATCGTGGTGCTCCAACCGCAATGTGGCTTTGACGGTGCTGCCCTTGAGGCTGTCCGACGAACACTCGGCGCTGGAATCCTGCTGCCGCGCCTGCGCTGTTCCGCACTCGCCTGCACAGGCCAACAGCACCAAGAGCGGCAACAACAGCCGCCACCATCGAGTCATCGCCACAGGGCCGGCACCTCTCCGTGTCCCCGCCGAATCTAGACAAAACGCTGTACATGCCATGCACAGACACCCGGCGCAGCCCTGGCACGCACCCCATTGGGGGTGTGCCAGTGGCATTTGCGGGGGCTAGAGCGGCGGCCGACAATGGAACTCGGTGACCGTCAACCGATTGACGGAGGACCCATGACCGACACCGAGGTGGGCGCCCCGCGGAATCCGCTTCCCCGCTTCGAGGAGGCCGAGGGACTGGGGCCGCAGGATGCCGAGTTCGTCAAGGACCTGGTGGCGGTGCTGGCCAGGCACGGGAATCTGAACCGCTTCGGCCTGTGCCTGCTGCACGACCACTTCCCGCTCGCCGCGGACGAGGTGCTGGTGGAGACGAACGACCCGGAGGCTCGCACGCTCCACGCTCACGTGGAGAAGGCGGACAGGACACGGCACGCCAAAGCATCGCAGTGGCGGTTCGTGCCGCACGCCGACCGAGGACGGGGTGGGGAGCCCGCAGCCGGCTCCTGCCAGGAGATCATGCTGTGCACCACGCTTGACCTGTGCCCGGGGCACGAGCATGGGCAGGGGCGCCGTCCGTGAAGGACGGCGCCCCTTCGTCGTGGAAGCCTAGAACTTGTTCTTCGGCGTGATCCCCAGCGACAGCCCCGACAGCCCCCGCTGCCTGCCGCCCAGCTTGCCCGCGATCGCGCGGAGGGCCGAGCCCGCCGGGGAGTCCGGGTCGGTCAGGACCACCGGCTTGCCCTCGTCGCCGCCCTCGCGCAGGCGCACGTCGATCGGGATGGAGCCGAGGACCGGGACGGTCGTACCCGTCGTACGGGTCAGGCCGTCGGCGACCAGCTGGCCGCCGCCCGTGCCGAAGACGTCGACCATCTCGCCGCAGTGCGGGCAGGGCAGCCCGGACATGTTCTCGACCACACCGACGATCTTCTGGTGGGTCTGCACCGCGATGGAGCCGGCGCGCTCGGCCACCTCCGCCGCCGCCTGCTGCGGGGTCGTCACGACCAGGATCTCGGCGTTCGGGATCAGCTGGGCGATCGAGATGGCGATGTCGCCGGTGCCGGGCGGGAGGTCCAGGAGCAGGACGTCCAGGTCGCCCCAGTAGACATCCGCCAGGAACTGCTGCAGGGCGCGGTGGAGCATCGGGCCGCGCCAGACGACCGGGGCGTTGCCCGGGGTGAACATGCCGATCGAGATGACCTTCACGCCGTTCGCCGACGGCGGCATGATCATGTTCTCGACCTGGGTGGGACGGCCGTCCGCGCCCAGCATGCGCGGCACCGAGTGGCCGTAGATGTCGGCGTCGACCACGCCGACCTTCAGGCCGTCGGCGGCCATCGCCGCCGCCAGGTTGACCGTCACCGAGGACTTGCCGACGCCGCCCTTGCCGGAGGCGACCGCGTAGACCCGGGTGAGGTTGCCGGGCTTGGCGAAGGGGACCTCGCGCTCGGCCTGGCCGCCGCGCAGGGCCGTCGCCAGCTCCTTGCGCTGCTCGTCGCTCATGACGTCGAGCGTGACGTCGACGCGGGTGACGCCCTCGACCCGGGAGACCGCCTCGGTGACGCGCTGGGTGATGGTGTCGCGCATGGGGCAGCCGGAGACCGTCAGGTACACGGTGACCGCGACCGCCCCGTCCGCGCCGATCTCCACCGATTTGACCATCCCCAGCTCGGTGATGGGTCGGTGGATCTCCGGGTCGTTCACCGTCGCCAGCGCCTCGCGCACCGCGTCTTCCGTAGCCATAAGGACGATGGTACGGCGCGCCGAGGGGCCGGAGGGATGCCCCTCAGCGGTCGTCTGTGTCACGTCCCGGCGGGCGTTCTGCCCGTTCCGCCGGGAATACGACATGGCCGGGGTGCCCGTCGTGACGGCGGCGCTCCTCCAGCTCCTTGACCAGGTCCTGCAGCTCCGAGCGGATCCAGTCGCGGGTCGCCACCTCGCCCAGGCCCATGCGCAGCGCGGCGACCTCCCGGGTCAGGTACTCGGTGTCGGCGATGGACCGCTCGTTCTGCTTGCGGTCCTGCTCCAGGTTGACCCGGTCGCGGTCGTCCTGCCGGTTCTGCGCGAGCAGGATCAGCGGGGCCGCGTAGGAGGCCTGCAGGGACAGCACCAGCGTCAGGAAGATGAACGGGTACGGGTCGAAGCGCAGATGGCTGGGCGCGGTGATGTTCCAGGTCAGCCAGACGATGATGACGACCGTCATCCAGACGATGAAGCGTCCTGTGCCCAGGAAGCGGGCGATGCGCTCCGACAGCCGGCCGAAGGCCTCCGGGTCCCACTCGGGCAGGAACCGGCGGCGCGGCGGGCGCGGTTGGTCCAGGCGGGGCGTACGGGGCCGGGTCGCGGCCGTCGCGCCCGCCGGGGTGGTGCGCTCACGGGTGCTCTCACGCTCAGGAGCCATGTGCGGCCGCCCCCTCTCCCTCGGCCAGATGGAACTCGGTCTCCCGCCAGTCCTCCGGCAGCATGTGGTCCAGTACGTCGTCCACGGTCACCACTCCCAGCAGCGACCCGGACTCGTCCACCACGGGCGCGGCCACCATGTCGTACGTGGCGAAGAACCCGGCGATCACGGGCAGCGCCGCGTCCGGGGCCAGGGTCTGCAGGTCCTCGTCCAGGAGCGCGCTGACCAGGGTGTACGGGGGGTCGCGCAGCAGCCGCTGGAAGTGCACGGTGCCCAGGTACTTGCCGGTCGGGGTCTCGTCGGGCGGGCGGCAGACGTAGACCTGGGCGGCGAGGGCGGGGGAGAGGTCGGGGTTGCGGACCCGGGCGAGCGCGTCGGCGACCGTGGCGTCCGGGCGCAGCACGATCGGCTCGGTGGTCATCAGACCGCCGGCCGTGTGCTCCTCGTACGACATCAGGCGGCGCATGTCGGCCGCGTCGGACGGCTGCATCAGGCTCAGCAGCCGCTCCTTGTCCTCCTCGGGCAGCTCGGAGAGCAGGTCGGCCGCGTCGTCGGGGTCCATGGCCTCCAGGACGTCCGCCGCGCGCTCCTCCTTCAGCTTGCCGAGGATCTCGATCTGGTCGTCCTCCGGGAGTTCCTCCAGTACGTCGGCCAGGCGGTCGTCGTCGAGCGCGGCGGCGACCTCGGCGCGCCGCTTGGGGGAGAGGTGGTGCAGGACGTTGGCGAGGTCGGCCGGGCGCAGCTGCTCGAAGGTGGCGAGCAGGCTCTCGGCGCCCTGCCCGTGCTCCTCCAGGGAGAACCCGGTGACGGCGGACCACTCGACGGTCAGCGTCTCGCCCCTGGCCCGCCGGAAGGCGGTCGCCTTGCGGCCCTTGCGGACGAAGACGCGGTCGACCTCCCAGTCCCGGCGGGCGGGCAGCTGCTGCACGGACACGTCGAGGACGGTGACCTCCTCGCCGGTCTCCGCGAGCCGCACGCGGCGGTCCAGCAGCTCGCCGAAGACCAGCCGCTCGGTGGGCCGCTGTTCGAAGCGCCGGACGTTCATCACGCCGGTGGTGATGACCTGCCCGGACTCGACCCCGGTGATCCGGGTCATGGGCAGGAAGATACGGCGCCGGGTGGCCAGTTCGACGACCAGTCCGAGCAGGCGCGGGGGCCGCCGGCCCACGCGCAGCATCACGACCAGATCGCGGACGCGGCCCACCTGGTCGCCGCTCGGGTCGAAGACGGGGACCCCGGCGAGGTGCGAGACGAAGATCCGGGGGGCGCCGGCTGCCATGACTGTGCTTCCTCTGCTGACGTGCCTGGGAATCGCCCTTTGATCGGGTGTTCCGCTTTCTTTGTGAATTGCTCGGATTTGCCCGCTCGGGTGCGCTTCAGGCTAGCCCGTACTGCTCGGATACGCCCTGGTGGGGGGTCCGGACGGACTGGCTCCGCCGGACGGCCCGGGCACCGGTACGCTGCGGTACTCCGCTCCGCAACCGTCAGAAAGGCGCCCCCACCTGTGACTGTGATTCCCCAGGGCCGTGCCCGCCGGGCGGCGCGGGTGACCGCGTTCTGCGCACTCGCCGTGACGGGGACGGCGGTGCTGGCCGGGTGCGGGGGCGGCGATCCGGACGCGGGGACGAACGGCGTGGGCAAGCTGCCCGCCGACCGGATCCAGGCGAAGACGCGGGCCGCCGCCCAGGGGGCACCGGCGGTACGGCTGGCCGGGACCGTGGTCACCAGCGGGCGGACGTACCAGCTGGACATGCGGTTGAAGGCCGACGGCGGCACCGGGTCGGTGACCTCGAAGGGGGCGACCTTCAAGCTGCTCAGGGTCGGGAAGCAGCTGTATCTGAAGGCCGACGCGGACTTCTGGAACCAGGCCGGCGGCAAGGGCGGCGGCGACGGTACGGCCGGGACGCTGAACGGCAAGTATGTGAAGGTGCCGCAGGGAGACCCCGCGTACCGGAAGTTCAGCGGCTTCACGGACAAGGACCTCCTTCTCGAAGGACTGCTGACACTGCACGGCACACTGGCGACGGACGGCCACCACGACGACGCGGGTACCCGCACCATCCGCATCACCGGCGACAAGGGTTCCGGCGGCAGCCTCGACGTCTCCCTGGAGGGCACGCCGTATCCCGTCCGCCTGGTCCGCGCCGGCGGCGCGGGCACGCTCACCTTCTCCGACTGGGGCAAGGACTTCGCCGTAGCGGAGCCCGCGAAGGATGAGACCGTGGATTACGGCAGGCAGCTGCCGGCCTCCTAGCCGGGGGCCGGGAGTTCCCGTCCGGGCCGGCTGAAGCTCCGGTCCGGCCGTTACTTCTTCCGCCGCTTCGCAAGCAGCCTCGGCAGGCCCGCCGGGACCGGCATCCGCGTGGTCGCCGGCGTCGCCACCGGTGCCGCCGCCAGGCTGCCGGACGGCAACGGCGCCACCGGCCCCGCCGGAGCCAGGCGCAGCACCCGGCACTCGCGGGACCAGCGGGCCGGCATCTCCTCGCCGTCGGGCGCGTTCAGGCGCTTGCCCTTCAGCTCGGCGACCGCCGCCTGCCACTCCTCGGTACCGGGCGCCAGCTCGGACACGGTCGCCGGGAACGTCACCAGCCGGCCGCCCTTGTCCTTGCTGCGCACGGTCACCTCGGCGGAGCCCCCGTCGGCCAGCCCCTGAAGCGGCTGCTCACCGGGCCCGTCGCCGACCAGGCACACCGCGCCCTCGTGCCACACGTGCCACAGCGCACGCGCGGCCGGGGCACCGGCGGCCCTGACCCAGATGAGGCCGGACTTCTTCGCGGCCTCCTCGATGAGGGCCCGGTCGAGCAGCTCGCTTGTCATGTGCCCAGCCTATCCAGCGCCCGCTCACAGCCAGCCGTTGCGCTTCAGCGTGCGGTGGATGCCGAGACAGATGACGACCGTGATGCCCATGATCACCGGGTATCCGTACTTCCAGTGCAGCTCGGGCATGTACGTGAAGTTCATGCCGTAGACCCCGCACACCATCGTCGGTACGGCGATGATCGCGGCCCAGGCGGTGATCTTCCGCATGTCCTCGTTCTGCGCGACGGACGCCTGCGCCAGGTTGGCCTGGAGGATGGAGTTGAGGAGCTCGTCGAAGCCCAGCACCTGCTCCTGGACCCGGGCGAGGTGGTCGGCGACGTCCCGGAAGTACTTCTGGATGTCCGGGTCGATCAGCCGCATCGGCCGCTCGCTCAGCAGCTGCATCGGCCGCAGCAGGGGAGCCACCGCCCGCTTGAACTCCAGCACCTCACGCTTGAGTTGGTAGATCCGCGCCGAGTCCACACCCCGGGACACCCCGCCCTTGCGGCCCGGCGAGAAGACCTCGGTCTCCACCTCGTCGATGTCGTCCTGCACCGCGTCGGCGACCGCGATGTAGCCGTCCACGACATGGTCGGCGATCGCGTGCAGCACCGCCGAGGGGCCCTTGGCCAGCAGCTCCGGGTCGTCCTGCAGACGGTGGCGCAGCGCCCTGAGCGAGCCCTGGCCGCCGTGCCGGACGGTGATGAAGAAGTCCCGCCCGGTGAAGCACATGACCTCGCCCGTCTCGACGACCTCGCTGTTGGCGGTGAGCCGGTCGTGCTCGACGTAGTGGATGGTCTTGAAGACGGTGAAGAGCGAGTCGTCGTACCGCTCCAGCTTGGGCCGCTGGTGCGCCTGCACCGCGTCCTCGACGGCCAGTGGGTGCAGTCCGAACTCGCCCGCGATACCGGCGAATTCGGCCTCGGTCGGCTCGTGCAGCCCGATCCACACGAAGCCGCCGTCGCGCCGCACCAGCCGCATCGCCTCGTGTGGGGTGAGCGGCTTCGCGCTGGCGACCCGGGCACCGTCGCGGTACACGGCGCAGTCCACGACCGCCGAGGGCGTGGCGGGGTCGCGGGTGGTGTCGTACGACGGGCTCGACGCGCCCGTGGTCTTGCGCAGCGAGACGCGGGACGGGCGGACCACGGCGCGCAGGTCGCGGATCATCGACATGGGCAGGCTCCTTCGCGACAGGCAACGAAAGACCGCCGGCGACGGGTGGAACTACCCGGAATGGGGACGTTGTCACTGCGGATGTTTGGCACGTCCACAAAGCGGGGAGCACCGCACCGTCGCGGTGGCGACTTCGCTACTGATGCAGAACTGATGCAGATCAGGCAAAGCAGGACGAAGTGCTCTTCCGAAGGGCGGACACGGCGAGACGCGTCGAACAGCCGGAAACCAGCCAGTGAGCAGATTCAGCGGGCGGAAGAGCGAGTGGTACTGCACGGTCGACTTCGATCCATGACAGCCCCACCTCCTCCGGCCGGTCCCTCGTAAGGGAGTCTGAGTGTCGGGACTTGACGGCACGCTCTGCGGGCTGCCCCGAACCACCGGCTCAGCGTAGCAGTCGCCCGATGTGTCAAGGTGCCGCTTTGCCCGCTACTGACGAGTTCTATGCTCACCGCATGGTTGATGTTCTTCCTCTGGTCGAGGCACGGTTGACCACCGCGCTGGGCGAACCGGACGCGCGCGCCGCCGTCACCTTCCTCGGCACGGACCGCATCGAGGTGCTCCGGTTCCAGGAGGGGGACGTGGTCCGGTACGCCACCCTCGGCATGTCCGCGCACCCCATGACCGACCCCACCGCGATGCTCGCCGACCCGGTCAAGGGGCCCCGCGCCGAGCTGGTCCTCTCCGTCCGCGCAGGTGCCGCCGACACCGACAAGGTGCTCCGTCCGCTCGCCGTGCTGGCCGCGTCCCCGCAGGTGGAGGGGCTGATCGTGACCCCGGGCGCCTCCCTGGACGTGGGCGACCCGCTGTGGCCCGGCGCCCCCTTCACCTCGGTCCTGGTGGGCGAGCCCGGCGGCCTGGTGGAGGACCTGGAGCTGGACGACCCGATGGAGCCCGTACGGTTCCTGCCGCTGCTGCCGATGACCCCCAACGAGGCCGCCTGGAAGCGGGTGCACGGCGCCCAGGCCCTCCAGGAGCGCTGGCTCGCGAACGGGACGGACCTGCGCGACCCCGCCCGCAGATCCGCCCCGTTGGACTAGGCGGCGCCGGCGTGAGCAACCTCACCAACTGACGTCCCGGTGCGGCCGGTTGGCCCTGCCGAGGCCCCGGCCGGCCACGGGGCGGCGAAACGGTCGGCGGCGTCGCGGGCAGGGGCGGGCAGGCGCCGGGGCGACGTGTTCCGTCCGGACGGGTGATCATCCTTGACGTGGGCGGGCAGGGGTAGGACCGTGGAGCCCTATGAGGGGCGAACCCAGTTGCCCGCGGTGTGGTGGCCGGGTCAGGGCTCCCGGCCTCTTCGCCGATGCGTGGCAGTGTGATGTGCACGGCACGGTGTATCCGCTGCAGCCCGTGATCCCGCCCAGCGTCGAAGCCCTCGGTGCCGTCGTGCACCGCACGCATGTCCCGCTGTGGATGCCCTGGCCGCTGCCGGTCGGCTGGCTCTTCACGGGCGTGGCCTACGCCGGCGACGACCGCAGCGGTGGCCGCGCGACCGCCGTGGCCTGCTCCGGCCCCGGCCCGCTCGGCGGCCCCGGGGAGCTGATCCTGGTCGCCGAGGAGCTCGGCGTCGGTCTCGGCGCGCGGTACGCGGGCATCGACGGCCCGGACCCGGGGTCCTACATGAACATCGAGAAGCCGCCCCAGGCGAAGGTCCTGGCCGCCGGCCGGCCGACCCCGCTCTGGCACGTCTACCGCACCCCCGACGACCGTGCGGTCTTCGCCGGCGAGGCGCTCGGGATGTGGCTGTGGGCGGTGATGTGGCCCGAGCAGTCCGGGCTGCTCATGTACGACGAGCTGGTGCTGACGGATCTGCGGGAGGCGGGGGCGGAGCTGGATCTGGTGCCCTGCGGAGCGTTGTCGCCGCGCTTGCTTCGGCCGTAGCGCCCACTGGGGTGCCGGGTGCCGGGTGCTGTGTGGTGGCGGGTGCGGGTGCGTTGTGGTTGCTCGCGCAGTTCCCCGCGCCCCTGAGGGGGCTGCAGTAGGGGGCGCTCGATGGGTTCGGGTGTGACAGCGGGGCTGGAAAATCCCGCTATCCTTAGGTGTCCCCGTCCGTCATGTTCCCGTCTGGAGTCACCGTGCGCATCGATCTGCACTGTCACTCCACGGCCTCCGACGGTACGGACACCCCGGCCGAGCTCGTGCGCAATGCCGCCGCCGCCGGGCTGGACGTCGTCGCGCTGACCGATCACGACACCACCCGTGGACACGCCGAGGCGGTCGCCGCGCTGCCCGAGGGGCTGACGCTGGTCACCGGCGCCGAGCTGTCCTGTCGCATCGACGGCGTCTCCATGCACCTGCTCGCCTACCTCTTCGACCCCGAGGAGCCCGCTCTGCTCGCCGAGCGTGAGCTGGTGCGGGACGACCGGGTGCCGCGGGCCAAGGGCATGATCGCCAAGCTCAACGCGCTGGGCGTGCCGGTCACCTGGGAGCAGGTCGAGCGGATCGCGGCCGGCGGTTCCGTGGGGCGCCCGCACGTCGCGACGGCGCTGGTCGAGCTGGGCGTCGTACCGACGGTGAGCGACGCGTTCACCGAGCAGTGGCTGGCCGACGGCGGCCGGGCCTTCGTGGAGAAGCACGAGACCGACCCGTTCGAGGCGATCCGGCTGGTCAAGGGCGCGGGCGGGGTCTGTGTCTTCGCGCACCCGGCTGCCGCCAAGCGGGGTCGTACGGTCCCGGAGGCGGCGATCGCCGAGATGGCCGCGGCCGGTCTCGACGGCGTCGAGGTCGACCACATGGACCACGACGCCGAGGCGCGCGAGCGGCTGCGGGGCCTGGCGAAGGAGCTGGACCTGCTGGTCACGGGCTCCTCGGACTACCACGGCAGCCGCAAGACCGTGTCGCTGGGCGCGTACACGACCGACCCCGAGGTGTACGGGGAGATCACGCGACGGGCGACCGGCGCGTTCCCGGTGCCGGGCACCGGCGGAGCCTGAGGCCGTCAGCGGCCCTCACACGCCCGTAGTTCACCCTTTTCCAGCAAGGCCAGTACTTCCCCCATGTTCGACATCGCCGTCTTCGGCTCCCTGTTCCTGACCCTTTTCGTCATCATGGATCCCCCCGGGATCACCCCGATCTTCCTCGCCCTCACCGCCGGCCGTCCGGCCAAGGTGCAGAAGCGCATGGCCTTCCAGGCCGTGTGCGTGGCGGGCGGGGTCATCGCCACCTTCGGCGTCCTGGGCCACCAGATCCTCGACTACCTGCACGTCTCCGTCCCCGCGCTGATGATCGCGGGCGGTCTGCTGCTCCTGCTGATCGCGCTGGACCTGCTCACCGGCAAGACCGACGAGCCGAAGCAGACCAAGGACGTGAACGTCGCGCTCGTACCGCTGGGCATGCCGCTGCTGGCGGGGCCCGGGGCGATCGTGTCCGTGATCCTGGCCGTGCAGAAGGCCGACAGCGTGTCCACGCAGATCTCGGTGTGGTCCGCGATCCTCGCGATCCATGTCGTGCTGTGGCTGGTGATGCGCTACTCGCTGCTGATCATCCGCGTCATCAAGGACGGCGGTGTGGTGCTGGTGACCCGGCTCGCGGGCATGATGCTCTCCGCGATCGCGGTGCAGCAGATCATCAACGGGATCACTCAGGTGATCCGGGGGAGCTGAGCCCTCGTCGGCTCGGCTCCCCCGGAAGGCTTGAGTGGCGCGGAACGCGTGAGCGTTACGAGGCCTTGGTCTCGGCCGGGCGGATCCACAGGCGCTGTCCGATGGCGGCGGCCTGCTGAACGATCCGGTTGACGGAGGCGGCGTCCACGACGGTGCTGTCCACGGTGGTGCCGTCGACCTCGTCGAGTCGCATGATCTCGAAGCGCAAGGGCTTCTCCCTTCGTCTGGTCATCCTCCTGCGGAGAACTACTTGGCGCACCGGTTGTGTATCCGGTGTCGTACGGAGTCAACACGTTCCTTGTTACAAACATTCCCTACGCTAAAGAAATTTTTCGAACGACTAATTACTGACCGGTAAGTCGGTCCCCTCGGTGCTCCCCGGGACCGATCGGGACCGGTTGTGTTCGCACTGTGACGACCAGGACAATGGTCGCGATGAACGACGAACTCGCGGCCCTGGGCGCCCGCATCGACCACACGAACGAGCTGCTGAAGCGCATGCTCGCCGAGGTGGCGAAGACGCCCTCCACCCACGCGATCTTCGTCGACGCGGGCTATCTGTACGCGGCGGTGGGCCGGCTGGTCGCGGGGACCGAGGACCGCCGGGCCTTCGACCTGGACGCCGAGGGCCTGATCGAGGCCCTCATCGACCGGGCCCGCTCGGTCTTCGCGGACAGCCGCCTGCTGCGCGTCTACTGGTACGACGGCGCCCGCCGCCGCATCCACACCGCCGAGCAGCAGGCCATCGCCGAACTGCCCGACGTCAAGGTCCGCCTGGGCAACCTCAACGCCAACAACCAGCAGAAGGGTGTCGACTCACTGATCCGCACGGACCTGGAGTCCCTCGCCCGGCACCGCGCCATCAGCGACGCGGCGCTCCTCGGCGGCGACGAGGACCTGGTCTCGGCGGTCGAGGCGGCGCAGGGGTACGGCGCCCGTGTCCACCTGTGGGGCATCGAGGCGCCCGAGGGCCGCAACCAGGCCGAGCCGCTGCTCTGGGAAGTCGACAGCCAGCGCACCCTCGACCTGGAGTTCTTCAAGCCGTACGTCTCCCGCCGCACGGCCGCCGCCTACGACGCCACCGCCGGCGCCCGCCCCACCCGCGAGGACGTCCGCTTCGTCGGCGCCCAGATCGCGGCCAAGTGGCTGGCCTCCCGGGGCCGCGAGGCCCTCGTCGAGCTGCTCCCCGGCCACCCCTACCTGCCCGGCTCCGTCGACCAGGACCTGCTGGTCGAGGCGGAGAGCCTGCTGCAGTACTCCCTGCGCGGCCAGGCGGACCTGCGCCGCGCCCTCAGGGACGGCTTCTGGGGGCATCTGCAGGCGCAGTTCTAACCTTCTCCGCCCGTGGTGTCCCAGAAGTCGGCGAGGGCGCGCGCCGTGGCCAGGGGCCGGTCGGTGTTGGGGGAGTGCTCGGCGTCCTCGATCACCGTCCGCCGCGCGTCCAGCCGTACCGCCATGTCGTCCAGCAGGGGCAGCGGCCAGGTGTCGTCCCGGGAGCCGGACAGGATGTGGAACGGCAGCGGTACGGCGGCCAGTTCCGCGACCCGGTCCGGCTCCGTGCACAACTGGCGCCCGGTGGCGAGGAGCTGGGCGGGCCGGGTGCCCAGCCAGCGGCGCCGCAGGTCGTCCCGGTCGTCGAGGCCGCCGTCGAGTGCGGCCGTCTCGGTCTCCTCGGGCGTCTCCATCGCCCGCATCGCGTCCCAGACCTCCGCCATCGACATCACCGCGAGCGCGTCCCGCAGCAGCTTCACGCGCTGCTGCTGGGACTCCGAGATCTGTGCGGGGCCGGACGCCATGAGGGTGAGCGACCGGAAGGGGGCGTGATCGAGCAGCACGGCGGCGCGGGAGATCTGCCCGCCGAGGGAGTGACCCAGCAGATGCACCGGCTGCCCCAGCGCCTCGGCCTGGGCCAGCACGTCCCGCGCCAACTCCTCCTGCGCATAGGCGGACTGATCGCTCTCGGGCCCGTCCGACTCGTACTGGCCGCGCCCGTCGACGGCGACGGTCCGGTACCCGCGCTCCGCGAGCGGCACGTGCAGCGGATTGAAGTCCTCCTTGCTCCCGGTGAACCCCGGCAGCAACAGCGCGACCCCTCGGGGCTCCACCCCGTCGGCCACGGGAGCGTCGACGACGGCGAACTCCCCCCGCGCGGTCCGCAGGGAGTACGCCCGGGCACCGGGCGGCGGGACGAAGGTGGCGGGCCTGCTCATGGGGAGAGGCTATCGGGCCGGTGCGGGCGGAAACGCGACGGCCCGGCCCACCTGAGTGGACCGGGCCGTCGGTGACGGTGTGCCGGATCAGCCTTCGACGGCCTCGACGGCCGCCGTGGCCTTGCGGGTACGGCGGCGCGGCTTGGCCTCCGGCTCCTCGGTCGCCTGTGCGGGGATCTCCACAGCGGCCGTCTTGCGGGTCCGTCGCGGCTTGGCCTCGGCCTCGGCGGCTTCGGGTGCGGCGGCGGCGGTCTTCCGCGTACGACGGGGCTTGGCTTCCGCGCCTTCGGCGGTGTCGACGGCGGCGGCGGTGGTCTTCCGGGTCCGGCGGGGCTTGGCCTCGGCCTCGGGGGCCTCGGCCGTCTCCGGCGCGGCAGCGGCCGTCTTGCGGGTCCGTCGCGGCTTGGCCTCGGCCTCGGGGGCCTCGGGTGCGGCGGCGGCGGTCTTCCGCGTGCGGCGGGGCTTGGCCTCGGTGGCCTCGGCGGTGTCCACGGCGGCTTCGGCGGCGGCGGTGGTCTTCCGGGTCCGGCGGGGCTTGGCCTCGGCGGTCTCGGTGGTGGCCGTGGCCGTCTCGGCGGCAGTGGCCGTCTTGCGGGTGCGGCGCGGCTTGGTCGCCGGGGCGGGCTCCTCCGTCGGGGCCTCCGCCACGACGGACGCGGCCTCGGCGGCCGGCTCCGCTGCCTTACGGGTGCGACGGCGGGGCTTGGCCTCGGTGGCCTCGGCGGTGTCCACGGCGGCTTCGGCGGCGGCGGTGGTCTTCCGGGTCCGGCGGGGCTTGGCCTCGGCGGTC
>NZ_JBEOYR010000001.1:0-197870 GCF_040297165.1 Streptomyces sp. NPDC001851 | reverse complement strand
TCTCGGTGGTGGCCGTGGCCGTCTCGGCGGCAGCGGCCGTCTTGCGCGTGCGGCGCGGCTTGGCCTCGGCCGTCGGCTCCGGCGCCGGGCTGTCCTCGACCACCGGGGCGGGAACCACGGGCTCGGGCTCGGCCGGGACCTCCGCGACCACGGACTCCGCCGGCTGCGGGGCCTGGGCGTCCGCGTTCCTGCGGGTGCGGCGGCGGCGCGGCTTCGCCGCGGCCTCCTCGTCGGGCGTGGCCGGCGCGGGCGCGCCCTCCGCCGTGTCGAGCGACTCGACGGCGGCCTCGGCCGCCGCGGCCTGCGCCGGGGCACCGGCGCGCGTACGGCGACGGCGCCGCAGCGTGCGGGGCTCCTGGGACTCCGCCACGCCGGCGGCGTCCGCGGTGCCGGACTCGGCGGTCGGCGCCGCGGGGGCCGCAGCCGCGTCGAGCGGTGCTCCGCCGCGGGTACGGCGGCGACGGCGCGGGGTGCGGCTCGTACGCTCGCGCTCGGCGGTGCCCGCCTCAGGACGGCCGCCGCGCTCAGGCCGGCCACCACGGCCGCGGCCGCGTGCGCCACGCCCGCCGGTCTCGCCCAGGTCCTCCAGCTCCTCCGCGTCGAGCCCCGCGCGGGTGCGCTCGGAACGCGGCAGGGTGCCCTTGGTGCCCTCGGGGATACCGAGGTCGGAGAACAGGTGCGGGGACGACGAGTACGTCTCCACCGGGTCGTTGAAGTCCAGCTCCAGCGCCTTGTTGATCAGCTGCCAGCGCGGGATGTCGTCCCAGTCGACGAACGTGATCGCCGTACCCTTGGCGCCCGCGCGGCCGGTGCGGCCGACCCGGTGCAGGTAGGTCTTCTCGTCCTCGGGGGACTGGTAGTTGATGACGTGGGTGACGCCCTCGACGTCGATGCCGCGCGCGGCGACGTCGGTGCACACCAGGACGTCGACCTTGCCGTTGCGGAAGGCGCGCAGCGCCTGCTCGCGAGCGCCCTGGCCGAGGTCGCCGTGGACCGCGCCGGAGGCGAAACCGCGGCGCTCCAGCTGCTCGGCGATGTCGGCCGCCGTGCGCTTGGTCCGGCAGAAGATCATCGCCAGTCCGCGGCCCTCGGCCTGCAGGATGCGCGCGACCATCTCCGGCTTGTCCATGTTGTGCGCGCGGTAGACGAACTGCTTGATGTTCGCGACCGTCACGCCCTCGTCGTCCGGCGCGGTGGCGCGGATGTGCGTGGGCCGGGACATGTAGCGGCGGGCGAGGCCGATGACCGCGCCCGGCATGGTCGCCGAGAACAGCATGGTCTGCCGCTTGGCCGGCAGCATGTTGATGATCTTCTCGACGTCGGGCAGGAAGCCCAGGTCGAGCATCTCGTCGGCCTCGTCGAGGACCAGGCACCTGACGTGCTTCAGGTTCAGCTTCTTCTGGCCCGCGAGGTCCAGCAGCCGGCCGGGGGTGCCGACGACCACGTCGACGCCCTTCTTCAGGGCCTCGACCTGGGGCTCGTAGGCCCGGCCGCCGTAGATCGCCAGCACGCGCACGTTACGGACCTTGCCCGCCGTCAGCAGGTCGTTGGTGACCTGGGTGCACAGCTCGCGCGTGGGGACGACGACGAGGGCCTGCGGGGCGTCGGTGAGGGCCTCGGGGGCGGCGCGTCCGGCCTCCACGTCGGCGGGAACGGTGACGCGCTCAAGGAGCGGAAGACCGAAGCCCAGCGTCTTGCCGGTGCCGGTCTTGGCCTGGCCGATGACGTCCGTGCCGGAAAGGGCGACGGGGAGCGTCATCTCCTGGATGGGGAAGGGGGTGATGATGCCGACGGCCTCCAGGGCCTCGGCGGTCTCGGGGAGGATCCCGAGTTCGCGGAACGTCGTAGTCAGGGTCATGCCTCTTCTGTGTGCGCGGTGCGAGGCGAGCGCGGGGGATCGTGTGCGACCGTGCCGGGGACGTCGGCTGCCGTACGGGCGAACCATCCAAGGCAAGCCGTATGACACGGGACCTCTGCCGACGCTCTAGCGCTCGTACCGCTGAGGGTGTCCCTCCGGTCGTCGTACGTACTCTCACGTACGGCCAGGGAGGGCTGTCGGGTCGGAGCCGATCGGGCCACCGACCGGGCATCCTCATGCGTGCGCCCTGTCGGGAGACGTCGAGCAGTGTCGACGCACTCTGGCAGGCGCATTACCACCATACCCCGGATTCGCGCACATGCGATGGCCGAATTGGTCACGTCATGGTCGTCACAGTGGTTGACCAGGGCCTCCGAAGGGAGCCGAGCGGGCTATTGTGCGGCTCATGACTAGCTCTGACAAGCCTGAGAACGGGTCCGCCGCCTCCGCCGGACCCACCGGTGTCGCCGCCCAGGACTGGGCGCAGGCCTCCGCCGACCCGCAGTACCGCGCCGCCGTCGTGGATCTGCTCGGGGCGCTCGCTTACGGCGAGCTGGCGGCGTTCGAGCGGCTCGCGGAGGACGCCAAGCTGGCTCCGACCCTCGCGGACAAGGCGGAGCTGGCCAAGATGGCCTCGGCCGAGTTCCACCACTTCGAGCGGCTGCGGGACCGGCTGACCGAGATCGGCGAGGAGCCGACGGCCGCGATGGACCCCTTCGTCGCGGCCCTGGACGGCTTCCACAGGCAGACCGCGCCCTCGGACTGGCTGGAGGGCCTGGTCAAGGCGTACGTCGGCGACTCGATCGCGAGCGACTTCTACCGGGAGGTCGCGGCACGTCTCGATTCCGACACGCGCGAGCTCGTCCTCGCCGTCCTCGACGACACGGGGCACGCCGAGTTCGCGGTGGAGAAGGTGCGGGCCGCCATCGACGCCGACCCGCGGGTGGGCGGCCGCCTCGCGCTGTGGGCGCGACGGCTGATGGGCGAGGCGCTGTCGCAGTCCCAGCGGGTGGTCGCCGACCGGGACGCGCTGTCGACGATGCTCGTGGGCGGGGTGGCCGACGGGTTCGATCTCGCGGAGGTCGGGAGGATGTTCTCGCGGATCACGGAGGCGCACACGAAGCGGATGGCTGCGCTGGGCCTCGCGGCCTGAGAGCGGGTCCGCTCTGCGGGGGCGGGTGCGGGTGCGGTGGGTCGCGCGGCTGCGGGTGCGGTGTGGCTGCTCGCGCAGTCGCCGCGCCCCTTCGGGCGCCGGCCCGCTACGCCGTCGCTGATCGGCGCAGTCTGCCCGCCGGGCGGAGCAGGAGGGACAAGGACGCCGCTGAGATGATCGCGGCGCCCAGCAGGCTCGGCCAGGTGGCGGCGGAGCCGAGGGCGGTGTGGGTGACGAAGTCGCCGAAGAGGGCGCCGGCGATGCCCGTCGAGAGGACCAGCGGGCGGGCCGGCAGCCGGTGGGACAGGCGGTACGCCGCGATCAGGGCGAGGGCCAGACCGAGCACCGCGGAGCCGAGTGCTTCCAGGATCATGTCGGGGTCCCTCCCACGGCCGGTCTGCCTTGAACGGTCGTAGCCCGTCATACCCGTGACCTGCGGAGCACAATCCTCCGCTGTGGAGAACTTGTGCGCCACATGTGTGCGATGCGCATGCGGAAGGGCCCGGCGGCGCAGGCCGCCGGGCCCTTCTCACGAGGTCGGCCTACAGCGCGCCGAACCCCACCTTGCGCACGGTCGGCTCGCCGATCTCCACGTAGGCAAGGCGGTCCGTCGGCACCAGGACCTTGCGCCCCTTCTCGTCCTGCAGGCTCAGCAGCTGCGTCTTGCCGGCCAGCGCGTCCGACACCAGACGCTCGACCTCCTCGACGCTCTGACCGCTCTCCAGAACGATCTCACGGGGCGCGTACTGCACGCCGATCTTGACCTCCACGGCTTTGTCCCTCCGACGGTCAGTGATGTGCGCGATCTTCCGCGCCGTACCCAGCACACATTAGTCCGGCGAGGGGACGTACACGCTGCGAGGCGGAACGCCGTCAGCGAACAGCGCACGGGAACAAACGGCCGTCAGTGGTGTTCGCTGCCGTGCAGGGGGAAGCCGGCGATGCCCCGCCAGGCCAGCGAGGTGAGCAGCTGCACCGCCTGGTCGCGGGGCACGCTGCGGTCGCTGTGCAGCCAGGAACGGGCCACCACCTGGGCGAGACCGCCGAGGCCGGAGGCGAGCAGCATCGACTCCGCGCGCGACAGGCCGGTGTCCTCGGCGATGACGTCGCAGATCGCCTCGGCGCAGTCGTTGGTGACCTTGTCGACGCGCTCGCGCACCGCCGGCTCGTTCGTCAGGTCCGACTCGAAGACCAGCCGGAACGCCCCGCCGTCGTCCTCTACGTAGGCGAAATAGGCGTCCATGGTCGCCCGTACGCGCTGCTTGTTGTCCGTCGTCGAGGCCAGCGCGTTGCGCACGGCCTGGATCAGCGACTCGCAGTGCTGGTCCAGCAGGGCGAGGTAGAGGTCGAGCTTGCCGGGGAAGTGCTGGTAGAGCACCGGCTTGCTCACGCCGGCCCGCTCGGCGATGTCGTCCATCGCGGCCGCGTGATAGCCCTGCGCGACGAAAACCTCCTGGGCGGCGCCCAGCAGCTGGTTCCGTCGGGCTCGGCGCGGCAGACGGGTGCCACGCGGGCGTACCGCCTCAGTTTGCTCGATGGCTGTCACGCCGCCTCCCAAAGTCGTCCATTTCGCGGTGTCAGCCGCGCCGCCATCGTACTTTTCGGTAACCGTGGTGTGCGCGGTGCGAGCGCAGAATTTCACGTACCGGACGGCGGCGGAAGCGGCAGTGGGTCCCGGGTGCGGCCGCGGGAGTGCGCCGAGGTCAGCGGTAGTCGTCCTCGTCGAGTGAGACCACGCGCGCCTGTTCCACCAGATCGGCCTCGTTGGCGCGGGCCGGATCCACTTCCGTCAGGGGGTCGTCCCGTTCCGGCTTGATGTCCGCGTGCTGCTCGGCGGCGTCCACCTCGGGGGCCTCCACATCGATCTCGGGGCTCGTGTCGGCCTCCAGGTCGTCGATGGCGTCGGGCTCGGTCGGGTCATGGGCCATGGTGGGCTCCCTTCCTACGAACGTCCCTGAAGCAGGGGCCACATGCGGGTGCCCTCTGTACGAGCCTAGGAGACAGCAGATCCGGACGCCATGCTGTCTCGTCCGTTCGCTGCCCCTGTTCACCGGCCGCGGACGGCCCGCGCGCAGTCCGGTTCACCCGCCACTCGCGCTTCACTCTGTGACGGCCGCCACACGAACCTCGGCGTGATCACCTCGTAACATTGCCGCATGTCTTCGACCGAGTCGCCCTCCGTGCCGGCCGCCAGTGTGCTTCCGAAGGTGGCACCCGTCCGGGTCGGTGAGGGCGAACGGCTGCGGTCCGTGGGGCTGCCCGGCGTCACCCTGTCGATCCGCTCCCGCCCGCCCGCGCGCGAGGGCCTGCCGCCCGCCCTGTACGTCCACGGCCTCGGCGGCTCCTCGCAGAACTGGTCGGCGCTGATGGCCGAGCTGGAGGGGGTCGTCGACAGCGAGGCGGTCGACCTGCCGGGCTTCGGCGACTCCCCGCCCCCGGACGACGGGAACTACTCGGTCACCGGGCACGCGCGCGCGGTGATCCGCTATCTCGACGCGGCCGGCCGCGGCCCGGTCCACCTGTTCGGCAACTCGCTCGGCGGCGCGGTCACCACGCGCGTGGCCGCCGTACGACCCGACCTGGTCCGGACGCTCACCCTGGTGTCGCCCGCCCTGCCGGAGCTGCGCATCCAGCGCACCGCGGCGCCGACCGCCCTGCTCGGCGTGCCCGGTGTCGCCGCCCTGTTCACCCGGCTCACCAGGGAGTGGACGGCCGAGCAGCGGGTGCGCGGTGTCCTGGCGCTCTGCTACGGCGACCCCGCGCGCGTGTCGCCCGAGGCGTTCGGGCACGCCGTGGAGGAACTGGAGCGGCGGCTGCAGCTGCCGTACTTCTGGGACGCCATGGCCCGCTCCGCGCGCGGGATCGTCAACGCCTACACGCTCGGCGGCCAGCACGGACTGTGGCGCCAGGCCGAGCGCGTGCTCGCGCCGACCCTGCTCGTCTACGGCGGCCGTGACCAGCTGGTCGGCTTCCGCATGGCCCACCGGGCCGCCCGCGCCTTCCGCGACTCCCGGCTGCTGTCCCTGCCGGACGCCGGGCACGTGGCGATGATGGAGTACCCGGACGTGGTGGCCGCGGCGTTCCGGGAACTCCTCGCGGAGACCGAGGCCCGCGGCACCGTTTCGGGCGCGGGGAGCTGAGGCCGGCGTGGGACGCCACAGCCGCCGCGGCCCGGCCCCCAAGGCCGACGCCGCGGACATAATCGCCAGGCGCAGCCAACAGCAGGACACCCGCTCGGACGACGGCGGGGACATCCCGGCCCAGAGCGGCGGACAACCGCTGCTGCCGGGGCAACGCCAGGCACCGCAGGGACGGCGACCCGCGCAGCCGGGACGGCGACCGGCGCCGCAGGAACAGGGCCGGCCGCCGCAAGGGCAGCGGCAGGCGCCCCTGGGCGGGGTGAACGCCACCGCCGGCCATCCGCCGAGCGCCCCCCAGGGACCGGCGACGTTCCCGGACGGCACCCCGGCTCATGGCGTGCCGGATTTCGGTGGCGGCACGCCCGCGCGTGGTGTGCCGCGTCTTCCTGACGGCGCGTCGGGGCGTGGCGTGCCGGGGCTTGCCGGGGGCACCCCGGCTCCTGGGGTGGCGGGTCTCGGTGGCGGCACCCCGGCGCATGGCATGCCGGGGCTCCCCGACGGCACCCCCGCGCACGGTGTGCCCCGCCTTCGTGACGGTGGTCCCGCGCGTGTAGGGCACCCGGAGCAGCGGGAAGCCGGGGGCGGCTGGGGGCGGTTCGCGGGGGCGGCCGGTCCCCACGTCGAGTTTCCGCAGCAGCGGCAACGACAGCGGCCGGCGGGGCCGGGGTCCGGCACGGGGCCCCGGCAGGAGTACCTCGACGCCTTCGCCGACGGGCGCGCCGGCGCTGTCGGCACCGAGGACGACGTCGACGTCTTCGCACCCCGCTCGGCGAGGTCCCGCCCCGCCGAGCGGCACCCGGCAGACCCTCCGGAGACGGACGGCCCCGGCGACAGCGCCCCGCAAGGCGCGCGGGCGGCCACGACGCAGCCGCTGTCGCCGGACGGCGGCACCGCCCAGCAGGGAACGCCGCGCGCCCGTACCTTCACCGGCATCGCCGCGGCCGCCGTCACCACGGTCCTCGCGGTGGTCGTCGCCGGGCAGGTGGCCGAGTCGCGCGACGGCGGCGCCGCACCGTCGCACGCCGCCACCGACCAGGCCCGTGACGCCCGCACCCCCGGCGGACCGGCCCCGTCGGCCGCGCCGGGCACGGCCGCGCTGTCGTACGAGCAGAAGATGGGCCGGACGTACCCGCTCAGCGCCACGCTGAAGGGCCCGGGGAAGTTCGACGCGGTGCCCGGTTTCGCCAAGGCACCCGGCAAGGGGCAGAAGTACACCTACCGCGTGGACGTCGAGCAGGGGCTGGGACTTGACGGCGAGCTGTTCGCCGAGGCCGTGCAGAAGACCCTGAACGACGACCGGAGCTGGGCCCACGGCGGTGCCCGTACCTTCGAGCGGATCTCCTCCGGCAAGCCGGACTTCGTGATCACGCTGGCCAGCCCCGGTACGACCGCCAAGTGGTGCGCCAAGTCGGGGCTGGACACCACGGAGGACAACGTCTCCTGCGACTCGGCGGCCACCGAACGCGTGATGATCAATGCGTACAGATGGGCGCAGGGCAGCAAGACATATGGGGACAAGATCCATGCCTATCGGCAGATGTTGATCAACCATGAGGTCGGCCACCGGCTCGGTCACGGCCATGTGACGTGCCAGAAGGACGGCGAACTCGCCCCCGTCATGCAACAGCAGACCAAGTTCCTGAACCATGACGGAATCCACTGTCTGCCCAACCCCTGGCCGTATCCCCGGAGTTGACAGGCGCCGCTCAACGCGTCGGCCCCGCCGCGGCGTAACCCTTCGTACACGGTTGACCGCGGTGGGAAGCCTTAGCGCGATCGAACGCGATCCGCACGCGAAAGTTACGACCGTTCACCCCTTTTGGTGGCGCGATGGACAACCGTCCGTCGCGCCACCGCCTTGTCCCCTTACGTTCATCCCGCTGCGGGCCGCCGGTCAGGGCGGCTCACCGGACGGGAGATCGGGGGTGCACGCGTGCGTATCGGACTGCTTACCGAGGGTGGCTACCCGTTTGTGGGCGGTGACGCCGGACTCTGGTGCGACCGGCTCGTGCGCGGCCTTGAGCAGCACGAGTTCGACGTCTACGCGCTCAGCCGCAGCCGGCGCCAGGAGGACGACGGCTGGGTCGCCCTCCCACCGCAGGTCAGCACGGTGCGTACGGCGCCGCTGTGGACAGCCGAGGACGACGGGGTCGCCCACGGGCGGCGTGCGCGCCGGCGCTTCACCGAGTGCTACGGCGAACTGGTCGCGGCGGTGTGCGCCGGGACCGGCGCCGACGCCGCCTCCCAGGAGGGGGCCACCGCTCTGACGGACCGTTTCGGCAGCGCGCTGTACGGACTCGCCGAACTCGCCCGTGACACGGGCGGACTGGTCGGCGCGCTGCGCTCGGACGCCGCCGTGCGCACCCTCGAACGCGCCTGCCGCGCCCCCGGCGCGCCGCGCACGGCGCACGAGGCGCGCGTACCCGACCTGCTCACCGTCACCGCACACCTCGAACGCGCCCTGCGCCCCCTCTCCCTCGACTGGTACGGCGACGACGGCCTGGGCGCGGCCGACCTCTGTCACGCCACCGCCGGCGGCCCGGCCGCCCTCCCCGGACTGCTCGCCCGGCACTTCGGCGACGTGCCGCTGCTCGTCACCGAGTACGGCGTCCCGCTCCGCACGCACTACCTCGCCGTCGGCCCCGACACCGCCGCCCCCGCCGTACGCGCGCTGCTCGGCGCCTTCCACGGCCGCCTCGCCACCGAGGTCTACCGGCGGGCCGAGATCCTCACCCCCGGCAACGCCCACGCCCGCCGCTGGCAGGAACGGTGCGGGGCCGACCGGGCCAGGATCCGCACCGTCCATCCGGGCATGGACGCCGCCCGCTTCGCGGACGTCGGCGAGGCCCCGGACCGCGCCGACCCGGACACCCTGGTGTGGGTCGGGCGCGTGGAACCCGCCAAGGACCTGATCTCGCTGCTGCACGCCTTCGCCGGGGTCCGCAAGGAGGAACCCGGGGCGCGCCTCAGGATCGTCGGCTCGCCCGCGGGCCCCGAGGGCGCGGCCTACCTCGGCCACTGCCGGGCGCTCGCCGCGCAGCTCTTCCCGGACGAGGCGGAGGGCGTGCACTCGGTCGGCGACAACCCGGTCTCCTTCGAGGAGATCGGCGGCCCGGAGGCCCCCACACTGCCCGACGCGTACGCCGCCGGCGCGGTCGTCGTGCTGTCCAGCGTCGTCGAGGGCTTCCCGATCGGCCTCATCGAGGCCATGTTCTGCGGCCGGGCCACGGTGTCCACCGACGTCGGCGCCGTGGTCGAGGTCATCGGGGGTACGGGACTCGTCGTACCCCCGCGCAATCCGAGGGCGCTCGCGGAGGCGTGCGTGGCGCTGCTGCGCGACCCCGAGCGCCGTGCGCGCCTCGGCGCCGCCGCGCGCGCCCGCGCGCTCGAACTGTTCACCGTCGAGCAGAACATCGCGGCGTTCCACGACATCTACCTGCGGATCGTCTCGCACTGCCCGGTCCGCCGGGTCGTCCTCGACGAGGCCGGCGAGCCACGGCCGTTCGCCGCCCCCGCCGAGTCCCGCGTCCCCGGCCGCTGGACCGGCCCCACGGCCCGTGTCCTGCCCCGGACCGCCCCCGGCTGGGCCACGGCGCCACCCGTACGCGCGACACCGCTGGCCGCTGCGGAGGGGGCGTGATGGGCGTACGGGACGGACACGGGAGCGGCGCGGTGAGCGAGCCGGGCCAGGGAGGTACGCCGGTCGGGCTGGACCGCCCCGGGATGCCCGGCGGCGCCGAGCCCTGGGACACGCGGCCGGGGGAGTGGGACGACTCGCCCGCCGATGACGGGCATGCGGGCGGCGCGGAACCGCGCAGGCGGCGCGTCGCCGTACCCCGGCGTGGTGCCGCCGACCCCGTGAAGGCCCTGTTGCACCGGCACCGGGACCTGTGTGAGCGGGCCGTGGACCCGTTGGAGATCGCCGCCGGGCTGGAGGCGCACGGCGTCACCGACCGGACCGCCGCCCGCTTCCGCCACCGCGACGTCTTCTCGCTCGCCGAGGAGCTCTACGCGCGCGTGCCGCGCACCGGTGCCCGCGAACCCGAGACCGCGCCCCTGCCCCCGCCCCGTGTCCGCACGGACCGCACGCTGCTCCCCCTCCTGCCCGGCGCCCTCGGCGCGGCCACCGTGGCAGGACTGCGCCTCACCGACGGCGGGCCCCGTCTCCTGGTCGCCCTCGCCGGCGTCCTCGCGCTCGCCCTCGCGACACGGGCCGCGCTGCGCCGCGGCCCCCTCGCCGGCCCGTCCGGCACACCCGCGTGGCGGACGGCGCCCGGCACGCGCGCGCGGCACACGGCACACCTCACGCGCGTGTGGACGCTCTGGCTCCTCACGTACGCCCTCCTCGGTGACGGCCTGCTGCACGCCGTCCTGACGGGCGGCCCCCACGCCCTGCCGACCGGCGCCCCGGACGGCCCCTGGCCCACGGCCGAAGCGCCCGCCCTCGCCCTCACCCTGACCTGCGCCCCGGCCGCCTGGTGCGCCCACCTGCTCACCGTGGGCGCCCGCCGCAGGCTCGCCGGCAGCAGGGGCCTGGCGGACTTCACGGCCGCCGCCCGACCGTTGCTGTTCGGCACGTTCGCGCTCTTCCTCGGCGCGCTCACCGCACTGCTCCTGGCGTGCGGCACCGTCCTGCACGCACCCGCGGCCGCTGCGCAGACCCTCGCCCTCGGCGCCCTGCTCCTGCTCGCCCGGCTGCTCACCGTGCACCACCACCGGCACGCCCCGGCCGTGCTGCTCGGTGCCGCGGCGGCCACGGAGGCGGCGGCCCTCGCCCTGCCGCTGGCCGCGAGGCTGCCCGGCTGCGCCGTCCTGGCGGCCCCCGTCCGGGCCCTCGTCCACGCCTGGGGCGAGGCCGCCGTACCGGCCCTGGCGTGCGGCACCGCGGCGCTGGCCCTGCTGCTCCACGCCGCCCGCACGCTGACCAGGGCCTCGGCGTACGCGCCCCCCACGGGAGCCCCCGACTGAACCCTCCGCCGCCGGCCCGGACCGCCGGAGGCGACCGCACCACCCTCTTGAAGGAGAACACCAGATGACCACCTCCCGACCCGGAACGTCCGGAGCCCCCGGGACCGCCGGAGCCGGAGTCCGGGGAACGACCGGATCCGCCGGCAGACCCGTCTGTCACGCAGGATCCAGCGGCCATACAAGCCCCGCCCGCCACGCCGGTATCGCCGCTCAGGCCGGCGCCCACACCCCGGGAGCCGCCCGATGAGGGTCCTGCTGATCGGAGCCAACGGATACATCGGCCGCTTCGTCGCCGACCGCCTGCTCGCCGACCCGGCCGTCCAGCTCACCGCGCTCGGCCGCGGCGACGACGCCGACGTCCGCTTCGACCTCGCCACCGGCAGCCCGGGCGCACTCACCCGCTTCCTGGACGCGGTCCACCCCGGGGTCGTCATCAACTGCGCCGGCGCCATCCGCGGCGGCGCCCGCGAACTCACCCGGCACAACACCGTGGCCGTCGCCACCGTCTGCGAGGCCCTGCGCCGCAGCGGCTGCGGAGCCCGGCTGGTGCAGATCGGGTGCAGCGCCGAGTACGGGCCGAGCCAGCCCGGCTCCTCCACCGCCGAGGACGCCGTACCGCGCCCCGGCGGCCCGTACGGCGTCAGCAAGCTCGCCGCGACCGAACTCGTCCTCGGCTCCGGCCTGGACGCCGTCGTGCTGCGGGTGTTCTCACCGGCCGGCCCCGGCACCCCGGCCGGCTCCCCGCTGGGCCGGCTCGCCGAGGCCATGCGGCGCGCCATGCAGTCCGGCGACGGCGAACTCAAGCTCGGCGGCCTCGGCGCCCAGCGCGACTTCGTCGACGTACGCGACGTCGCGCGCGCCGTGCACGCCGCCTCGCTCTCCGCCGCGCAGGGGGTCATCAACATCGGCTCCGGCCGCGCCGTGCGCCTGCGCGACGCCGCCGCCGTCCTCGCGCGCGTGGCCGGCTACGGCGGCGCCCTGCACGAACTCGACGCCCCGCCCGGCCCGCTGCGCGGCACCATCGGCCACCCCCGGCCCGACTCCGACCACGCGGCGCCGGTGGCCTACCCGTACCCGGACGGCTGCGGCAGCTGGCAACAGGCCGACGTGCGCACCGCACGCGACCGGCTCGGCTGGCGCCCCCGCATCAACCTCGAAGAGTCCCTGGCCGACATCTGGATGGAGGCGGCATGCCGCATCTGACCAGCGGCACAGCGGGTGCCACGAGCACCGGACTGCGCACCGCCCTCGGCATCCCCGGCTACGCCCACCCACTGGTGGCCCCCGCCCAGTGGGCGGAACTCGCCCGCCCCGGCACCCCGCTGGACTGGGTGGTCCTCAATGTGGCCGCCGGACCGGGCACCCGCCCCGACCCGCACTGCCTGGAAGCGGCGGCGAGGCTGCGCGGCGCGGGCGTACGGGTCCTCGGCCACCTGGACCTCACCCATGGCGCCCGCGCCTTCGCCGATCTGCTCTCCGACGCCCACCGCCACCTCGACTGGTACCACGTCGACGGGTTCCTGCTGGACCGCTGCCCCACCGACCGCGCGGCGCTCCCCGAGGTCCGTCGCGCGGTCACCACCCTGCGGGCGATCAGCGACACCGCCCACATCGTCCTCGGCCACGGCAGCCACCCGTACCCCGGCTATGCCGAGAACGCCGACCAGCTGGTCACCTTCTCCGGGTCCTGGTCCGACTACCGCTGGTCGCAGGCCGCCGAGTGGACCGCCGACTATCCGCCGGACCGGTTCTGCCACTTCGTGCACGGCGTGCCCCGTGGCCATCTGGAGGAGGCACTGCGCATCGCCCGCTGGCAGGGAGCGGCAACGATCTACTTCACCGACCGCACGGACCGCGGCGGCCGCGCCGACCCCTGGGAGACGATGCCCGGCTACTGGGACGACATCGTCTCGCGTATCGGGACGGGTGTCTCGGAATGAAAAAGGCCGTGGCAGTGTTACGGAGAGAACAACCGTACTGTTTGACCGACCAACGGAGTCCCCGTGTCGCTGCCACCCCTGGTCGAGCCAGCTCCTGAGCTCACCGTAGACGAGGTCCGCAGGTACTCCCGCCACCTGATCATCCCCGACGTGGGCATGGACGGGCAGAAGCGGCTGAAGAACGCCAAGGTGCTCTGTGTGGGCGCCGGCGGCCTGGGCTCGCCGGCGCTGATGTACCTGGCCGCCGCGGGCGTGGGCACCCTCGGCATCGTGGAGTTCGACGAGGTCGACGAGTCGAACCTGCAGCGCCAGATCATCCACAGCCAGTCCGACATCGGCCGCTCCAAGGCCGAGTCCGCGCGCGACACGGTCAAGGGCATCAACCCGTACGTGAACGTGGTCCTGCACGAGGAGCGGCTGGAAGCCGACAACGTGATGGACATCTTCGGCCAGTACGACCTGATCGTCGACGGCACGGACAACTTCGCGACCCGCTACCTGGTCAACGACGCGTGCGTGCTGCTGAACAAGCCGTACGTGTGGGGCTCGATCTACCGCTTCGACGGCCAGGCCTCGGTCTTCTGGTCCGAGCACGGACCCTGCTACCGCTGCCTCTACCCGGAGCCCCCGCCCCCCGGCATGGTCCCCTCCTGCGCCGAGGGCGGCGTCCTGGGCGTGCTGTGCGCGTCCATCGGCTCCATCCAGGTCAACGAGGCCATCAAGCTCCTCGCGGGCATCGGCGAACCCCTGGTCGGCCGCCTGATGATCTACGACGCCCTGGAGATGACCTACCGCCAGGTCAAGGTCCGCAAGGACCCGAACTGCGCGGTCTGCGGCGAGAACCCGACCGTCACCGAGCTCATCGACTACGAGGCCTTCTGCGGCGTCGTCTCCGAGGAGGCCCAGGCGGCGGCGGCCGGCTCCACGATCACTCCGAAGCAGCTCAAGGAGTGGATCGACGACGGCGAGAACATCGACATCATCGACGTCCGCGAGCCGAACGAGTACGAGATCGTCTCCATCCCGGGCGCCCGCCTGATCCCGAAGAACGAGTTCCTCATGGGCACCGCCCTGGAGAGCCTCCCGCAGGACAAGAAGATCGTCCTGCACTGCAAGACGGGTGTCCGCAGTGCGGAAGTCCTGGCCGTCCTGAAGTCCGCGGGCTTCGCCGACGCCGTCCACGTCGGCGGCGGCGTCATCGGCTGGGTCAACCAGATCGAACCGCACAAGCCGGTCTACTGATCACCGGTCCCGCCGACCAGCGGACCTGACGAAGCCCACGGCTCTGAGCTGCTCAGGCCTGTGGGCTTCTGTCGTTGTTGGTTGGCGTCGACTGACGTCGGACGGCCCAGCGACGGCCCGGGGCAGCACCTCTTTCTTCGCAAGATGCCGTCGGAACAGCTCCGGGACGGGGCAGATCTCCAGTGGCTCGCCTGGCCGGACACCGCCACAGCGTCCGGCAGCTCCGCCGGCCATCGTCGTCGCCCTGGAGAGGACGAAGCACGCCGTTCGCCAGCTCGTCTTAGTCGTCGTCCTCGTCGAAGTAGTCGTCGTCCTCGTCGAAGTCGTATTCGTTCCTCGCGGCCTCGGCCCCGTCAAGAAGGCCGTGGGCGTAAGCCGCCGCGTTCGCCCTACGTGCGGAGTTGTGTGTCGCGACGAGGGTGACGACCACCGTGCCCACTACGGTGACAGCAAAGCCGCCGGCCGCTACGGCAATCCGCTTCCAGGACGGCCCGGACCTGACCGGGCTGGCTTTGGCTTGAGCAGCCTCGTCGGCTACAGGACTGGAGGCCTCGGGCGCCGTCTCTTCACCGTTCTCCGGGACCTTGCTCATCAGGCTGCACCTTCCGACTGCCCGGCAGCCAAGCCGATACGGCTGCTCTCCACTCGCTCACCCCCGCATTCTGGGTGATCCGCCCTATGGGCCACCACCTGGTTCGGTCATGTCGATCCGCCTCGGCCTCACCTGCGTTGATGGTTCACAGACGTTCGTGCTCGTCCGCCGATGTTCGCCGGCGTTGTCACGCACTTAGACACTCGCCCCGCGGCTACAGCTCACTTCTGGTGGCAACGGAACCATCCGCGCGCGGCACGGGCGGCGGGCGGCCCGGCCCCGGGGCGTGTCCTACGCAGAGACCTCGGCAGCTCTGCCCGGGTACCCGGTGGCGCGGGCGGAGACGGCGTCGGCCGCGGCCCGGGCGAACGCGGCGAGCAGGGGCGTCTCGGCGACCGTGCGCCACACCAGCGCCCACCGGCAGGCGGGGGCGTCCCGGACCGGGACGAAGGCCAGGCTCGGCCACGGGTAGAAGTCGGCCGCCTCGGCGGACACCCCCGCGACCCCGCGGCCCGAAGCGACCAGGTGGAGGATCTCGTGCCAGGTGGCGGCCCGTGGCCCGCGCCGGACGGGCCGGCCGGAGGGCGTGTGCAGAGGGTTGAAGGTCGCGTCCATGGTCTCGGAGATCGACTCCCCGCGGACGAACACGCAGTCCCCGAGGTCCTCCAGACCGACCGACTGCCGGGCGGCCAAGGGGTGTTCCGCGGAGAGCATCAGCAACACGGGAGCCGTGTGGAGCACCGGGCCGACGGTGAGATCGCCCCCGTCGACGGGCAACCACACCAGGGCGACGTCCACCTCACCGGCGCGGACGGCATCCAGGGGAGCCGGCGGCTGGATCTCACGGATGCGCACCTCGGCACCCGGGTGGCGGGTGCGGAACAGCTCGACCGCGTCGGCCACCGCCCAGGGATGCGGGCCCATACAGCCCAGCGTCAGCATCCCGGAGATCCCGCGCGCGGTGGCCGAGACGGTCTCGATGCCGTCCATGATCTGGCGGTAGCCGGCGTCGAGTTCCCGGTACAGCTGCTGTCCGGCCGGGGTCAGCCGGACCGCGCGGGTGGTGCGGTCGAACAGCAGGGCCCCGATCCGGCGCTCCTGCTTCTTGATCGACTGGGTGACACTGGCCGGGGAGACGTGTAACCGCTCAGCGGTACGGCCGAAGTGCAGTTCCTGGGCGAGCGTCAGGAAGATCTCGATGTCCCGCATTTCCACTCGCCAGGCCCCCGTGATTCTTCGTATCCGGTGAAGAGAACGTTACCGGTGTCGTCGTTGATCGCCGCTCGCTGCGACGGAAGGGTGGAGCCGCCCGTCCGACCTCCGACGTCCCCGAGGAGCCGCCATGTCGTTCCTGTCGCCCGACTACCCCGAGATCCTCTACGACCGGGACGAGGGCGAGGTCAACGCCAGCTTCCGCCCGGCGAGTACGCCGCCCGACTACGTCGCGCCCGACGGGGCGGCGTTCCACTACCTCTCGACCAAGCTCACCACGAACGGTCTGTACGGGCTCTACCAGAACCGGCTCACCGGCCAGATCGGCGGCACCAGCCCGCACTTTCACAAGACGATGTCCGAGTCGTTCTACGTCCTCTCCGGCGAGATTCACATCTTCGACGGCGAGCGCTGGTTCGACGCCTCCCGCGGCGACTACTTCTACATCCCGCCGGGCGGTGTGCACTCCTTCGGCAACATCTCCGGGGAGCCGGCCGAGTTCCTCATGCTCTTCGCCCCCGGTGCCGCACGGGAGGGCTACTTCGAGGGACTGGCCGACGTCGCGACCATGACCGAGGAGGAACGGGCCGCGTTCTTCGTCCGCCACGACAGCTTCTTCACCGACATGACCAAGGGCCCGGCGGCCGACTCGTGGCAGGACCGGGCGGCCCTGCGCAAGTCCTTCAAGACCCGCTGAACACGAACAGGGCCTTCGCGGACGGCCTGCGCACCGGGGGCCCGGTCCGGGTCAGGAGCAGACCGTGCCGGTCTGTGGTTCCTTGCCGTTGAGCAGGTAGTCGTTGACCGCGCTCTGCACGCACTTGTTCTTGCTGTCGTACGCGCCGTGCCCCTGTCCCTTGTACGTCAGCTCGACGGCGACGCCCTTGCCGAGTGCGTCCACCATCTTCTTCGCGCCCTCGTAGGGGGTGGCCGGGTCGCCGGTGTTGCCGACGACGAGGATCGGTGCCGAGCCGGGCGCGCTGACGTCGGGATGGTCGGCGGCGCCCGGCACGGCCCAGTCGGTGCAGCTGACCATGCCCCAGGCCAGGTAGTCCCCGAACAGCGGGGAGGCGGCGCGGAACTCGGGCAGCTTCTGCTGGACGTAGGCGGCGGTGTACCGGGGTTTGTCATCGGCGCAGTTGATGGCGATGTTCGCCGCCGTGATGTTGCTGTACTCGCCGTTCTCGCTGCGGCCGTTCAACGAGTCGGACAGCAGCATCAGGATCTTGCCGTCGCCCGCGTAGGCCTGTTCCAGGCCTTCGGTGAGGTACTCCCAGAAGTCCTTGGAGTACAGGGCCTGCGCGATGCCGTTCGTCGCGGCGGTCTGGGTCAGCTGCCGTGGCGTGATGCCGGAGATCGGCTTCTTCTCCAGGTCGTCCAGGAGTTTCGCGATGCGGTTCTTCACGTCCTGCGCGGTGTCGCCGATCGGGCATTCCTTGGGCTTCGAGGTGCAGTCCGCGGCGAAGTTGTCGAGCGCCAGCTGGAAGCCCCTGGCCTGTCCCAGCGCGCTCTGTTCGGGGTTCTGGGTGGGGTCGACGACGGCGTCGAGCACGGCCCGGCCGACGTGCCGGGGGAACAGATGGGCGTAGACGCCGCCGAGTTCGGTGCCGTAGGAGATGCCGAAGTAGTGCAGCTTGGCGTCGCCGAGGACCTGGCGCATCAGGTCCATGTCGCGGGCCGCGTCGGTGGTCGCCACGTGCGGCAGGATCTTCTTGGAGTTTTTGTCGCAGGCGGTGTTGAACTGCTTGGTGCGGTCCAGGAGCGCGCTGCGCTCGGCGCTGTTGTCGGGGGTCGCGTCCTGCTGGAAGTACGCGTCCAGCTGGGCGTCGCTCTCGCACTTCACCGGCGCGCTGCGGCCGACCCCGCGCGGATCGAAGCTGACCAGGTCGTAGCGGGTGCCCAGAGCAGCGTAGTCGGCTCCGAACGCGGGCAGCGTGCTGACGCCGCTGCCGCCGGGGCCGCCGAAGTTGAACACGAGCGAGCCGATCCGCCGGCTCGCGGGGCCGGTGGCCCTGGCGCGGATCAGGGCGATGCCGATGGTGTCGCCCTTCGGTCTGCTCCAGTCCAGCGGTGCCTTCATGGTGGCGCACTGCCACGTGGTGCCGTTCGGCAGCGGAGAGGGCGCGCTGCCGCCGCCCTCCGCCTCGGACGGAGCCGGGCAGTCCTTCCAGTCCAGCTTCTGCGCCGTGAGGTCGCCGTCCTTGGGGGTACCGTCGCCGCATCCGGCCAGCAGGGCGGAGAGCAGCACGGCCGTGCTGGCCAGGGCGGCGGCGCGCAGCCGGGAGGGGTTCGCCATGTTCCCATCCTGGGGGCGCGCCCCCAGGCGCGCGCGGGGCGCGGGCCGTACGAGGTACGCGCGCCCTGCCGTGCGGAGGGTGCTTACAAGGCTCCCTTGCGGGTGAGCTGGTTGAAGGCCAGCCACCCCGGCAGTACCGGCAGCCAGAGCGTCAGCAGGCGGAACAGCAGGACGGCCGGGGCGGCGACCTCCTTGGGCAGGCCGAACGCGATCAGGCCGAGGGTGAGGCTCGCCTCGACCGCGCCCACGCCGCCGGGGGTGGGCGCCGCTGACCCGAGCGCGTTGCCGGCGAGGAAGACGACGGCGACGCTGGCGATGCTCAGCGAGGTCGTACCGTCGCCGAACGCCCGGACGGAGGCGTCCAGGCACATCACGAAACAGGCCGTCAGCAGGAGCATGCCGCCGATGCCGGTGACGAGCTTCTGCGGCCGTTGCAGCACGTCGAGCATGCGCGGTACGACACCGGCGAACAGCGACCTCACGCGCGTGACGACGAATTTCCGCAGGAACGGCACCGACGTCACCACGAGCACCAGCACCGCCACGGTCAGCAGACCCGCGATGACCGTCCGGGACGGCGACAGCGACGGGGTCTTCTCGGTGCCGGTCAGATAGCCGAAGGACAGCAGCATCAGGATGTGGCAGCCGAGCCCGAACAGCTGCGACGCGCCGACGCTCGCCACCGCGAGCCCCGCGCGCACGCCGGCGCGCTGCAGAAAGCGCGTGTTGAGGGCGACACCGCCGACCGCGGCCGGCGCCACGATCTTCACGAAGGACCCGGCGACCTGGGCCGCCACCGTCCTCAGGAACGGCACCCGCTCCGGCACGAACCCGAGCAGCGCCATCGCCGCGGCGACGTAGCTGAGCGCCGAGAACGCCACCGCGGCGATCACCCAGCCCCACTCGGCCTGCGCGAACAGGGTGCCGAACCTGATGTGGGTGAGCTGGGTCAGCAGGTAGTACGCGCCGATCGCACCCGCGATGAAGCTGATGAGCGTGCGCGGCCGTACGCGCTCCAGCCGGGCCGGCTCCACGGGGGCCTGCGGCCTGATCCGCAGCACCTCGTGCCGGATCTGCGTGAGCAGGTCCTCCTCACGGGCCTCGTCCAGGGCTTCGTCGATGGCCCGCCGCTCCGCGCGCTGCTCGGCGCGGACCGTCTTCTTGTCGGGCTTTTCGAGGGCGGCCCCGTCCGTCTCGGACGCCTCCTCCAGGCGGGCCTGCTTGGCCTGCCGGGACGCCTCCAGGACCGCTTCCCGTTCGCGCTGGGCGCGCTCCCGGGCCAGCCGGCGCAGGGTCGCGCGCGTGGAGCGCGTCAGCGCGATCGGCTGCAGCATCGGCAGGCAGTCGGCGACCGCGTCGGGTCCGAGCACCCCGACCGCCGAGGCCACCGCCCGCTCGGCCCCCACCCGCAGGCCGAGCGTGGTGACCAGCTGGGCCACGTCCATGCGCAGCAGCAGCTCCCCGGCCGCGATCTCGCCGCCGCGCAGCTCGGTGAGGATCACTCTGCCGGAACGATCCACCAGGATCGCGTCACCCGCGAGTCTGCGGTGGGCGATGCGCCGCGACTGCAGCGCCCGCACCTGCTGCCAGGTGTTGCGCAGCAGCTCGTCGGTGATCTCGTCGTCGGCCAGCGAGTCCAGGGTGCGCCCGCCGGTGTGCTCGTAGACGAGCATGACGGCGTCGGGGCCGAGTTCGGAGGTGGCGATGAGCTTGGGCGCGTGGGCGCCGGCCGCGATCGCCGCGTAGGCCAGCAGTGCCTCCTGCTCCAGCGCCTGGCGCAGCGACTGCAGGCTGGAGCGGGTGGCGAAACCGCGCAGCGTGAGATTGCGCCACGCGCGGTAGAAGAAGCCCTGCGCCTGCTGCTCTCGGTCGACGACCGTGACGTCCAGCGGCGGGCCGTCCTCCAGGGTGACGAAGTAGCGCCGGCCGCGGTCGCCGTTCTCCGTCTCCACGACCTCCTCGCGGGCCGCGCTGACCGGGTGGAAGCCGACGTGCCGCAGGCCCGCCATCAGGGTCTGACCGGTGGGGCGGACATTGGGGGAGCCGACCGCGTACAGCGTGCCGTAGGCGATGGTCCAGCCGATCAGCACGGTCAGGATGATCGAGAACGGGGTCGTGTAGCCGGTGACCAGCATCGAGAACGCGTCCAGCAGCAGCACGATCCACAGCACCGCGCGCCATCGCGGTCTGCGGGACATGCCGACGGCCGTCATGTAGGCGATGACCGGGGCCAGGTAGCCGTGCACCGGGTCGGTCAGGGCGTGGAGGTCGCTCGGCGAGGGCTGGGTGAGCGCCTCCTGGATCGAGTCCGGGGCGGCCCGGGCGACCCACAGGTCGGTCGCGAGGGTCACTCCGTGGGCGAGGACGGCCGCGAGGACGCCGTCGGCGATGCGCAGCCCGTCGCGTTTGATCAGCCGTTCGATCGCGAAGGCGACCGGTACCAGCAGGATCGCGATGCTGGACGCCAGGCCCGCGAACCTGATGAGCAGGTCGGGCGCCTGCCCGGTGCCCTTGTTGATGTCCTGTTCGAGGCCCGAGGTGGTGCCGTGCGCGAACGCGGCGATCGCGAGCAGCACCACGATGGCGAGCAGGCCCACCAGCAGACGCATCAGGTCGGAGGGGCGGTGCACGCGCGCGGGGAGCAGCGGTTCGTCGCCCTCCACGGCCTCGGCGTGCGGATCGTCGTCTGCGCCCGAACCGCGGTCGGGGGGCGTGTTCTCCGGGACGTGCGCCCCCTCGGTGTCGTCGCCGCCACGCGTACGGTCGTCGCCGCCACGCGCATGGTCGTCGCCGTCCGGCGCGCGGTCGTCGTCCTCACGCGCGCGTGAGCCGTCGTCCTTGGGCGGACCGGCGTCCGGGGTGTCGTCACGCCGGCGCGGACCGGTGCCGGGGCGCGCGCCGGCGCCAGGGGTGCCCGACCCGCCCTCGGGGTGCACACCCTGCTGCTTCATGGTCTCTTCTTGGTCTCGTATCACCGGTCACCGCCCGCACGATGGTGGCATGCCCCGTCGGCGCGCGCGGGCATCAGGGTGTGGATGCGTGGGCGCACAGTCTGCCGGAAGCGGCGCCCCGGGGCGAGAGGGGCGCCCCTCGCGGCCCGCGCCGCGATGTCGGTGGCATGCGGCAGGATGGGACGAATGAGCGAGCAGAGCGCTGCCGAGGACATCCCGGGGGAGTACGCGGACGCCCTGCCGGAGTACGCCGAGCGGGTCCTCGACGTCGCCGAGCGGATTCCGCCGGGCCGGGTCATGACGTACGGAGACGTCGCCGAGTGGCTCCAGGAAGGGGGACCGCGCCAGGTCGGGCGGGTGATGTCCCTCTACGGAGGCGCGGTGCCGTGGTGGCGGGTGGTCCGCGCCGACGGGCTGCTGCTGCCCGGCCACGAGCTGCGCGCACTGGCCCACTACCGCGCGGAGGGCACACCGCTGAGGGAGGCGGCCAGGAGCGCCGAGGGCCATCTGCCGCGACTGGACATGCGGCGGGCCCGTTGGGACGGCGGGGCGGGCGCGGAGGGTCACATCTGACAGCTTCCGCCATCGGATGCCTCGGGGGCGCACCCATGGCCCGTACGAGTGACATCGGGGACTTCCGTGGCATGACGTACGTTCGTGAGATGAGGGACCGGCGTGACGCAGGCGCCGTGAGGAAAGAAGCCGAAGCCCGGCTTCCGTCCGGTGCGGCGGCGTAGCGTCTGCCGCACGCGCCCCCACCCCGCGGCCACCGCCACACACGCGTGACCGCCCGCCCACCAGCACAACCACCAGGACCGGCCGATCACGTGAGCTCCTCCTCCACCACCAGGCGTCTGCCGCACCCCCAGGTGCGGCAGCGGGGCCGTGGCGCTTACCGACTGGTCCGCACCCCGCCGGCCGCCCCGGCGCCCCCTCGCCTGGACGCGGCCCAGCGCGCCGTGGTCGACCACCGCAGCGGGCCCCTGCTCGTCCTCGCCGGACCCGGCACCGGCAAGACCACCACCCTCGTCGAGTCGGTGGCCGCGCGGATCGCCCGCGGCGCGGACCCCGAGCGCATCCTGGTGCTGACGTTCAGCCGCAAGGCCGCCGTCGACCTGCGCGACCGCATGGCCCTGCGCATCGGCGCCGCCCGCGCCCCCTGGGCGACCACGTTCCACTCGTACTGCTACGCCCTGCTCCGCGCCCACCGGGACGACAGCCCGTCCGCCGAGCCGCTGCGCCTGCTCTCCGGCCCCGAGCAGGACGTCGCCGTCCGCGAGCTGCTCGCCGGGCAGCCGGAGCTGGAGCGGCTCGGGCTCACCCACGTCCGCTGGCCCGACGAACTGCGCGCCTGCCTGACCACACGCGGCTTCGCCGACGAGGTCCGCGCGGTCCTCGCCCGCAGCCGCGAGCTGGGCCTCGGCCCCGAGGCGCTGGACGCCTTCGCCCGCCGCATCGGGCGCCCGGACTGGCGCGCCGCCGCCGCCTTCCTCGCCGAGTACCTTGACGTGCTCGACATGCAGGGCGTGATCGACTACGCGGAACTGGTCCACCGCGCGGTCCTGCTCGCCCGCCGCCCCGAGACCGCCGCCCGGCTCGCCGCCCAGTACGACGCCGTGTACGTCGACGAGTACCAGGACACCGACCCCGCCCAGGTACGGCTCCTGCACGCGCTGGCCGGCGGCGGCCGCACCCTGGTCGCCCTCGGCGACCCCGACCAGTCGATCTACGCCTTCCGCGGCGCGGACGTGAACGGCATCCTCGACTTCCCGGCCGCCTTCCCGCGCGTGGACGGCCGCCCCGCCCCCGTCGAGGTGCTGCGCACCTCCCGGCGTTCCGGTGCCGCCCTGCTGGCCGCCACCCGCCTGATCACCCAGCGCATGCCGCTGCCCCGGCTGCCCGCCGAGAAGGTCCGCGCCCACCGGGAGCCGTCCGCCGTACGGGACGGCGGCCGCGTCGAGGTCTACACGTACCCGACAGCGGGCACGGAACTGGACAACATCGCGGACATCCTGCGCCGCGCGCACCTGGAGGACGGCGTCGCCTGGAGCGACATGGCCGTCCTGGTCCGGGCCGGCTCCCGCACCCTGCCGACCCTGCGCCGCGCCCTCACCGCGGCCGGCGTCCCGCTGGACATCGACGGCGACGACCTGCCCCTGCGTCACGAACCGGCGGTCACGCCGCTGCTGACGGCCCTGCGCGCGGTGGCCGGAGCGGAGGCCCGCGGGCGAGCGGACGACCGGTCCGCACCCGGCCCGGACGAGGCGGCCGAAGCAACCGAGGAGCACCCCCCGGACGCCTCCTGGCTCGACACCGAGACCGCGCTCACCCTGCTCGCCTCCCCGCTCGCCGGCATGGACCCCGCCGACCTGCGCCGCCTCGGGCGTGCCCTGCGCGAGGAGGAGCGGGCGGCCGGCAACCCGGTGCCGCCCCCCTCCGACGTGCTGCTCGCACGGGCGCTCGCCGAACCCGAGCGCCTGGCCGTGCACGACCCGGCGTACGCGCGCGGCGCGCAGCGCCTCGGCGCGCTGCTCCGCAAGGCCCGCGAACGGCTGGCCGGCGGCGGTACGGCCGAGGAGGCGCTGTGGGACCTGTGGGAGGGCACACCCTGGCCCGCACGCCTGGAGCGGGCCGCCCGGCGCGGCGGCGCGGCCGGCCGCAACGCCGACCGGGACCTGGACGCCGTGTGCGCGCTGTTCGCCACCGCCGCGCGCGCCGAGGAGCGCACCGGAGGACGCGGCGCGCTGAACTTCCTGGCGGAGATCGAGGCCGAGGACATCGCCGCCGACACGCTCATGCGCCGCGCGGTGCGCCCGGACGCCGTCCGTCTGATGACCGCGCACCGCGCCAAGGGCCTGGAGTGGCGGCTCGTCGTCGTCGCCGGCGTCCAGGAGGGCCTGTGGCCCGACCTGCGCCGCCGCGGCTCCCTCCTGGAGGCCGACCGCATCGGCCGCGACGGCCTCGCCGAACCGCTCACCCCGGGCGCGCTGCTCGCCGAGGAGCGCCGCCTGTTCTACGTCGCCGCCACGCGCGCGCGTGAACGTCTCGTCGTGACCGCGGTGAAGGCACCGGCCGACGACGGCGACCAGCCGTCCCGCTTCCTGACCGAGCTCGGCGTGGAGCCCCGCGACGTCACCGGCCGCCCCCGGCGCCCGCTGTCCGTGGCCGCGCTCGTCGCCGAGCTGCGCGCCACCACGGTCGACCCGCGCGCCTCCGCCGCCCTGCGGGAGGCCGCCGCCCGCCGCCTGGCCCGGCTCGCCGCCCTCGCCGACGAGGACGGCCGCCCGCTGGTGCCGTCCGCGCACCCCTACCGCTGGTGGGGCATGTACGACCCGACCGAGAGCAAGGTGCCGCTGCGCCACCGCGACCGGCCGGTCGTGCTCTCCGGCAGCGCTCTCGACCAGCTCGCCCACACCTGTGCGCTCCAGTGGTTCCTGGGCCGCGAGGTGAAGGCCGACGCACCGGCCACCGCCGCGCAGGGCTTCGGCAACGTCGTCCACGTCCTCGCCGACGAGGTCGCCTCCGGCCGCAGCCCGGCCGACCTCGACGTCCTCATGGAACGCCTGGACACGGTGTGGAACGCGCTCGCCTTCGACGCGCCCTGGAAGTCCCAGCAGGAGAAGGACAACGCGCGCGTGGCACTCGAACGCTTCCTGAACTGGCACGTGCTGGACCGCAGTACCGGGCGCACCCCGGTGGCCAGCGAGCAGGACTTCGACGTCACCCTCGAAGCGGGCGACTACCAGGTCCGCATCCGAGGCCAGATGGACCGCGTCGAGACGGACGCCGAGGGCCGCGCCTACGTGGTGGACTTCAAGACCGGCAAACAGGCGCCCAGCGCCGCCGAGGTGGCCCGCCACCCCCAGCTCGCCGTCTACCAGCTCGCCGTCCGCGAAGGCGCCGTCGACGAGGCCTTCGACGGGGTGCGCCCCGAACCCGGCGGCGCGGAACTGGTGCACCTCAGGCAGGGCGCCGCCAAGCGCGACGGAGGCGACAGCCTGCCCAAGGTGCAGGTGCAGGAGCCCGTGGCGGGGGAGTGGGTCGGCGAGCTGCTGGCCACCGCCGCCGGCAAGGTCCTCGACGAGCGGTTCGCGCCGAACACCGGCCAGCACTGCACCCACTGCGCGTTCCGCGCCTCGTGCAGCGCCCGTCCCGAGGGGCGGCACGTGATCGAGTGAGCCACCGGGAGGGGGCGCGGTGACGCACGGCACCATCCGTGCTGACCTGCGCTTCTTCCGTCGCGGAAGCTCGCCGCGTCCTCGGTTGTCAGTCCCCGCCGCTAGCCTCTTTCACCATGCCCGCCCGTATCACCGACCCCGAGCAGCTCAAGGAGCTCCTCGGCATCCCGTTCACCCCGGAGCAGACGGCCTGCATCACCGCGCCGCCCGCCCCGCAGGTGATCGTGGCCGGAGCCGGGTCGGGCAAGACCACCGTGATGGCCGCCCGTGTGGTCTGGCTGGTCGGCACCGGCCAGGTAGCCCCCGAGCAGGTCCTCGGCCTGACCTTCACCAACAAGGCCGCCGGTGAGCTGGCCGAGCGCGTCCGCAAGGCACTGATCAAGGCCGGCGTGACCGACCCGGATGTCATCGACCCGGACAACCCGCCCGGCGAGCCGGTGATCTCGACGTACCACTCCTTCGCCGGCCGCCTCCTCACCGACCACGGTCTGCGCCTCGGCCTGGAGCCCACCTCCCGGCTGCTCGCCGACGCCACCCGCTACCAGCTCGCCGCGCGCGTGCTGCGCGAGGCCCCCGGCCCCTACCCGGCGCTGACCCGCTCCTTCGCCGACCTCGTCAGCGACCTGCTCGCCCTCGACTCGGAGCTCGCCGAACACCTTGTCGAGCCCGAGGAGCTGCGCGCCTGGGACGCCGGTCTGCTGCACACCCTGCAGGGCGCCAAGCTCACCAACGCCGATCTGCGCAAGGTCCCCGAGACGGCCGCGGCCCGCCGGGAACTGACCGGCCTCGTCCGGCGCTACCGGGCCGCCAAGCGCGAACGTGACCTCCTCGACTTCGGCGACCAGATCGCCCTGTCCGCCCGCCTCGCCGGCATCCCCGAGGTGGGCCGCCTGCTGCGCGAGGAGTTCCGCGTGGTCCTCCTGGACGAGTACCAGGACACCTCGGTGGCCCAGCGCGTCCTGCTGGCGGGCCTGTTCGGCGGCGGTACGGGCCATCCGGTGACCGCGGTCGGCGACCCCTGCCAGGCGATCTACGGCTGGCGGGGCGCGTCCGTCGCCAACCTGGACGACTTCCCGGCGCACTTCGCGCACGCCGACGGCCGGCCCGCCACCCGGCAGGCGCTGAGTGAGAACCGCCGCAGCGGCGGCCGCCTCCTCGACCTCGCCAACGGCCTCGCCGAACCGCTGCGCGCCCTGCACGCGGGCGTGGAGGCCCTCCGCCCGGCCCCCGGCGCCGAGCACGACGGCACGGTCCGCTGCGCCCTGCTGCGCACCCACGCCGAGGAGACCGCCTGGATCGCCGACTCGATCGCCCACCTCGTCCACACCGGCACGCCCCCCGGCGAGATCGCCGTCCTGTGCCGCACGGCGACCGACTTCGCCGAGATCCAGGGCGCCCTCGTGGCCCGCGACATCCCCGTCGAGGTCGTCGGCCTGTCCGGGCTGCTGCACCTGCCCGAGATCGCCGACCTCGTCGCCGTCTGCGAAGTCCTCCAGGACCCCGGCGCCAACGCCTCCCTGGTGCGCCTGCTGACCGGCCCGCGCTGGCGCATCGGCCCCCGCGACCTCGCCCTGCTGGGCCGCCGCGCCCGGCTGCTCGTCGGCCACGCGCGCGGGGACGGCGGCGACGACCCCGACCGCCGGCTCGCCGCCGCCGTCGAAGGGGTCGACCCGGCCGAGGTGATATCGCTCGCGGACGCCCTCGACACCTTCCTCGAAGCACCCATGGACGCCGAGGCGGATGACGACGGGCTGCCGTTCTCACCCGACGCGCGCGTGCGCTTCGCCCGGCTGGCCGCCGAACTGCGCGACCTGCGCCGCTCGCTGTCCGACCCGCTGATGGACGTCCTGCACCGCGTGCTCGCCGTCACCGGCCTGGAGGTGGAGCTCTCGGCGTCCCCGCACGCCCTGGCCGCCCGCCGCCGCGAGACCCTGTCGAACTTCCTGGACATCGCCGCCTCCTTCGCGGCGAGCGACGCCGACGCGACCCTGCTCGCCTTCCTCGGCTTCCTGCGCACCGCCGCCCAGTACGAGAAGGGCCTCGACAACGCCCTGCCCGGCGGCGAGAACACCGTCAAGGTGCTCACCGCCCACAAGTCCAAGGGCCTGGAGTGGGACGTCGTCGCCGTCCCCGGACTGGTCAAGGGCACCTTCCCCAGCGCCCAGGGCCGCGAGAAGTGGACGGCGCAGGCCAAGGTGGTGCCGCACGCCCTGCGCGGCGACAAAGACACCCTGCCCGACGTCGACGGCTGGGACGCGCGCGGCATGAAGGCCTTCCACGAGGCCATGAAGGACCACCAGCACACCGAGGAGCTCCGCCTCGGCTACGTCACCTTCACCCGCCCCCGCTCCCTGCTGCTCGGCTCCGGCCACTGGTGGGGACCCAGCCAGAAGAAGCCGCGCGGCCCCTCCGACTTCCTCCAGGCCCTCCACGACCACTGCGCCGCCGGGTACGGCGAGATCGAGGCGTGGGCCGAGGAGCCCGCCGAGGACGAGGAGAACCCCGCCCTGCACACGGCCGGCGCCGACCAGGTGTGGCCGCTCCCGCTGGACGACGCCGCCCTGGCCCGCCGCCGCGCGGCCGCCGACACCGTCCTCGCCCACCTGGACGCCCTCACCGCCGAGGACCCCGGCCACCCGCCGGCCGCACACGACCCGGCCGCCCTCGACGACCCGGACTGGCCCGCACCGCCGGACGACGAGGACGGGGACGACCAGGACCCGTACGGCGGAGAACCGCCCGAGGGCGGTCCCTACGCCGACGGCCCGTACGACGAGGACCCGTACGAGGACGAGCATGCCCAGCACGGCGACGCGCAGGACCCCGACGGATGGGACTCCTGGACCGCCGAGCGGCCGACCGTCCCCCACCAGTCCCCCGCACCCGGTGCCCACGCCCCTCGCGCCCCCGGCGACTGGGCGCCCGACACCTCCCTCACCCCCGAGGAGGTCCGCACCATCGCCTCCTGGGACCGTGACCTGGACGCCCTCTCCGGAGAGCTGCTGCGGGCCCGGCAGGCCGTCACCGACGTCCCGCTGCCCGCCACGCTCAGCGCGACCCAGCTGCTGCGCCTGGCCGAGGACCCCGACGGGCTCGCGCGCGAACTCGCGCGCCCCATGCCGCGCCCCCCACAACCGGCCGCGCGCCGAGGCACCCGGTTCCACGCCTGGGTCGAAGCCCGCTTCGAGGCACTGACGCTGCCCCTGCCGGACCCGGACGAGCTGCCCGGCAGCGACGCCGAGATCGCCGACGAACACGACCTGCACGCCCTGAAGGAGGCCTTCGAACGAAGCGAGTACGCCCAGCGCACCCCCTACCGGGTCGAGGCCCCCTTCCAGCTCACCCTCGCCGGCCGCGTCGTACGGGGCCGCATCGACGCGGTCTACAAACTCGGCGACGGCGACGAGGCGACGTACGAGATCGTCGACTGGAAGACCAGCCGCACCCGCACCGGCGACCCGCTCCAGCTCGCCGTGTACCGGCTGGCCTGGGCCGAGCAGCAGGGCGTGCCGCCGCAGTCCGTGACGGCCGCCTTCCTGTACGTGCGCGACGGCGAGGTCGTACGACCGCACGACCTGCCCGACCGGGCCGCCCTGGAACGGCTCCTCACGGAGGACCCCGCAACAGAAGACTCCGGACCGGCGGACTCCGGACCGGAAGACGCCGAAGCGGCACACCAGGCGACCCGAGTGTGACGAACCGCCCGCCGAGGATGCCGGTGCGGGCCGATAGGCTCGTGAGCATGAGCCAGACCCCGGACAGCGCCGTCCGCACGTACATCGAGCAGCACCGCGCCGCCTTCCTCGACGACCTCGCCGCATGGCTGCGCATCCCGTCCGTGTCGGCCCAGCCCGACCACGCGCCCGACGTACGCCGCAGCGCCGACTGGCTCGCCGCCAAGCTCAAGGAGACCGGCTTCCCGACCGCCGAGGTCTGGCCGACCCCGGGTGCCCCGGCCGTCTTCGCCGAGTGGCCCTCCGGCGACCCCGAGGCGCCCACCGTCCTCGTCTACGGCCACCACGACGTACAGCCCGCCGCCCGCGAGGACGGCTGGAACAGCGACCCCTTCGAGCCGGTCGTCCGCGGAAACCGGCTCTACGCGCGCGGTGCCGCCGACGACAAGGGCCAGGTGTTCTTCCACACACTCGGCGTCCGCGCCCACCTCGCCGCCACCGGCCGCACCGCCCCCGCCGTCAACCTCAAGCTGCTGATCGAGGGCGAGGAGGAGTCCGGCTCCCCGCACTTCCGGGCCCTGGTCGAGGAGCACGCGGGCCGGCTCGCTGCCGACGCCGTGATCGTCTCCGACACCGGAATGTGGTCCGAGGACACCCCGACCGTGTGCACCGGCATGCGCGGCCTCGCCGAGTGCGAGATCCGGCTCCACGGCCCCGACCAGGACATCCACTCCGGCTCCTTCGGCGGCGCCGTACCCAACCCGGCCACCGCCGCCGCCCGCCTGGTCGCCGCCCTGCACGACGAGCACGCGCGCGTGGCCGTCCCCGGCTTCTACGACGGCATCGTCGAGCTGACCGACCGCGAGCGCGAGCTGTTCGCCGAGCTGCCCTTCGACGAGCAGCGCTGGCTGGACACCGCCAAGTCCCGCGCCACCCACGGCGAAGCCGGATACAGCACCCTCGAACGCATCTGGGCCCGCCCGACCGCCGAGGTCAACGGCATCGGCGGCGGCTACCAGGGCCCCGGCAGCAAGACGGTCATCCCGTCCTCGGCCATGGTCAAGCTCTCCTTCCGGCTGGTCGCGGGCCAGGACCCCGACCACCTTGAGAAGGCCGTCCGCACCTGGGCCGCGGCACAGGTGCCCGCCGGGATCCGGCACGAGATCAGCTTCGGCCCGGCCACCCGCCCGTGCCTGACCCCGCTCGGCCACCCCGCACTGCAGTCCGTGGTCCGCGCCATGGGCCGCGCCTTCGAGAAGCCGGTCCGCTTCACCCGGGAGGGCGGCTCGGGACCCGCCGCCGACCTCCAGGAGGTGCTCGGCGCCCCCGTGCTCTTCCTGGGCATCTCCGTCCCCTCCGACGGCTGGCACGCCCCGAACGAAAGGGTCGAGCTGGACCTCCTCCTCAAGGGCGTCGAGACCAGCGCCTACCTCTGGGATGACCTGGCCGAGCACTGGCGCCCCACGCCCTGACCGGCCGACGCCGCACGGGCGGGCACCACGGGCGGGGCACACTGGAGGAACCGCCCCGCCGACCCGCCCGCGCCCGGCCCGGTGCCCTCCCGCCGTACGTCCCGCCGAACCGCCCGCCGAACGAACCGCTGCCCTGGGGGAGTTGGAAGCACCCGTGACCACCTGCACCGACGACACAGCCGACCGACCCATCTCGCTGACCGCCCCGAGCGGCATCGACCGCGCCGCCCACCACCGGCTCGACGAGGCCTGGCTCGCGGCGGCGTGGAGCCACCCCACGACCCGCTGCTTCGTGGTCTCCGGCGGCCAGGTACTCATCGACGAGACACCGGACGGCCGGACCGAACTCGTCATGACCCCGTCCTTCGAGGCCCCGCTCACCGAAGCGCACCGCTACTTCCTCGGCATCGACGAGGACGGCGTCAGCTACTTCGCGCTCCAGAAGGACGCGCTGCCCGGCCGTATCGACCAGTCCGCACGCCCCGCCGGGCTGCGGGAGGCGGGCCTGCTCCTCTCGCCGCGCGACGCCGGGCTCATGGTGCACGCCGTCGGCCTGGAGAACTGGCAGCGCACCCACCGCTTCTGCTCCCGCTGCGGCGAACGCACGGTCATCGCCGCCGCCGGTCACATCCGGCGCTGCCCCGCCTGCGGCGCCGAGCACTACCCGCGCACCGACCCGGCCGTGATCATGGCCGTCACCGACGCAGACGACCGCATCCTGCTCGGCCGCCAGGTCCACTGGCCCGAGGGCCGCTTCTCGACACTCGCCGGCTTCGTCGAACCCGGCGAGTCCATCGAGCAGGCGGTGCGCCGCGAGGTGTCCGAGGAGGTCGGCGTGACCGTCGGTCCCGTGGAGTACGTGGCCAGCCAGCCCTGGCCGTTCCCGTCCAGCCTGATGCTCGGCTTCGTCGCCCGCGCCACCTCCACCGAGATCAACGTCGACGGCGACGAGATCCACGAGGCCCGCTGGTTCTCCCGCGAGGAACTCCACCAGGCCTTCGAGTCCGGCGAGGTGCTGCCGCCCTACGGCATCTCCATCGCGGCCCGCCTGATCGAGACCTGGTACGGCAAGCCGCTGCCGATGCGCAGCTTCGTCTGAGCCCGGCCTCGTCCGGGAACCAGCAGGGCGGCCCCTGATCCCATCAGGGGCCGCCCTGCTGCCGTCACCGCGGGAATCCCGCGGACCGTCACGCCGCGATCTTCTGCTTCACCTGGGCCAGCGACGGGTTCGTGAGCGTCGTGCCGTCCGCGAAGAGAACGGTCGGCACGGTCTGTAGACTTCCCTCCTTACTTGTGGCGGCCAGGGAGGGCCGCCCCTGTCTTGGGGAGGGGCGAGGGTGAGCGACAAGCCCAGGGCGCTTGGCGTGGTCCGTCTGTCTGTAGGCAACGAGAACCAGACCGGCGAGGAAACGCAGCGGACCCGCATCAGCAAGCGGGCCGACGCGGAGGAAATGGAGCTGGTCGACTTTGCGGTCGACATCGACGTGTCGGCGTCCATCTCGCCGTGGGTGCGTCCGTCCCTGGGGGACTGGCTCAACAACAAGAAGGACCAGTTCGATCACATCATCATCCTGAAAATCGACCGCATTGCGCGGTCGGTCCGCCATCTCTCAGACATCATCGAGTGGTGCGAGGCGAACGGTAAGGGCCTCATCTCCTGCGAGGAGGGATTCGACCTCTCGAAGCCGTGGGGCAAGACGATCGCCAAGATCCTGGCTGTGGTCGCTGAGGCCGAACTGGACGCCATCAAGGCCCGCAACAAGGCTTCCCGGGAGACCATGCGGAAGACCGGCCGCTGGCCGGGTGGCCTTGTCCCCTTCGGACGCAGAGCGGTGAAGGGCGACGCAGGCTTCACCCTGGAACTCGACCCCGAGTACGGCCCGACGCTGATCGAGATGATCCGGCGCTTCATCGAGAAGCCGAGCTTCTCGGCCGTCGCCGACTGGCTGAACGAGCAAGGCGTACCCACGGCTCAGGACATCGCTCGTATCCGCGCGGCGGCAGGCGAGAGCACGACTCGGCTGGCGGACCCGAAGCCTCGGGGCGCCAGATGGACGCCGACCACAGTGCAAGCCGTACTGGTCAGCCGGTCTCTGCTCGGGGAGTACGTACGCGCGAATGGCGCCGTGGTCCGCAATGACGACGGCACTCCCGTCATGCGGTCTGAGCCGGTGCTGAACGAGGAGGAGTGGGCGAAGCTGTCGGAAGCCGTCGCGTCGGTCAAGTACAAGAAGCAGAAGGGCTCTACGTCGCCGACGGTGGGTGTGACGTTCTGCATGCTGTGTGGCAGCTCCCTGTACTTCGTGAAGGGCGACCCGGCCAAGGGCAAGCGGGAGCGGTACCGCTGCCACGGAAACAAGAGCAAGGGCATTCAGGCATGCCCGAGGCAGAGGTTCTGGGCAGAGGACTTGTACCCCTGGCTGGAGTCGGCTCTGTTGGGAGAGATCGGCCACCTGGAACGGATGGAGTCGAAGACGACCATCGACGACAGCCGTGCGGCGAAGCTCGCCGTCATCGACGGCAAGATGAACCAGCTCCTGAAGGAACTCCAGCAGGACGAGATCAGCGCCGTCGCGTACGCCTCACAAGTCGCCGGCCTTGCCCAGGACCGAGAGAAGGTCACCAGCCAGGAGGGGCCGAAGCCGGTGACCGTGTGGACCGGTACGGGCGAGAGCTACGCGGAGTGGTGGGTGCGGTCGAGCGTCGACGAGCGGCGGGAGTTTCTGAAGAAGCACAGGGTGAAGGCGCACTTCCGGCCCGACGCCCTTGCCATCGATCCCGGCGACCTCATCGAGAACATCCGGCAGCAGGGCGTCTCGTGGTGGGACACCCCCGTGAAGGCTTCTCAAGTGCTCGCACCGATCACACCGGTATCGCTGCCCGGAAAGCCGTACGAGAAGCCCACGACGCTTACGGGCGCCGAATGGGAGATCGTCAGCCGCTGGGAGGACTTCGAGGCTGAACGCGCGGCGCAGCAAGCGAAGGCCGAAGATGAAGCCAAGGGAGCAGGCGAGGCTGAGAAGGTTACGGCTCCCGTCTGATGCTGCCGAGCGAGCAAGGAAGGCCCCCGACCACGAGGGCCTTCCCCGTTTCAGCATGTTGTACGATGCCGGGCCAGGTCGCCGCCGTCGCTCCCGACTGCACGAGACCGAGTCCAGGCCCGAAGCCTGGGCGTCCACCTGTGAAGCGCCGTGCCTTCCGCAGGGCCACCCCCGCGAAGAAGGGAGACACATGTCCCGCCGTCCGGCGGGGGTCGCTGGCGCACCCGTGTGCGCCTCACAGGAAGGAGCCGCAACCAGTGGCCATCAGCTTCGGTCATGACCGCCCGTGGGGCGGAGTCTCCCAGCGCGAGTACCGGCGCATGGCGCAGGAACCCTGGCACCCGCTCGCCTACCGAGTGCACTTCGCTGCGCTGGGCTGGGCTGACCGCCAGGGTCATGCAGCCTTCGACCCTGGGAAGCTGGCCGCTCTGCTGGGCAAGGAGGGCAAGCCCCTGTCCGACCAGAGCACGACCAACGCGGTCAACCGCGCCAAGAGGTTTGGGCTCGTCTCGCCCCGGTCGGGTGCCGCTTGCCTGGTCCTGCCCTCTCACCTCTTCCAGAAGGGGAAGGGCGCACCGGTACCGTGCCGCGTCCATCAAGACCGGTGACCACACACCGCAGGTGTAGCCAACACACGCCGTACGTGTAGCGACAGGGGCAGTGACCTGCGGAAAGGTTCGCTCGCTCTCTCTTCTGTTACCCCTCGCAGTTGCGGCCCCGCAGGGGCCGACAGAAGGAAGCGGCTTCGCTGCCCACGGCAAGCAGAGCGGGGGCGCGGCAGCGCCCCAAGAGACAAGCATCGGCGAAGCGGTAGGCGGCATGGGCGGCCGGATGGCCGCCACAGCCCGAAGCCTCTACGACAGTGCGGCCCCGCAGGGGCCGACAGGAGCAAGCCCAAGGGGGGCGCTGCCGCGCCCCACAGGCAAGGACGTAAGGCTTCGTTCTGTGCACTCCCTCGCCGTCGCCAAGGAGGCAGCACAAGCCTTTGACCAGGTGCTACGCCGCAGCCGGCTTGGAGCACGGGCCAGCCTGAAAGGCCCTGAAACCGTGGCAGGATTTGAGCCGGTAAGACCCGGCGGTGCGCCACGACGGGCTGAGGGGGTCATACCCCACCCCTTCGCCGCCGACCGATACGCCCCTCGGAGGAAAGGCGTGGCCCCTGTGGTTACCGTCGGCAAGATGGTCCACGTGCCTGTAGCCATGCCACCTGCCCTCGCCCTCGTGCGTAGCGTCCTGTTCCTGCTGTGCTGCGCGGTCCTGCTCTTCGCGTTCTCCTACGTCCCCTTCCAGCGATGGCTGTTGCGCCGGGTGCGGATTCCGATACGGCGTTGGCTACGCCGCAGGAGGAGTGCGATACGTGCCCGCTACGACGACCTCGTCAACACGCTCATGGGCCGCATGATCAACCAGGTCGCCCCCGTGATTGCCGAAACTCTCCCGGACAGCGGCCTGCGGGCACGCCCCCTCATCGCGGAAGCCGCCTTGAAGTGGTGGCGAGCCGCCCTGTGGGGCATTCCAGCCCGGGCGCTCAGTCTCCTGATCCTCGTCTACTGCACGGCGAACCTCGAAGCGATCGTCGACTTCATCCGCAACCCGCCGAAGTACAACGATGGCCTTCCACGTGATGCCGCCAGCGGCTCCGGGCACAGCTACACGCGAGACGCTCCGCCGCCAGACCCTCTGGGCGCACTCTTCAAGGGCATGAAGGACGCCGCCGCGTGGATCATTCACAAATTGGCGGACGGAGTGTCAGCGATCCAGCATCTTTGGTCCCTTGCCCCCTCCTGGGGGATCTTCACGCCGCTGACCTACCTCGTATTGATCCTCACGATTCTCCTCGCGCTCAAGGCGCTCTACCCGTTCGCAATCGCCCTGACGAACGGGGCACGACACATCCCGCCGGAGAACTCCAGTCGACAGCGTTCCCCGCGTCGCGCACGGCATCCCGCCACCGTTGATGACGAGGCCCGCTACAGGCCCGTCGTGGTGCTCCTGCTCACCGCCGCCGACTGCGCTCGCACCTGGCGCGCATGGGGTCAAGGCTCCCCGCTGAACACGCCGAGAGTGTCTGTTCGCCGTGCCGAATACGTCATCCGGAATGCCTGGCGAACCGGATGCGCATACAACTCCTGGTCAGAACGCGCGCGACAGCGTCACGCTCTCAAGGCCCACGCCGCAAAGGTGATCGGGGCTCTTCGCACGGTCGAAGCTCGCCAGTACACAGATCCCGACATTGGCATGGTCCTCCAAGAACTGGCCGACATGTTGCTCACCATCGCCGAGCGGTACGCGGAAGGGCGCATCGGCCAGCTCCTGGATGATGTCGACACCGTGGATGCCGCCACCGATTACGAGTGGCTGCGGCTCCTGGGTGTCGGCGCGTTCGGCGTCGGAGCACTGGTTGTGGCGTCGATGGCCAACCTGCCGGAGGAAGCCAACGGTGTCCTGGTCGGCCTGGCCCTGTTGCTGGCCGGCTCCTGGCTCTTCAGGCACAAGCTGACGCATCCAATGGACCTGATTGATGTGCTGCGAGGCGCCGACCGAAAGTGACGGACCCCCAAGGTATTGGCAGGCCAACAGCCGTAGTAGCGATCATGGCGATCCGTCTCGAAAACCAAGGTTTGTGAGACGAGACGTCAGGCACCCCGGAAGGGGGCGCAGCACTGTTCAAAACCCGTCTCGAAACTTCCGTCTCAGGCTTGACGTATTGAGACGAGTTCTGAGACAGTCCCGGCCGTGACGACGAACACGATCAGTGGTCAGCTCATCGGATACGCCCGCGTCTCCACCGATGACCAGGAAGCGCAGTTGCAGCGCGACGCACTTACGGCCGCCGGGTGCGCCCGCATCTTCGAGGACAAGGCATCGGGCAAGAACACCAACCGGCCAGAACTGACGGCCGCACTGGACTACGCCAGACCCGGCGACACCGTGTGCGTGTGGAAGCTCGACCGCTTCGCCCGGTCCCTCATCGACCTTGTGACCATGGTCGACACCCTTCGAGAGCGGGGCATCGGGTTCAAGGTGCTCACAGGTGCGCTGGCCAACATCGACCCCGGTACAGCCGACGGCCGTCTCATGCTTCAGGTGGTCGGAGCCATGGCGGAGTTCGAGCGCAGCCTCATCAAGGAGCGCACCCGCGCAGGACTCGACGCAGCCAAGGCGCAGGGGCGTACAGGCGGACGGCCGTCCGTCGTCGATGAGGACGTGCTCACCGTGGCCCGTGCCAGGAAGGCGAAGGGCGAGAGCGTGAGCGCCATCGCCAGGGCTCTCGGGATCTCCCGAGCCACTCTGTACCGCCACCTGGGCGAGACCACCTGAGACAGGCGCACAGCGGCGCAGACAGGCCCTCGGTTGCAGCCGGGGCCGTTGGGATGCATGGGTGTCTGACGCCGTCTGACGGGCGTGAAGATGCCTGCCCCTGCCCATGGGAGGAGCCGACACAGGCAGGCACAGGGGCGCGTGTCGCTCGAACTCGCGTCCGCCGGCACCCCTTTCGGTGCACCTCGGTCGTGGTGCTCGCCGTCCCACAGAGCGCCGGGCGTCTGTCGGTTACTCGTCCCGGACCACCATTGCGAACGATGTGCAGATCCGTCGGAAGCCCTTGTGCCCGCTCCGGCCTGTGTGGCTCATGCACTCCACGTCGACGGCCGCGCCATCCGTCGAGGGCGTGGCCATCCACTTGCAGTGAAGGCACTCCGCTTCGAAGGTCACGTCAGTGTCCGGGTGCTGCGTGATCCTGTGCTTCACGTACCGCATGACGGAGCGCACCATCACTCGGCCCTGTGGTCTTCCCGCAGGTGCGTACGGAGTACGACGTTCGCGTCTGACGCCTTTGAGTAGTCCCCGACCGATCGGGCGTTGGTTCGGGTCACCGCGATGCCGAGGCACTCGCGGCAGCCTGCCACGGGGTCCGGCTCCCGGGCTGGAGCTGTCAGGTGCACTGGCTCCGCCATCGTCGTCTTCGGTGTGCTCATCCTGTACGGCCTCCCCGCCTGGATCTCACTGCGATCCATCCTTGGGGCTCCAGTGAAGCGGCCCTACGTTCTTTCCTGTTGAGGCAAGAACTCGTCTCGGATGCTCTCAACCAGGGTGCGCATGCCATCGCCGACGAGCGCCACGTCGGCGAACCGCTCGAAGGTGTCGACGTACGTCTGTATGTCCCTGGGGTCCCGTGTCGTGATCTCCGAGTGGAACGTCTCGACGATCACAAGCCGGTCATCGTGGATGCTGAAGCACGTCATGGGAAAGTCCGGCATCCGACCAGCCAGGGGCACCACCCCAACGGTCACGTTCGGAAGGCGGGACAGGGACACGAGCCGATCAGTTGTACCGCCATCACGACTGGCTCACAGATCAGCCACCGTAGGACGTGCTCACAGATCACGAAGTAGAACGACCGGCCGTCTTCGTAGAGCGTCGCCTGCCGTTCCATCCTCGCTGCCACCGTCCGAGCCCTGGTCTCGTCCGGCAAAGCTGGGGGTAGGGAGAACACCGCCGTGGCGTACTCCGGGGTCTGGAGGAGTCCGGGGATGAGTTGCCCCTGAAACAGCCTGAGAGCGGCTGTGTTGGCCTCGATGGCCTTGATGGTGTTCTGGTGCTTCCAGGGGCCCATACGGCGCAGCAGGCGCCACGCTGTGGCCTCGGTGACCTCGGCTCGGGCAGTTGCGAGGAACTGTTCCTTCACTGCGTTCGAGACGCCGAGCGCCGACAGGATCAGGTCGACGTCCTGAACGGTGGGCAGGGTCCGGCCGTTCTCGATCTTCGAGAGCTTCCCTGCGGACATGGAAGCCCTGCGGGCTACCGCGTCACCGGTCAGTCCCGATGCTTCCCGCAGTGCCCGCAGGGCTCTCCCGATCGACTCCGTGGTCAGTGATGCCGCTCCCAGTAGGCCGCGAACGGCACGGCGCGGGTGAGCGCCAGGTCGCGGTAACCCTGGTACTCCCTCAGCCGGTCGGCAGGCAGGAGTTCACCGCCGATGAACTTGCCCTCGGGGGCGTAGTGCATGCGGTACACGTCACGGTCGTCGAAGAGCCAGAAGTCGTGATCGGGCAGGCCGGTCACCTTCTGCTCGGCAAGGTCGATGATCCCGATGGACTCCCCGGCCTTGATGTTGCCGGCGTAAGCCGACAGCTCGTAACGCAGGTAGTCAGTCAGAGGGGAGCGCAGGACATGAACGCGGGACACGCTCTTGCCCTTGTCGGTCATCGAGCGCACCCATGGGTTGTCGCTCCACTCCGGGCCCATGTCCTCACCCGCGAGGAACCGAGCGATCTCCTCCCGCTCCTCCTCCACGTCATACACGTCGAGCGTCTCCAGCCGGAACGCGGTCCGCTCGAAGGTCTCGAAGAGACGGCCGAACTCCTCACCGCTGAGCACGGAAGAACTCCTCAAGTACGGCTGCCGGGACCATGACGGCTGCCTCTCCCATGGGGAGATCGAGCTGTGCCAGCCGCTCAGGGTCGGTGATCACGTAACCCTGCACCACGTAGTCCTTGCCATCGTCCGTACCCCACAGCGTCGGGCACGTGCCGTTCTTGCACTCCGGGTCTCCCGACAGCTTCCGCAGCGGTGTGCCCACGGCTTCCCCCTCGCGTCGACAGTACTTGTCCCGTTCGATGCTCCCGACCTGCCGACAGCAGGGTCAAGATCCCCGGCTTTCCAGAACAGGAAAGACCCCCGGCCGTGTTTCCAGGACGGTTGGTGGTGCAAGCCGGGCCCCATGTAACGTAACGTGCAAGCCGTTTGACCCTGGGCTCATGTGCTAGTCGGCGTCCCGCCGTGTCGGCATGGGCAGGGTTGCGCGGTTGGCACCATGGAGAGGCGTGCCACACCCGCTCAAATGAAGTACTGGTCGGTCCTACACGACCTCAACGAACACCCCACTGGCACGTGGGGCGCAGCTCGCGGGTGGCTGCGACTACAGACAGATTTCCGGCTGTCTTCGTTGAGGTTGAGGCAGTCAGCTCACCCTTCTCGAAGACGGCGGTCAGACCCGTCGAGGAGGGGGCGCTGTGTGGGCCGTCATGCAGGAGCTGGCCATTTCAGGGCCGTATGTATTGCTGGCCTTCGTGGCGCTCTTGGCCGTCATGATGTTGTCGGCTCTGGTCATTGCGCTGAGGGATGCCGAGCCAGGGCACCGACCGGAGATCATCCGAGCCTTGGCCGAACTGATGAGCTTCTGGAAGCGGCGGTAGAAGACCCGGCGAACGAAGCGGCCCCCGCGCTCAAGGCAGAGGCGAGGGCCGCTGTGCGAGATGACGAGGTCAGACGCCGAGCGCCTGCTTCACCTGGGCAAGGCTCGGGTTCGTCATCACGACCTCAGTGCCACCAGTGGAGGGAACTACCTGAACGGTCGGGACCGTCTGGTTTCCGCCATTCGCCTTCTCCACGAACGCCGCGGACTCGGGGTCCTGCTCGATGTTGATCTCGGTGTAGGCGATGCCCTCCCGGTCCAGCTGGCTCTTCAGCCGCCGGCAGTATCCGCACCAAGTGGTGCTGTACATCGTCACAGTCCCCTGCATGTCTCTCGTGCTCCTCGGGCCGCTGGAAAAATCGTCCGGGGAAGGAACGTACGCGAGCCGCCGGTCATTCCCGCGTATCCACAGGCGACTGTGACGCCTGCCGCATTCATACGACTATCGGTCCCCGCCTGTGGACAACCGACACGGCAGTCTCGTACGACCTGGCAGCATGGCCATGTGACAGCAGCAACGCATTCCACCCTTTTCCCGCAGACACCGGACTCGGCCGACGCGGTGCTGGAAGGGCTCGACCCCGAGCAGCGTGCGGTGGCCACCGCCCTGCGCGGCCCGGTGTGCGTCCTGGCCGGAGCGGGCACGGGCAAGACCCGGGCGATCACCCACCGCATCGCCTACGGAGTGCGGGCCGGCCTCCTCCAGCCGTCCAGCGTGCTCGCCGTCACCTTCACCAACCGCGCCGCCGGAGAGATGCGCGGCCGGCTCCGCCAGCTCGGCGCCCACGGCGTCCAGGCCCGCACCTTCCACTCCGCCGCCCTGCGCCAGCTGCAGTACTTCTGGCCGAAAGCGATCGGTGGCGGCATGCCCCGGCTGATCGACCGCAAGATCCAGCTCGTCGCCGAAGCGGCCGCAAGCCTGGGCACCCGGCTCGACCGGGGCGAGCTGCGGGACGTCACCGCCGAGATCGAATGGTCCAAGGTCACCCAGACCATCCCCGCCGACTACCCGCACGCGGCTGCGAAGACCGGCCGCGAGACCCCGCGCGACCCCACCGAGATCGCCCACCTCTACGCGGCCTACGAAGACCTCAAGCGCGACCGCGCGGTGATCGACTTCGAGGACGTCCTGCTGCTGACCGTCGCCATCCTGCAGGACCGGCACGACATCGCCGAACAGGTCCGCGCCCAGTACCAGCACTTCGTCGTCGACGAGTACCAGGACGTCAGCCCCCTGCAGCAGCGGCTGCTGGAGCTGTGGCTCGGCGACCGCGACGACCTGTGCGTCGTCGGCGACGCCAGCCAGACCATCTACTCCTTCACGGGAGCGACGCCCGACCACCTCCTCGACTTCCGCGCCCGCCACCCCGGCGCCACCGTCGTCAAACTCGTCCGCGACTACCGCTCCACCCCCCAGGTGGTCCACCTCGCCAACGGCCTGCTCGCCCAGGCCCGCGGCCGCGCCGCCGACCACCGGCTGGAACTGGTCTCGCAGCGCGCCCCCGGCCCCGAGCCCGTCTACACCGAGTACACCGACGAGCCCGCCGAGGCCGAAGGAGCCGCCCGCCGCATCCGCGAGCTGATCGACGCCGGCGTCCCCGCCGCCGAGATCGCCGTCCTGTTCCGCACCAACGCCCAGTCCGAGACGTACGAGCAGGCCCTCGCCGACGCCGGTGTCCCCTACCAGCTGCGCGGCGCCGAGCGTTTCTTCGACCGCCCCGAGGTGCGCAAGGCCGGCATAGCCCTGCGCGGCGCGGCCCGCTTCGGCGGCAACGACTCGCTGCTGGACGACGCCGTGGACCTGCCCTCCCAGGTGCGTGCCGTCCTGTCCGGTGAAGGCTGGACCACCGAGCCCCCGGCCGGCTCCGGCGCCGTCAGAGAGCGCTGGGAGTCCCTCGCCGCTCTCGTCAACCTCGCCCACGACCTCGCCGCCGCCCGGCCCGGCGCCACCCTCGGCGACTTCGTGGCGGAACTCGACGAGCGCGCGAACGCCCAGCACGCCCCGACCGTCCAGGGCGTCACCCTCGCCTCCCTGCACGCGGCCAAGGGACTGGAGTGGGATGTCGTCTTCCTGGCGGGCATCGCCGAGGGCATGATGCCCATCACCTACGCCAGGACCGACGAACAGATCGAGGAGGAGCGCCGGCTCCTCTACGTCGGCGTCACCCGCGCGCGGGAACGGCTCCACCTCTCCTGGGCCCTGTCCCGCTCCCCGGGCGGCCGGCCGAACCGCAGACCGAGCCGCTTCCTCGACGGACTGCGTCCCGGCACTACCGCCACGGTCGGCCGCATCGGCACCGGTGCCGGCGGAGGCGTCGAGCACGGGACCGCCCGGGGCGGCGCCGCCGCTCCCCGGCGCGCCCAGCGCACCCCCGCCCGCTGCCGGGTCTGCGGCCGCACGCTCACCGACGCGGGTGAGATGAAGCTGATGCGCTGTGAGGACTGCCCGTCGGACATGGACGAAGGGCTCTACGAACGGCTGCGCGAGTGGCGCGCGGTCCAGGCCGAGCGCAGCGGACAGCCCGACTTCTGCGTCTTCACCGACCGCACCTTGATGGCCATTGCCGAGGCGCGGCCCGGGAGTCCTGCCGAACTCTCCCGCATCCCCGGTGTCCTCAGCCGCAAGCTGCGCAGCTACGGAACCGACGTGCTGGCCATCTGCGCAGGCCAGGAGGCCGGGGAAGCCCACGAGGGCGACTGATACGAACTCGTCGAAAAAATAGTTTGCGCATGCCCCAGCAATCCCCATAGGTTCTAGGCACGGAAGCAGCGGCCTTCTCGAAGGCCCCAACTCCGTGATGTACTTGCATATCCGAACGGACTGGCTCACCCCAGTCCCAGAGACGCCGAGAGGAGGCGAGTCCAGTGATCAGCATCAACACCAGCACCAGCACCATCAGCACGGCCAAACTGACCGATCGCTCGGCCGTCTCCCTGTGCATGCTCGGCGCCTCCTCCCAGGGCACCGGTCTGTCCGGCATTCGTGCCGCGCGTCCGGCGTCCTCCCCCGCTCTCACGGACCTTCCCGTCCGTGAGCGCAATGAGCGACCGACCAAGGCACTGGAAGCGGTAGCGGCACAGGCGCAGGCCTATGCCTTTGCGGCGGCCGGTGCCGGATTCCGGAAGCTGACGACGCAGCACCACCTGATGTGGGCCTTCCGTGGGCCAGAACCCTGGAGTGATCCAGCCTGATCCGATCAGGCCGGCGCCTTCAGGGCCGCGGAACCCCATCCGGGATCCGCGGCCCTTCTGTTTTCCCCGAATCGGGGAGGACGGAGCGAAGGGGCCTCGGGACAAGAAAAGAACCCGGTACCAAGCCGACACCCGGTCAACCGGCCGGAACGACCAGACGAGGAAGACCAACCGTGCAACTCGAAGCGCACGCCCCGTCCGTACCGCCTTCGCAAACGATCCCCCCGCCCGGCCTCACGGAGGACTCCACCTTGACCCCCCTCACCGCGCTCACCGCGCTCGACGACGCCATCGAGAACCTCGGCGTACCCGTCCCCTGCCGCTCCTACGACCCGGAGGTCTTCTTCGCCGAGTCGCCGGCGGACGTCGAGTACGCCAAGTCCCTCTGCCGCACCTGCCCGCTGATCGAGGCCTGCCTCGCCGGCGCCAAGGAGCGGCGTGAGCCCTGGGGCGTCTGGGGCGGCGAGCTGTTCGTCCAGGGTGTCGTCGTCGCCCGGAAGCGGCCGCGTGGTCGCCCGCGGAAGAACCCGGTCACGGCATGAACACCGCAGGAACGATCGACCGCCCCCTCACGCACGACCCCAAGAAGCAGGCCCCGATGAAGCCGTCCACCAGCGAGCTCGCAGGCTCCGCGACCCCTGACGTCACCACCACCGGCGCGACCGAAGCGCGCCAGAACCGGACCCGGGAGATGCAACTCATGCAAGAAGCCCTGGCTCGTGCGCATATGCACGAGCGACTCCATTACGCCGTGCGGGAGCGCCGGGCCGTGCGCCTCGCGGTCGCCCAGCGGATGCAGCGCCGGGCCGAGCGGGCCTCGCTGCGCGCCCGGCGCGCGCTCGCCATGGCGGTCATGCAGTAACGATCACACCTCAGGAAGTGGTGGCCTCCCGGCCCGTCAGGGAGGCGGAACCTTCTGCGCGGGGGCCGGTCCGGTCGAACGGACCGGCCCCCGCGGTGCGTTGTGCACGGCGATCAGCCGCCGCCGGAGTTATCGTCGCCGGGTGACGAGTCTTCCCGGAGGAAGTGATCAGGGCGGCTCCACTCCGGAGCGCCGCGTGCTCGTGTGCGCCCGCTGCGGCACCCCCGCCGACGGCGCCCCGCCGACCACCTGGACCTGCTCCGTGGAGAACGGCATCCGCCAGTACTTCTGCGACACCTGCTCCAGGGAGAACCTGCGGGCGATCGAGGGGCGCCTGGACTCGGCTTGGTGGTGAGGCTTTCCTTGACCTTTCTGGGGGCCCCTCCCCCCCCTCCCCCCCTCCCCCCTCCCTCCCCTCCCCAACTCCAAGGCACCACGGATCAGGCCTCCGCCTTCAAGGCATCACGGATCAGGCCTCCGCCGCCGGTTCCTCCTCGCTCAGGTCTTCGTCGGGCACGAAGCCCGGCAGCCACTCCTCCAGTTCCTCGCGCAGGCGTACCGTGGCGCCCAGCTGGCACAGGACGCCGATGGTGCTGAGGGTCACCCGGTGGATCAGCAGATAGGCAGGCGGCAGGTTCAGCCGCTTGCCCAGCTGGTAGGCGGGGGAGCGGGGGTCGGCGATGCGGGCCGCCTGGCTGCGCATCCAGGTGCGGGTGAAGGTGAACGCCTCGACCCGGGCCGGTTCGATGATCGGCAGCAGGTAGTCGAGGACCGCGTCGGGGTCCAGCTCTATGGACTCCTTCACGAAACCTTCGGTGCAGAGCATGTCGTAGACCGACTCGGCTTCGCCGTCCAGTGTCATGCGGAGGGAGGTGCCGATCGGCAGGGGCAGGCCCCCGGGCAGCCGGTCGACCGTGCCGAAGTCGAGGACTCCTAGGCGCCAGTCGTCCTCGCCGGCCGGGCCGCCGGGCAGCAGCCGGAAGTTGCCCGGGTGCGGGTCGGCGTGGAGCAGGCCGGTGCGGGCCGGGCCCGAGAAGAGGAAGCGCGCCAGGAGCTGGCCGGCCCGGTCGCGCTGCTCCTGGGTGCCGTCCGAGATCACCTCCGACAGCGGCATGCCGTCGATCCACTCGGTCACCAGGACCTGCTCGCACTGGTGCACCACCGCCGGCACCACCACGTCCGGGTCGTCCGCGAACTCCTCCGCGTGGGCGGACTGGGCCTGCGCCTCCAGTCCGTAGTCCAGCTCCTCGGAGACGCGGTCCTTCAGCTCCGCGATCAGCGGTTTGATGTCCATGCCCGGAATCAGCGGCCCCAACAGGCGGGCGAAGCGGCTCAGTTGGCCCAGGTCGGAGAGCAGTGCCTCGCCGGCGCCCGGGTACTGCACCTTGACCGCCACCTCACGGCCGTCGTGCCACACGGCCCGGTGCACCTGCCCGATCGAGGCCGCGGCGGCCGGCTTGTCCTCGAACTCCTCGAACAGATCGCGCCAGTCCGGGCCCAGCCGCTCCTCAAGCACCGCGTGCACCGTGCGGGTCGGCATCGGCGGCGCCGCCTCCTGGAGCTTGGTCAGGGCCGCGCGGTAGGGCCCGGCGATCTCCTCGGGCAGCGCCGACTCGAAGACGGACAGGGCCTGCCCGAACTTCATCGCACCGCCCTTCAGCTCGCCGAGGACCTTGAACAACTGCTCCGCCGTGCGCTGTTGCAGTTCCCGGCCGACGATCTCCGCGGACTCGCCCACGATCCGCTTGCCCAGCCCCCAGGTCGCCCGGCCGGCGAAGCCGAGCGGGAGCGCGGCGAGCTTGGCGGTCCGGGTGACCGCCTTCCGGGGAAGATCAGACATGCGCCCTCCAAGTCCCAGTCGGCCGCGCCTCGCCTGACTCGCGTCGTCGCTTCGCCGACGGCCGTTGCACCGCCATTGTCGCGCGCCGTTCGCCGCCCGTTGGGGAGTGCTCCCCCTTCTTACCTCTCTGCGCCGCACCGCACCCGCACTCCGGATGCGGCCGGACCGGTCGGCTGCGCCAGTCCAGGCCGGGCAGGGACACCTCCCAGCGGGTGCCCAGGCCGGACGGTGTCCGCCCGTCGAGGAAGGCGAGTGCGTGCGCCGCGGCCAGTCCCGCGACCGCGGTGGCCAGCGTCAGATCGCAGGCGCCGACCCGGCGGGCCTTCGGGGACCGCCACTGGGCGGTCAGCCGGAGCCAGGCGGGGTCCCGGTCGCCGCGGTCGAGGTGCAGACAGCGGGCGCAGCCCGACTCGCCGGGCAGGACGAGCGGGCCGACGACGCCTGTGCCCTCGACCACGCCGGCGTACAGGTGCGGTGTTCCGGCGGTCATGAGCGGCTCGGCGTCGGCCGGGTCGGGTGCGTGCACGGCCACGTCGTCCCGGGGGGCGAGGACCACCAGGGAGAACCCGGTGTCCCGGGCGCCGGACCCGGGGGAGTGGGCGTGGCGCGGCGGGCGGTCGGGTGCCGCGCGGCGCACGGCGGCTCGCGCCGCCGTCTCGCGGCGCTCGCCGAGCGACTCGGCGGCCAGTCCGCCCGGGGCCAGGTCCCAGGGTTCGACGCGTCCCGCGTCGCGCACGTCGACCTCGCCGACTCCGGCGCCGGACAGCACCGACGCCAGCACGGCGCCGACCCGTCCCGCGCCGCGCACCTGCACGTGCAGCGCGCGGCGGGCGGCGAGCCGGGCGAGCGCGGCGCCCGGCTCGGCCGTGGTCAGGGACAGTGCGGCGAGGTCGGGGCGCAGCCGCCGCAGGACGTCCTCCTTCTCGCGCAGGGCGTCGGCGGCCGGTCCGCCGCCGCGCGCGTCGTCGATCAGGCCCGCGTGGGTCAGCCGTGCCAGCAGGGTGTCGACGCGGCCGGCCGGCAGGTTGGCGCGGTGTCCCTCCTCGCGCAGCAGCGGCAGCCCGCGCGTGCCGTTGAGCAGGTCCAGGAAGCCGCTCGTCGCCGGGTCCATCGGGCCCAGCGTCAGGGCGTGTGCCGGTGTCATCCCGAACTGCACGGTGTCGCGATCACGCCAGCCGCGCCGCAGCGCGGGTTTCATCACTGGATGCATGACGGGCCCCCGTATCCGTTGAAGGCATTTCCACCTCTCGTCGTCCGCGGAGCCGGTCGTGCTCCGCCGACGCCTGCCAGCATGCCGTGCCGGTCCGTCCGGTGCCGAGAGTTATCCACAGGCCGGGCCTGTTTGTCGTATAAACCTGCTGGTGAAGGGGGTTACTTCCGCTAAAAGCGGCATAAAGCGGATGTGTGGATCGGTCGGAGGAGTCATAGGAATCAAACACATGGTGGGGGATCGGTACCGAACCGTTCCGGAGCCGGGACTTCGGCCCTGTACAGCGGGTAACGTCGGGGCGTGCCCGCCGACCCACTGCACCGCGCCGGAAAGCCACAGCGCAGCACGACGAGCCAGCCGCCCGGCGGCTCGGGGGCGAGCGCGATCGAGGTCCGCAGGAGCACCCGGCGCCGCCGGACGGTCTCCGCGTACCGCGAGGGCGATCGCACCGTCGTACTGATCCCCGCCCGGATGTCGAAGGCGGAGGAACAGCGCTGGATCACCGTCATGCTCGACAAACTCGCCGCCCAGGAGAGCAAGCGGAAGCTGGGCGACGCCGAGCTGGGCGAGCGTGCCGAGCGGCTGTCGGCGCAGTACTTCGACGGCCGGGCGCGGCCCGCCTCCGTGCGCTGGGTCACCAACCAGAACACCCGCTGGGGTTCGTGCACCCCGGCCGAGGGCAGCATCCGGCTCTCGCACCGGCTGCAGGGGATGCCCGAGTACGTCATCGACTACGTCCTCTGCCATGAGCTGGCCCATCTGCTGGTTCCCGGTCACGGGCCCGACTTCTGGCGGCTGCTGGACGCGTACCCGCGCACCGAGCGGGCGCGCGGCTATCTCGAAGGGGTCGTCGCCGCCGACCGGCTGCCGCATGTGCCGGGGGCGCGCGGGGAGTGAGCCGCGCACCGTCCGTCCGCCTCCCGGTGCGGTTGTGTACCGGGTGTGTACCGGCTGCGTGTGATGTCGGTCTTTGCCGTTAGCCTGGCGCGACGCACTCACATTCGGGATGGGGGACGGTCGTTACGCATGGCCAGGGAATTCCAACGCGGCCACAAGGCCAGGATCAGTGACCTCACGGCGGGCACGGATCTGTACGTAGGCGTGCAGATCTCCGCTCCCGGGCTCACCTTCGACATCAGCTGCTTCGGTCTGGACGCCGACGAGCGCCTCTCGGACGACCGGTACTTCGTCTTCTTCAACCAGCCGAAGTCCCCGGAGGAGTCCGTCCAGCTGCTGGGTGCCCAGGCGGGCGACACGGAGTCGTTCCGGGTCACGCTGGACCGGATACCCCCGCACATCCACAAGCTGTCCTTCACGGCGACCATCGACGGCGCCGGTCAGATGTCGCAGATCGTGCCCGGCTATCTGCGTATCGTGGCCGGCGGCGAGGAGATCGCGCGGTATTCCTTCACCGGCGCGGAGTTCTCCACCGAGCGGGCCGTGATGCTCGGCGACATCTACCTGAAGGACGTGTGGCGGTTCGCCGCCGTCGGGCAGGGCTTCGACGGCGGCCTGGAGGCCCTGCTGAAGAACTTCGGCGGCGAGGTGCTGGAGGAGGAGGCTCCCGCCGCCCCGCAGCAGCCGCAGCCCGGTGACGCCCCCGGCTTCGCCCCGCCCGCGCAGACGACGGCACCGCCCGCGTTCGCGGTCCCGGGCGCCCCCGCCCCCGCCCCCGCCCCGCAGCCTGCCGCGCAGGGCTTCGCGCCCCCGCCGGGAGCCACCCCGTCCCCGGCGCCCTCCGTGCACGCCCAGCCCACCATCGTCGCGCCCATGACACCGCCGGGCGGGACGCAGGTTCCGCCGCCCCCGCCCCCGCCGCCCGCCCCCTTCGGGGGACCGCCGCCCCCGCACGGTCCGCACCCCGGGCAGTCGACCATGCCGCTGCCCCCTGGCTACGGTCAGGCCCCGACCCCGCCACCCGGCTATGGGCAGCAGCCGCCCGCGCCCCCCGGATACGGCCAGCAGCCCTACGGGCAGCTCCCCGGCCAGCAGCCCGCCGGCTACGGAGCGCCGCAGGGCGCCCCGCAGGGCGGTGCCGGGGTGACCGCCGCGCTCCAGGCGTTCAAGGAGACGCCCACGGGGCAGCGCTGGACGCAGCAGAACAAGAAGCTCATCCGCGTCGACCTCGGCATCGGCGGCCAGCCCGTGCTGGCCAAGCAGGGCAGCATGGTGCTCTACCAGGGCAAGGTCGACTTCAGCTACAAGGGCGCCGGTTTCGCCGGGCGGATCGTCGGCAACGCCACCGGCCAGGAGATGCAGCTGATGCGCTGCACCGGCCAGGGCCAGGTGTTCCTCGCCGAGAACTCCACCCACCTGCACCCCGTCGAACTGCAGGGTGACGCGATCTGCGTCTCCGCCGAGAACGTCCTCGCCTTCGACGAGACCCTGCAGTACGAGGTCCGCCGCATCGAGGGCCACGGCATCCCCGGCGGCGCGCTGTTCACCATGCAGTTCCAGGGCACCGGCACGATCGTCGTCAAGACGCACGGCACACCCGTGGTCCTGCCGGTCACGCCGACCACCTTCGCCGACTGCAACGCCGTCGTCGCCTGGTCGGCCGCCTCCCAGGTGATCGTCTCCAGCCAGGTCCGCATGCGCCGCAACGCCTACCCGGGCGACACCGGTGAGAGCGTCAACCTCCAGTTCCGGGGCGCACCCGGCAACTTCATCGTCGTCCAGCCGTACGAGGTCTAGAGGGAGCCCGTCATGAACCAGCCGCTCGCGGGCTACGCCCCCGCACCCGTCACCGCCCGCATGGAGAACCACGGCGAGCACATGCTGAAGGTCGCCATGCAGACCGGAAACGACCTCCTCGCGCGCGTGGGCTCGATGGTCGCCTACGAAGGCTTCGTCCAGTACGAGCCCAACCCGCCGGCCGTCCGCCAGATCGCCCGCGACTGGATCACCGGCGAGGGCGCCCCGCTGATGAAGTGCACCGGTGACGGACTGCTCTACCTCGCCGACTACGGCGCGAACGTCGTCGTGATCAACCTCAACGGCGACGGCATCTCCGTCAACGCCACCAATCTGCTCGCCTTCGACGCCCATCTGACGTGGGGCGTCGAGCGGGTCAAGGGGCTCGCGAAGTTCGCCGGCCAGGGGCTGTGGAACACCAGGATCTCCGGGCAGGGCTGGGTCGCGCTGACCTCCCGGGGCAAGCCGATCGTCGTCGACTGCGGCGGCGGTGAGGACGAGACGTACGTCGACCCGGACGCGCTCGTCGCCTGGTCGCCGAACCTGAAGGTGAAGGGCAAGCGCAGCTTCAAGGCGCAGTCGCTGATCGGGCGCGGCAGCGGCGAGGCCTACCAGATGGCCTTCTCCGGCCAGGGCATCGTCGTCGTCCAGCCCAGCGAGGACAGCACCGACCGCATCCGGATCCGGGGCTGAGGGAGAGTCAGAACGCCATGCAGAGCCCGCTTTTCGCACACAACGACGTCCAGACCCAGGAGCGCTGGAGCCTGCAGAACAAGCAGATGCTCCGCGTCACCCTGGAGGGCCACGACGACATCCTGGCCCGCAAGGGCACCATGGTCGCCTACCAGGGCCTGGTCGAGTTCGACGCCGAGTACCGCAGCAACAGCCAGGCACGTGCGCGTGCGCACACCGGCGAGGGCCTGGACCTGATGCGCTGTCACGGACAGGGCACGGTGTACCTCGCCAACCTCGGCCAGCACGCGCACATCATGGACGTCGAGCAGGACGGGCTGACCGTCGACAGCTCCTACGTCCTCGCCATGGACTCCTCGCTGCACTACGAGGTCATCGCCGTGGACAGCCTCTACGGCATCTCCGGCTCCGGGAAGTACCAGCTGAACATCACCGGCCGCGGCAAGGTCGCCCTGATGACCTCCGGAGCGCCGCTGCTGATGCAGGTCACGCCCGACAAGTACGTCAACTGCGACGCGGACGCGATCGTCGCCTGGTCCACCGGGCTGCGCGTGCAGATGCAGGCCCAGACGCACTCCTCCGGCGTGTGGCGCCGCCGCGGCAACACCGGTGAGGGCTGGGAGCTGAGCTTCATGGGCTCCGGCTTCGCGCTGGTCCAGCCCAGCGAACTGCTGCCGCCGCAGAACGCGGTGATCGGCCAGGGGCTCGCCGCCCAGTTCGGCATGGGGCAGCACGGGGCGCGCGGGCAGAACCAGGGGAATGTCTGGAACTGAGCGTCCAGCGAGCAAACGTAAGGGGCGACCTCCCCAGCGGTCGCCCCTTACACATTCAGAGACTGGCGCGGGTCGCCTCCAGCAGGCGTACGACCGACTCGTCGGCCACGTCCGCCACCTCGTCGTAGGCGAACCAGCGCAGGTCCAGGGACTCGTCGCTGATCGCGTGGGCGGCGCCCGCCGGGGCCAGGGCCGCGTACTGGACGTCGTAGTGCCAGTGGCACGGCGCCGGGATCGGGTGCCGGTCCAGGCGCACCGGGCCGCCGGGCAGCAGGGTCAGCCCGGGGACGCCGGACTCCTCGGTGGCCTCGCGCAGGGCCGCCGCCGCGAGCGAGACGTCGCCCGGCTCGCAGTGGCCGCCCATCTGCAGCCACATCCGCAGCTTCTTGTGCAGGGTCAGCAGCACCCGGCCGCGCTCGGGGTCGATCACCAGCGCACTCGCCGTGACATGGCCTGCGTGGCAGGCCTTCCACATGCCGTCCGGGTGGGCGGCCAGATGGTCCAGGTAGGCCTGGCGCAGCTCGTCCTGGCCCTCGAACCCCTTCAGGACGAGGACCGCGTCGTCGTACAGGCTCACTCGGTGTCGTCGCCCTTGTCGTCGCTCTTCTCGTCGTCCTTCTTCAGGTTCGGCTTCTCGGCGGAGCCGCCGGCCGCCTCGCCGAGCATCTTGTCCAGCTCGGAGAAGTCCAGCTGCTCGCGGTGCACGAAGCCGTCCGGGTCGTCCAGGTCGGTCGCGGTCGGCAGCATGTCCGGGTGGGCCCACAGGCCGTCCCGGCCGTCGACCCCGCGCGCGTCCGTGAGCGAGGCCCACAGACGGGAGGCGTCGCGCAGCCGGCGCGGGCGCAGCTCCAGGCCGATCAGCGTGGCGAACGTCTGCTCCGCCGGGCCGCCGGTCGCACGGCGGCGGCGCAGGGTCTCGCGCAGGGCGTCGGCGGAGGACAGCCGCGGCTTGGCCGCCGCGTGGACCACCGCGTCCACCCAGCCCTCGACGAGCGCCAGAGCGGTCTCCAGACGGGCCAGGGCGGCCTTCTGCTCCGGGGTGTCCTCCGGCTGGAACATGCCCTGCTGCAGGGCGTCCTGCAGCTGCTCGGGGTTCTGCGGGTCGAACTGGCCGACCACGTCCTCCAGCTTCGCCGTGTCGACCTTGATCCCGCGCGCGTAGCCGTCGACCGCTCCGAACAGGTGCGAGCGCAGCCACGGCACATGCGCGAACAGACGCTGGTGGGCCGCCTCGCGCAGGGCCAGGTAGAGCCGCACCTCCTCCTGCGGCACGCCGAGGTCCTTGCCGAACGCCTCCACGTTGGCCGGGAGCAGCGCGGCCTTGCGGGCGGGGCCGAGCGGCAGGCCGATGTCGGTGGAGCCGACGACCTCGCCCGCGAGCACGCCGACGGCCTGCCCGATCTGCGTGCCGAACATGGCGCCGCCCATCGAGCGCATCATGCCGATCAGCGGGCCCGCCATGGCCTGCATCTCCTCCGGCAGGACGTCGCCCATGGCCGCACCGACCCGCTCGGCGACCGGGTCGACCAGCTCCTGCCAGGCGGGGAGGGTGGCCTCCACCCACTCCGCGCGGGACCAGGCCACCGCCGAGGCCGAGCCCGACGGCAGGGACGTGGCGTCGTCCAGCCACAGGTCGGCCAGGCGGACGGCCTCCTCGACCGCCTTGCGCTCGGCCGGGCCGACGCTGGCGTCCTTCGTGCCGTCCGGGGCGCCCTGGGCGACTGTCTGGCGGGCGATCTGCTTGGCCATGTCCCAGTTCACCGGACCGCCCTCGTAGGAGAGCATCTGGCCCAGCTGCTGGAACGCGGCGCCCAGGTCGGTGGGGTTCAGGGACCCGAACATGGCTGCGAGCGGATTGTCGGCGCCGGGGCCGCCAAAGCCCCCGGCTCCGGGCAGGCCGCCGAAGCCGAACGGGTTGGCCGGTCCCTGCTCACCACCGCTCTGCTGGTCCTTCTTCTTGCCCTCGTCGCCGTCTTCCGGCTCCTCCGGCGGAAGGCCGAAACCGAATGGGGTGTCACTCACGGGATTCCTCGGCTGGTAAGGCCGCCGGTTCTCTCCGGCGGCGCGGCTGCCCGACAACACCACCCAGCGTAGACACCCGGACCCGATCGGGCCTCGGTGCTTCGCCCACAGCAGGCCTGCGGCAGGATGGATGCACCTGGTACGTACGCGTCACTCGCGCTCGTACTGAAGACAACCGCTGGAGACGCCCGGTGAGTTCCCCAGATCCGCAGGTTCGCGCAGCGCGAAACCCCTCAACCCCGTCCACACCCGCCGTGCGCGGACCCGTCGTCGCGGTCACCGGAGCCGCCGGCGGGGTCGGTGCCCTGCTCACCGAGCGGCTGGCCGCCTCCGAGGAGATCAAGCAGGTCATCGCCATCGACGAGCGGCGCGGCGAGTGCGCCGATGCCACCTGGCACATCCTCGACGTGCGCGACCCCGCCATCGCGGACAAGCTACGGGGCGCCGACGTGGTCGTCCACCTCGCGCTCGATCTCGATCTGGAAACCGATCCGGCGGCTCGTACCGCTTACAACGTCCGGGGGACGCAGACCGTCCTCACGGCCGCCGCGGCGGCCGGCGTGCACCGGGTCGTGCTGTGCACCTCGGCGATGGTCTACGGCGCGCTGCCGGACAACGAGCTGCCCCTTTCGGAGGACGCCGAGCTGCGGGCGACCGCCGAGGCCACCGGCGTCGGGGACCTGCTGGAGATCGAGCGGCTGGCGCGGCGCGCGCCGCGGGCGCATCCGGGGCTGAACGTCACCGTCGTACGCCCCGCGGTGCTGGTCGGCGGCACGGACACCGCGCTGACCCGGTACTTCGAGTCCCCGCGGCTGCTCGTCGTCGCCGGGTCGCGGCCCGCGTGGCAGTTCTGCCACGTCGAGGACCTGTGCAGTGCCCTGGAGTACGCCGTCCTGGAGAAGGTCGACGGGGAACTGGCCGTCGGCTGCGACGGGTGGCTGGAGCAGGAGGAGGTCGAGGAGCTCAGCGGGATCCGGCGGATGGAGCTGCCCTCGGCGGTGGCGCTCGGCGCGGCGGCCCGGCTGCACCGGATCGGGCTCACACCGTCTCCGGCGGGGGACCTGGCGTACACGATGTACCCGTGGGTGGTCAGCGGGAGCCGGTTGCACGACGCCGGGTGGCGGCCGCGGTGGACCAACGAAGAGGTGCTGGCCGAGCTGCTGGAGGAGGTTTCCGGGCGGCATACGGTGGCGGGGCGGCGGCTGGGGCGCAAGGACGCCACGGCCGCGGGGGCCGCGGGGGCGACGGTGGCCCTGCTGGGCGCTGCCGCTGTGGTCCGGCGGGCCCGGAAGGCCCGGCGACGCTAGGGCCCGTCCGATGCGTCCTCACGTCGTACGAGCCTCCAAGACGCTCCACGCGCGTGCCTGGTGAATCTCGTATTCCTCGGTGTCACAGGCGTGCGGCACGATGGGGGCATGGCACATGCGAACGAGCACCCCGGTGAGCAGGCGGCGCAGGATCCCATCAAGCTGATCGGTGTCCGGGAGACCGCGCTCTCCGTGGACGAGGTCTTCCAGGCCCTCGGGGACGCCGCGGCCGGGGGCGTGGCGCTGTTCGTGGGGACCGTGCGGAACCACGACGGGGGCGCCGATGTGGACGCGCTCGGGTACTCCTGCCACCCCAGTGCCGAGGCCGAGATGCGGCGGATCGCCGAGAAGGTGGTGGCCGAGTATCCGGTGCGGGCGCTGGCCGCGGTGCACCGCGTGGGCGACCTGGACGTGGGGGATCTCGCCGTGGTCGTCGGCGTGGCGTGTCCGCACCGGGCCGAGGCCTTCGACGCCTGCCGCAAGCTGATCGACGACCTCAAGCACGAGGTGCCCATCTGGAAGCACCAGAAGTTCTCGGACGGGACCGACGAATGGGTCGGCGCGTAGCGCCCTCGTTGAGGAGGGCGGCCGGGCGACGGGAGGGCGGGTGGGAGCCCGCCGACTCCGTCACTCGGGGCATCTGTACCCCCCGACTTGCGTAACCGGCCCCCTGGCGTGAGCGTTGTCAGTGCGGATGGTTAATCTGCTGATCAGTCAGTTGCGGACGCTCAGGGCGTTGGGAGGTCGGCATGGGGGCGCTTGTCTGGCTGCTGATTCCGCTCTTGGCTGCGATCGGCGGCGGACTGTGGGGCAGTTGGGCCAACAGAACACGCAAGGTGCGCGGCGACGGCCCCGAGCTGGACGGCTATGCCCGGTTCCGCGAAGCCATGGAGCGGTCCCGCACGGGCGCCGGCGGCGCGTGACGGGTGCCCTGACGGTCCGCTGACACAGGCGTCCCGTACTGTCGTGGCATGCCACGCCGCACCGCGACGATGCTCGCCTCCACCCTGATGCTGATCGCGCTCCTGTGCGCGGGAGTGCTCATCCCCGTGCCGTACGCGGAGATGTCTCCCGGCCCGACCGTGAACACGCTCGGGGACCACGACGGCGAGCCGGTGCTGCAGATCACCGGGCACAAGACATACCCGGCCGACGGTCACCTGAACATGACGACGGTCCGGGTGACCAGCGCGGACTTCCGGATGAACCTGGTGGAGGCGGTCTACGGCTGGCTGGCGCACGACAGCAAGATCGTGCCGCACGACACGCTCTACCCGGACGGCAAGACCGAGGAGCAGTCCACCCAGGAGAACGCCGAGGAGTTCAGCCAGTCCCAGGAGAGCGCCAAGGTCGCCGCCCTGAAGGAGCTGGGCGTCCCCGTGAAGTCCTGGGTGATCGTCTCCACCGTCGTCAAGGGCTCACCGGCCGAGGGCAGGCTGCACGCCGGTGACGTGATCAAGGCCGTCGACGGTGCGGCCGTGAAGCAGCCCTCCGACGTGGCCAGGTTCGTCACCCGGCACAAGCCCGGGCAGAAGGTCGTGTTCACCGTCGTCCCGGCCAAGGAGCAGGTCGCCGCCGAGAAGGCGCACAGGACGGCGACGAAGACCCAGGACGTCACCATCACCACGACCACCTCCGACGACAGCGGCGCCAAGCGGGCCGTCGTCGGGATCTCCGCCGGGACCGACCACACCTTCCCGTTCACCATCGACATCAAGCTCGCCGACGTCGGCGGGCCGAGCGCCGGCCTGATGTTCGCCCTCGGCATCTACGACAAGCTGACCCCGGGCAGCCTGACCGGCGGCAGGTTCGTCGCCGGCACCGGCACCATCGACGACAACGGCACCGTCGGGCCGATCGGCGGCATCGACATGAAGACCGTCGGCGCGCGCGACAAGGGCGCCCAGTACTTCCTGACGCCCGCCGACAACTGCGCGGCCGCCGCCAAGGACACCCCGAGCGGGCTCACGCTGGTGAAGGTCAAGACGATCGGGGACGCGCTCGACGCGCTGAAGGACATCCGCAGCGGCGACACCGCGGCGCTGCCCAGGTGCACCACCAACGGCTGACCGGCACCCGCGTGTGACACGGCTGGGGGCGCCCCGCAGAGCGGGGGCGCCCCCATCGCCGTACCGCACCGGGCGGGATCAGTCCTCGAACGTCGCCGCCAGGGCGTCCGCCAGGCCGGGGACCAGGTCCGGGCCCGTCAGGACCTCGGTCGGGGAGTCCTTCTCGCGCAGCCGCAGCGCCGACTCGCGGCCGCCGGCCCGCAGCACCGCGACCGTCATGCGCACCTCCTGGCGCTCGGGGTGCTCGGCGACCCACCTGGCCAGCTTGGCCTCGCTCAGGTTCTGCGGGACCTGCGCCTCGGCGGACGGCGGCAGCATCAGGCGCTCCACCGAGAGCGCGCAGCCGACCACCGCGTCGGGCCAGGCGATGGTGCCGAGGAACTCGTCCAGCGGCTTGCCGGACGGGATCTCGTCCTGCTCGATCGGGGTGAGACCGGCGGTCTCGGACTCGTCCCCGTCCAGGCCCAGCTGGGCCGCGAGCGAGGGTTCCTGGGCCCGCAGCCGTGCGGTGTCGACAAGGGCGAAGAGGCGAGCGGGCTGGTCCCAGCCGAGGCCGGAGACGTACTCGTCGATCTCGAGTACGGCCCGGGTGAGCGGGCTCGCTGCCATGGGAGTGTTGGACATGGTCACAATCCTGCCTGGTTCCCCGCCGGAATCGGGAACCGAGCGGTGCCTGAGTAAGTTGCATAGGTGTTGGCCCGCGATCACGGGGGGCAACCGAGGGCCCGCGAACACGAGGGCCTGACGGATCGACAGCGAACTTCGAGGTGCGCACCTTGGCTTTCCAGATGCCGGACCGCGGCGGGGGCCCGACGGGGCCGCGGATCAGAGCGGGCCGTCCGTCCCGGCGGGCGAGGACCCTGCTCATGACACTGGGCGTCCTGGCCGTCCTCGGCATGGCGTTCACCATGTTCGCGGGCTTCTGGACGGACTGGCTGTGGTACCGGTCGGTGCACTACTCGTCCGTGTTCACGACCGTGCTGTGGACCAAGATCGGCCTCTTCTTCGTCTTCGGTCTGCTGATGGCGGTCGCCGTGGGGGTCAACATCTGGCTCGCGCACCGGCTGCGGCCCCCGCTGAGCGCCATGTCCATGGAGCAGCAGAGCCTCGACCGCTACCGGATGGGCATCGCGCCGTACAAGAGGTGGCTGCTGCTCGCCGTCACCGCGCTCGTCGGGCTGATCGCCGGCGCCTCCGCGGCCGGCCAGTGGCGGACCTGGCTGATGTGGGTCAACGGCGTGCCCTTCCACCAGAAGGACCCCCAGTTCCACCTCGACGTCTCCTTCTACGCCTTCGACCTGCCCTGGTACCGCTTCCTGCTCGGCTTCGGCTTCGCCGCCGCCGTCCTGTGCCTGATCGCCGCCGCGCTCACGCACTACCTGTACGGCGGGCTGCGCGTCACCAGTCCCGGCGCGCGCGCCACCGCCGCCGCGACCGGGCACCTGTCGGTGCTGCTCGGCTTCTTCGTCGCCCTGAAGGCGGTCGCCTACTGGCTCGACCGGTACGGCCTGGCCGTCAAGTCCAGCGACTTCAAGGCCACCGACGACTGGACCGGCCTGCGCTACGTCGACGCCAACGCCTATCTGCCGGCGAAGACGATCCTGTTCTGCATCGCGGTGATCTGCGCGCTGCTCTTCTTCGCCACGCTGTGGCGGCGCACCTGGCAGCTGCCGGTGATCGGCTTCGGTCTGATGGTCCTCTCGGCGATCCTGATCGGCGGCCTGTACCCGGCGATCGTGCAGAAGTTCCAGGTCCAGCCCAACGAGCAGGCCAAGGAAGCCCCGTACGTCCAGAAGAACCTCAAGGCGACCCGCGAGGCGTACGGCATCGACGACACCAAGGTCACCGAGTACGCGGGCAAGTCCGCGGCCTCGGACAAGGCCACGGCCGCGGAGAAGGCCAAGCTGCGGGCCGACGCCGACGCCGCGGCGAGCATCCGCATCATGGACCCGAACATCGTCTCGCCGACGTTCCAGCAGCTTCAGCAGATGAAGAACTACTACGGGTTCCCGACCAACCTGGACGTCGACCGGTACAGCACCGCCAAGGACGGCAAGGACCAGGACACGGTCATCGGCCTGCGCGAGCTGAACCTGGACGGCGTCCCGAAGAACAACTGGATCAACGACCACTTCCGCTACACACACGGCTACGGCGTGGTCGCCGCCAAGGGCACCGAGGCCGACTCCCAGGGCCAGCCCGTCTTCACCGAGTACGACCTGCCGTCCCGGGGCGAGCTGCCCACGTACCAGCAGCGGATCTACTACGGCGAGAAGACCACCACCTACTCCATCGTCGGCGGTCCCCAGAAGGAGATCGACTACTCCGACGACAGCGGTGAGAAGACCACCAGCTACGCCGGCAAGAGCGGCGTCGACCTCGACAACCCGCTCAACCGCGCCGCGTACGCGGTGGCCTTCAACGAGCCGCAGATCCTCTACTCGGGTGCGATCGGCAAGGGCTCGCGGATCCTGTACAACCGCACGCCCAAGGAGCGCGTCGAGGCGGTCGCCCCCTGGCTGACCATCGACGGCGACGCCTATCCGGCGGTCGTCAAGGGCCGTATCCAGTGGATCGTGGACGCCTACACGACGTCGAACGGCTACCCGTACTCCTCCCGCACCACGCTCGGGGACACGACCGCCGACTCGCTGACCGCCGCCAACAACAACCGCGCGGTGGTGGCCCAGCAGAACCAGGTCAACTACATCCGCAACTCGGTGAAGGCGACCGTCGACGCGTACACGGGCGAGGTCAGGCTCTACGAGTGGGACACCCGGGACCCGGTGCTGAAGACCTGGATGAAGGCCTTCCCCGGCACGGTCCAGCCGCGCACGGCGATCTCCCCGGAGCTGATGGCCCATCTGCGCTACCCGCAGGACCTGTTCAAGGTCCAGCGCGAGCTGCTCACCCGCTACCACGTGACCGACGCGCAGACGTTCCTCACCGGCAGCGAGGTGTGGCAGGTGCCGAACGATCCGACGAACAAGTCGGGCAACGCGGTGCCGCCGTACTACCTGAGCATGAAGATGCCGGACCAGAGCACCCAGGCGTTCTCGCTGTCGACGACGTTCACCCCCAACGGCCGCTACAACCTGAGCGCCTTCATGTCGGTCGACTCCGAGGCCGGCAGCAGCGACTACGGCAAGATCAGAATCCTGAAACTGCCGACCAGCACGACGGTCGACGGGCCCAAACAGGTGCAGAGCCAGTTCAACTCCGAACAGGACATCGCCGCCGCGATCAAGCTGCTCAAGGGCGGCGACTCGGAGGTCGAGTACGGCAACCTGCTGACCGTGCCGCTGGACGGAGGACTGCTGTACGTGGAGCCGGTGTACGTACGCGGCGGCGGACTGAAGTACCCGCTGCTGCGCAAGGTGCTGGTCACCTACGAGGGCAGGACGGCGTTCGAGAACACCCTCGGCGAGGCCCTCGACAAGGTCTTCGGTACGCAGGGGGCGACCACCACCCCGCCGGACACCGGCACCACCACGCCGCCCACGTCCGCCAACCCGACCGTCCAGCAGGCCCTGGCCGACGCCCAGAAGGCCTACGACGCCGGGCAGAAGGCCCTGCGGGACGGACCGGACTGGATCGCGTACGACAAGGCCCAGAAGGACCTGAGCGAGGCGCTGAAGCGGGCGCAGGACGCGGAGGCCAAGGCCGGCCGGTCCGGCGGTGACAAGAAGAGTTGATCAAGCCCCCTCCGCGCCGTGGTACGGTTACCGGGCAACGGCGCGGGGTGGAGCAGCTCGGTAGCTCGCTGGGCTCATAACCCAGAGGTCGCAGGTTCAAATCCTGTCCCCGCTACTGCAGTCGAAGGCCCGGATCCCAAGGGATCCGGGCCTTCGTGGTGTGCGAACTCATGTACAGAGGGGAGGGACGGCCGCGCCGCCGTGGGGAGTCGAGTGGTGTGTGTTTGACTTGTCTCCCTGTGGGCATGTCGACAAAACGCTGAAGTGACCTCACGGGCTGCGGTATACCGGGTGTACCCAGGTTGCAGGTGGTGCGACGATGGACGTTATGGGGGACAAGGCAACTCTGTTCGAGTCGGGGCGATTTGTGCAGTCTGCCGGTGAAGAGCCGTCCCGGGACGAGTTGAGCGACATGGGGGACGCCGCGGAGGAGGTACGCCTCGGGCTGGCCGCGCAGAGCGGCGACGCCGAGGCGGCGAGCGTCCTCGGAGCCCTGCTGCTGCGCCGCGGCGACCTCGACGGAGCCGAGCCCCATCTGCGGGCCGCCACCGCGGCCGGCGACCGGGCCGCCGCCAACAACCTCGGTGTCCTGCTGCACCAGCGCGGCTACCCGGAGGAGGCCGCCGGCTGGTGGCGCGTCGCCGCCGTCGCCGGGTCCGCCGCCGCCGCGCACGCGCTGGGCCGCCACCACCGCGAGCGCGGGGACGAGCCCGCCGCCGAGTACTGGCTGCGCCAGTCCGCCGAGCAGGGCCATGTCCTCGGTGCCTACGCGCTCGCCGACCTGCTGGAGCACCGCGGGGACGTCGGCGCCGAGCACTGGATGCGGGCCGCGGCCGAGCGCGGCCACCGGGAGGCCGCCTACCGGCTCGCCCGCGCGCTCGACCCCAGAGCCGGGCGCGAGGACGAGAGCGGGGGTGACAACGCTGTCGCGGAGGCCGAACAGTGGTACCGGCAGGCCGCCGCCCGCGGACACCGGCGCGCCGCGCTGCACCTCGGCGCGATCCTGGAGAAGCGCGGAGAGCTGAAGGAGGCCGGGCGCTGGTACCTGACCTCCGCCAAGGACGGCGAGCCGCGGGCCGCCTGCGCGCTCGGCTTCCTGCTGCGCGACGCCGGGGACACCGAGAGCGCGGCCGTGTGGTGGCTGCGCGCCGCCCAGGAGGGCGACGGCAACGCGGCCAACGCGCTCGGCGCGCTGCACGCCGAGCGCGGCGAGACCCAGACCGCCGAGCGCTGGTACCGGGCGGCACTGGACGCCGGTGACGACAACGGCGCGTACAACCTCGGGCTGCTCTGCGCCGAGCAGGGGCGGACCGCCCAGGCCGAGCAGTGGTACCGGCGGGCCGCCTACGCCGGGCACCGGGAGGCCGCCAACGCGCTCGCCATCCTGCTGCTCCAGGGCGGCGACACCACCGGCGCCGAGCCGTGGTTCTCCAAGGCCGCCGAGGCCGGGAGCGTGGACGCCGCGTTCAACCTCGGGATCCTCTACGCCGGGCGTGGCCAGGAGGCGACGGCGCTGCGCTGGTACGAGCGGGCCGCCGCCGCCGGGCACACCGAGGCGGCGCTCCAGGTCGGCATCGCCAGGCTGCGCGAGGGTGACGAGCAGGAGGCCGAACGGCATCTGCGGTGCGCGGCGGGCGCGGGCAGCGCGGAGGCGGCGTACCGGCTGGCCACGCTGCTCGACGCGCGCCGGCCGCCGGAGCCGGCGCACGAGCTGGGCGAGATCGTGCACGAGAAGACCGAGTGCGAGGAGTGGTACGAGCGGGCGGCGACCCAGGGGCACCGGCGGGCGCAGGTCCGGGTCGGCATGCTCGCTGCGGCGCGCGGGGACGTGGTCGAGGCGGCGCGGTGGTACCGGGCGGCGGCGGAGGCCGGGTCGCGCAACGGCGCCTTCAATCTGGGGCTGCTGCTGGCACGGGAGGGCAGTGAGCCGGAGGCGGCGGTGTGGTGGACGCGGGCGGCCGATGCGGGGCATGGCCGGGCGGCTCTTCGGCTGGCCCTTGTCTACGCGCGTCGCGGCGAGCTGGCGGAGGGGCAGAAGTGGGCGGATCGGGCGGTCGCGCTGGGGCCGGCGGAAGTTGCGGAGCGGGCGGGGCGGCTGCGGGACGCGCTGCGGGAGGAACTTTCGGCGTGAACAAGTGAGCCCGGCCACGTCCCGGGGAACTGATTTGCTTCCGTCGACCTCCCTCACGTAATGTCGTGTTCACCGACGCGGGGTGGAGCAGCTCGGTAGCTCGCTGGGCTCATAACCCAGAGGTCGCAGGTTCAAATCCTGTCCCCGCTACTGAAGGCCGAGGGCCGGAATCCAATTGGGTTCCGGCCCTCGGTCGTTTCCGCCCTTGGCCGTTTCCGTGGGCGTGCGAAAAAGCCCCGGCGTGGGCCGGGGCTCGGGAAAAGGGTGTGTCAGGCGCTCGCGCAGTCCGGGCACAGTCCCCGGTACGTCACCTCGACGTCCGACACCGTGAAGCCGAAGCGCTCCGTGTCGGGGAGATCGGCGAGCGGGTTGCCCGTCGGGCGGACGTCGCGGATCGCGCCGCAGTGGGCGCAGACCAGGTGATGGTGCGGCTGGTGCGCGTTCGGGTCGTAGCGCTTGGCCCGTCTGTCCGTCGTGACTTCCAGCACCTCGCCGAGTGAGACCAGCTCGCCCAGGGTGTTGTAGACGGTCGCCCGGGAGATCTCGGGCAGCTTGGCGACGGCCCGCGCGTGGACCTCGTCGGCTGTCAGGTGCACATGCTCGCCGTCGAGGACCTCGGCCACGACGCGCCGCTGCGCGGTCATCCGCCATCCGCGTCCACGCAGCCGTTCCAGAAGGTCGCTCATAGCTACCAGCCTAACAGGAAGGCGTACCAGGATGGGAACAGGTGTGACTTTGGAACGTTGTTTGACTTAGATCTAGTCCAATGTAGGATCGGTGACGGCTTTGGCCACAGGGCAGGACTGGGACAGGAGTAGTCAGCGATGACGCAGGAGGCGCACGTGACGCAGGGACCGCTCACCACGGAGGCCGGTGCTCCGGTCGCCGACAACCAGAACAGCGAGACGGCGGGCGTCGGCGGGCCGGTCCTCGTCCAGGACCAGCTGCTGCTGGAGAAGCTGGCCCACTTCAACCGGGAGCGCATTCCCGAGCGGGTCGTGCACGCACGCGGCGCGGGCGCCTACGGCACCTTCACGGTGACCGCCGACGTCACGCCGTACACCCGCGCCGCCTTCCTCTCCGAGGTCGGCAAGGAGACCGAGGTCTTCCTGCGCTTCTCCACGGTGGCCGGCAACCTCGGCGCGGCGGACGCCGTCCGCGACCCGCGGGGCTTCGCGCTGAAGTTCTACACCGAGGAGGGCAACTACGACCTCGTCGGCAACAACACCCCGGTGTTCTTCATCCGGGACGCGATCAAGTTCCCGGACTTCATCCACACCCAGAAGCGCGACCCGTACACCGGCTCCACGGAACCGGACAACGTGTGGGACTTCTGGTCGCTGTCCCCGGAGTCGACCCACCAGGTGACCTGGCTGTTCGGTGACCGCGGCATCCCGGCGTCGTACCGGCACATGGACGGCTTCGGCTCGCACACCTTCCAGTGGAACAACGAGTCCGGCGAGGTCTTCTGGGTCAAGTACCACTTCAAGACCGACCAGGGGATCAGGAACCTCACCGCCGAGGAGGCCGAGGTCCTCGCGGGCAAGGACCCCGACTCGCACCAGCGCGACCTGCGCGAGGCGATCGAGCGCGGGGAGTTCCCGAGCTGGACCGTGGGCGTGCAGATCATGCCGGCGGCGGACGCGGCGACGTACCGCTTCAACCCGTTCGACCTGACCAAGGTGTGGCCGCACGCGGACTACCCGGTCGTCGAGATCGGCAGGCTGGAGCTGAACCGCAACCCGCGGAGCGTCTTCGCCGAGGTCGAGCAGTCCGTCTTCAGCCCCGCGCACTTCGTGCCGGGCATCGGTCCCTCGCCCGACAAGATGCTGCAGGGGCGTCTCTTCGCGTACGGCGACGCGCACCGCTACCGCGTCGGCATCAACGCCGACCACCTGCCGGTGAACCGTCCGCACGCCACCGAGGCGCGTACGAACTCCCGTGACGGCTTCCTGTACGACGGCCGGCACGGCGGCACCAAGAACTACGAGCCGAACAGCTTCGGCGGGCCGCGGCAGACCGGCCGGCCGCTGTGGCTGTCCACCTCCGTCGACGGCTCCACGGGCAACCACCCGACGCCGGTGCACGCCGAGGACGACGACTTCGTGCAGGCGGGCAACCTCTACCGGCTGATGTCGGAGGAGGAGAAGGAGCGGCTGGTCGCCAACCTGGCGGGTGCCATCTCCGGGGTCTCCCGTGAGGACATCGTCGAGCGGGCGATCGGCAACTTCCGCAACGCCGACGCCGGCTTCGGCAAGTGGCTGGAGGCGGCGGTGCAGGCGCTGCGCGGCTGAGCCGGCGCGGGTGAGCCGGCGCGGTTGAAGCGGCGGCACGTCCCGTGCTGCCGGGCGGGCCGGATCCCCTGGTGCTCGGGGTCCGGCCCGTTCCGCGTGTTCAGGCGTTCCGCGTGTTCAGAGCGCCGGGGCGGGCTGCCGGGCCGGGGCCCAGCAGCGGATGATGTCGCGGACCGAGACGATGCCGGCGACCTCGCCGCGGTCGAGGACGACCAGGTGCCGGAAGCCGCCCTGGGTCATGGCGCGAGCGGCGTCCTCCAGGGTCCAGGAGGGGGCCGCGAAGACGACGTCGGTGGTGGTGTGGGCGTGCGTGTGCTCCGTGTCCGGGTTCTGGCCGAGGCCGACGGAGTTCAGGATGTCGCGTTCGGTGAGGATGCCGATGCCGCCGGCGTCCGGGTCGAGGACCACCGCGGCGCCGACACGGCGGGCGGACATCAGAGTGGCTGCCTGGCGGAGGGTGTGGGCGGGGCCGACGGTGAGGATCGCCGTGCTCATGGCGTCTCGGACGAGCATGGAAGGGGCCACCTCCTACGAATCCCCGCGGTCACGAGGGGATTCACAATTTCACAAGTGGGGGTGGGATCAGGGTGACAGGCAAAGGACGGGTCAACAAGAGGGCGCGCGACGCCAGTTGGGGGCGTGCGCAGGCTTCACCCGTGTCTCACTGGCGCTGGTTGAGATACCCCAGCAACTCGTCGTGCAGCAGGCCGTTGGACGCGGCCGCGTTGCCGCTGTGCGGGCCCGGGCGGCCGTCGAGGCCGGTGAAGGTGCCGCCGGCCTCGGTGACGACGATCGCGGTGGCGGCCATGTCCCAGAGCGACAGCTCCGGCTCGGCGCAGATGTCCACGGACCCCTCGGCGACCATCATGTAGGGCCAGAAGTCCCCGTACGCGCGCGTGCGCCACACCTCGCGGGTCAGGTCCAGGAAGCCGTCCAGGTGGCCGCGCTCCTCCCAGCCGGAGAGGGAGGAGTACGCGAAGGACGCGTCCGCGAGCTTGCCGACACGGGAGACGTGGATGCGGGTCGCGGAGGTCAGGCTGCGGCCGGTGAAGGCGCCGTAGCCCTTCGCGGCCCACCAGCGGCGGCTCAGCGCGGGGGCGGAGACGACGCCGACGACGGGCTGGTAGCCGTCCTCGCCGGCTTCCATCAGGGCGATGAGGGTCGCCCAGACGGGGACGCCGCGGACGTAGTTCTTGGTGCCGTCGATGGGGTCGATCACCCAGCGGCGGGGGCCCGTGCCCTCGACGCCGTACTCCTCGCCGAGGATGGCGTCCCTCGGGCGGGCGCGCTGCAGCTGGCCGCGGATGAGTTCTTCCGCTGCCTTGTCCGCTTCGCTGACCGGGGTCATGTCCGGCTTCGTCTCCACCTTCAGGTCGAGGGCCTTGAAGCGGGCCATGGTGGCGGCGTCCGCGGCGTCCGCGAGGACATGGGCGAGGCGCAGGTCGTCGAGATAGTCCGGCATGTGAGGAACGGTATCTGCCGCCGCTGCTACGGGGCCAGCAGGGCGGGGGGTGTCGGGGTGCCCCGCCTCGCCTGGCGGAAGTGCGCCCGCCGAACCCCCGCGAACCCTTGACAGTGCATACAAGCGCGTCAAATCTGGGCGCAGAGCCGCTCTGTGTCGGGGAGGCGAGGATGCCTGCTGCCCGGGAGTCCCTGTTGGACGCCGCCTACACGGCCCTCGCGCGCCGGCCGTGGTCCACGGTGCGCATGGTCGACGTGGCCGCGGCGGCCGGGGTGTCCCGGCAGACCCTGTACAACGAGTTCGGCAGCAAGGACGGGCTGGCGCGGGCGCTGGTGCGGCGGGAGGCCGACGGATACCTCGCCGGAGTGGAGCGGGCCCTCGCCGGGCCGGGCGAGCCGGGGGAGCGGCTCACCGCCGTGGTCGAGTGGACGAGTGCGGCCGCGCGGGAGAACGCGCTGATCCGGGCCATGCTCACCGGCTGCTGGAGCGAACGGCTGCCCGCCCCGCCGCTCGCCGCCGTGCCGTCCTCCTCCTCGGTTCCGGCGCAGCGCCGCGCGGACGGGCCGCTGCCGACGCCGCGCGACTTCGTACGGACCGTGCGGGACCGCGCGGTCAGCGCCCTGGCGGGCCCCGCCGCGACCCCCGCGGCCACCGCCGAGCTGACGGGCCCCTGCGAGCTGGTCGTGCGCCTGGCCCTGTCCTGCGTCGCGGCCCCGCCGGGCGAGGGCGGTGTGGCGGAGCTGGTCCGGGCGGTGCTTCCGCACCAGCAGGTGTGATCCGGAGCGGTCGTCCCGGCGGCTGGTGCGGGACCGCGGGGTCAGCGCCCTGGCGGGCCCCGCCGCGACTCCCGCAGACACCGCCGAACTGTCCCGCCCCGGCCCCGCCGGGCGAGGGTGGTGTGGCGGAGCTGGTCCGGGCGGTGCTTCCGCACCAGCCGGTGTGATCCGGAGCGGTCGTCCCGGCGGCCGGTGCGGGACCGCGTGGTCGTCCCGGTGGCCGGTGTGGTTCCGAGGCCTTCCGGACGCCGGGCTACTTCTTCAGCCACCCCACCTTCGTGTAGTCGATGTCCGCCAGCCCCTCCGCCCCGAAGTTCGCCAGGCCGGAGCGGACGGCGAGGATCTGCGGGCGCTGGTAGAGCTCGATGGAGTGGGCGAGGCGCCAGATCTCGGTGTCGGCCTGGTTGTAGAGGGCGGCCGCCGTCGCCTGGTCGGTGGATTCCCCCGCCTTCCTCAGCAGCGCGTCGATCTTCGGGGAGCCGACCGAGCCGAAGTTCTGGAAGAGGTTGCCGTTCTTCGGCTGGACGAAGACCGGGGTGAGCATGGACTGGTAGACGGCGTCGACGTTGCGGAAGCTGGTCAGGTCGAAGTTGCCGCGGTTGACGAACTGGTTGAAGTAGTCGTTCGCCGGCACCTTCTTCAGGTCGACCTTCACCCCGGCCTGCGCGAGCTGCTGCTGCACCAGCTCGGCCTGGTCGGTCTGGGCGGCGGTGGCGCCGGCGCTGAGGACGTAGTCGAGGGTCAGCTGCCGGCCGCCCTTGGTGCGCGGCCTGCCCTCGCCGTTGTCCTTCCAGCCGGCCGCGTCGAGCAGCCGCTTCGCCTTGGCGAGGTCGAAGTCGGCGTACCCGCCGGAGGTGTCCCGGTAGCCCTTCTGGTTGGGCATGAAGAAGTGGTTGCCGAGCGGCTTCAGTTCGAAGGAGAGGTCCTTGGCGAAGGCCTCGTCGATGCCCTTGCGGTCGACGGCGTGCTGGACCGCCTGCCGTACCCGCAGGTCCTTCAGCGGTCCGCGGCCGCCGTTGAGCGTGATGTGCACCTCGTCCCAGCGCGCGCCCCGCCGGATGTCCGTCTGCGGCGCCTTGACCAGCCGCTGGTAGTCCTCCGGCAGCAGCGCGGTGGTGTAGTCGATCTCATGGTTGAGGTAGGCGTCGGGGCGCGCGGAGGAGTCGAGGACGCGGTAGACGATCGAGTCCAGCCTGGGCTTCGGGCCCCACCACTTGGGGTCCGGGACGAGCGTGATGGTCTGCGCGGTCCTGTCGTACCGCCCGACCTTGAAGGCGTTCGCGGAGACCGGCGTCCGCCCGGCCCAGCTCTTGGTGAACTTGCCGGGGGTGTCGTAGTACTGCGCCGGGTACAGCGGGTCGAACAGCCGCTGCCAGTCGGCGTACGGCGTCTTGAAGGTCACCTTGACCGCGTGCGCGCCGGCGCCCTGCTCGACCTTGGCGATCTGGTCGTACCCGCTGGTGTCGGCGGCCTCGTACGCCTTGTCCGCGCCGTTCAGCGCCTGCCACTGGGCGCGGAAGTCGCGCCAGCTCAGCGGCTTGCCGTCGGACCACCTGGCCTTCGGGTTCAGGTCGTACTCGACCGTCTGCGGACGGGTGGACGTCACCTTCGCCGAGACCAGGAACTCCGGGTTGGCGTGGTGGGCGCCCTCGGCGTCCGAGTCGAACAGGTCGGGCAGGACCGTCTTGATGATCTCCTGGGCGTCACCCTGCTGGCCGTCGACGTCGTTGATGTTGTACTGGGTGATCCACTGGTCGATCGCCAGCCTCAGCGTGCCGCCCTGACGCAGTTCGGCGAGCGGACGGGCGTTGATGTCCTGGCCGTCGGCCCTGGGCGCCGCCTTCTTCGGAGCGTGGTCCTGGCCCGAGGAGCCGCAGCCGGTCACCAGGAGCGCGGTGGCCGCGGTGGCGGCGATCCAGGCGGCGGGGATGGGACGCATGTCGGTGTCCTCCGTGAGGGGCGACGAGGGGATGCGCCGAACGTAGGACGCCGCAGGCCGGGCAGGGGAGAGCTCCCCGATTACTGACATGTTCTCTTCATAATTCCGCAACAAGAGGACTGGACCATTTCATGCGTGCCCCTCTACCTGGTCAAACGCCTCGGCTATCACGCCGTCCTGCTGCTGGCCGCCGTCTGCCTGTCGTATCTGCTGGCCTCGCTCGCCCTCGATCCGCGCGCCTACTACGCGGGCCGGCAGCCACCGCTGTCCCCCGCCGCCGTCGACCACCACCTCACCGCGCTCGGCGTCAACGACCACCAGCCCCTTCGAAACCGCTTCCTGCACTGGGCCGACCGCGTCCTCCTGCACGGCGACCTCGGCGAGACCATCGACGGCACCTCCGTCAACGCCGAGTTCGGGCGGCGGATCGGGGTCAGCCTGCGGCTGCTGCTCGCGGGTACCGTCCTCGGCACGGTCGCCGGAGTGCTCGTCGGCGCCTGGACCGCCGTACGGCAGTACCGCCCCAGCGACCGCGCGGTCACCGTCGCCTCCTTCGCGCTGCTGTCGACCCCGGTGTTCCTGCTGGCGGTCCTGCTGAAGACCGGGGCGATCTGGTTCAACCAGACCACGGGGACCGATCTCATCCAGTTCACCGGCGAGCAGAGCCCGGGAGTGGACGGCGGCTTCTGGACGGTCCTGAAGGACCGGTCCGTGCACCTGCTGCTGCCCACCCTCTCCGTCGCCCTCTTCAGCGTGGCGGGCTACAGCCGCTACCAGCGCAGCACCATGCTCGACGTCCTCGGCTCCGACTATCTGCGCACCGCCCGCGCCAAGGGACTCGGCCGCCGGGCCGTCCTGCTGCGGCACGGGCTGCGCACCGCCCTCATCCCCATGTCGACCTACTTCTCCTACGGATTCCTCGCCCTGTTCACCGGCGCCACCTTCACCGAGACGATCTTCGGCTGGCACGGCATGGGCGAGTGGTTCGTGAACTCCCTCGGCAAGAACGACGTGAACTCGGTGGTCGCCGTGAACGTCTTCGCCGCCGTCACCGTGCTGCTCTCCGGCTTCCTCGCCGACCTGCTGCACGCCGCCCTCGACCCGCGCATCCGGCGGGCGCCATGACGACCACGACCCCGGCCACGACCCCGACCGCGATCCCGACCAGGGCACCGGCCGGCCGCTCCGCGCTCGTCCTGCGCCGCTTCGCGCGCCACAGGTCCGCGCTCGCCGGAGCCGTCGTCCTCGTCCTGCTGTTCCTGCTCGCGTTCGCCGGGCCCTACCTCACGCCCTGGTCCTACGACCACATCGACTACGGCGCGCTGCGCTCCGCGCCCAGCGCCCAGCACTGGTGGGGCACCAACCGGATCGGGCAGGACGTCTTCGCGCAGACCGTGCGCGGACTGCAGAAGTCGCTGGTCATCGGGCTGCTGGTGGCCGTGCTGGCCACCGGGCTCGCGGCGCTGGCGGGCGCCTGCGCCGGATACTTCGGCGGCTGGACCGACCGGCTGGCGATGTTCTTCGTCGACCTGCTCCTGGTCTTCCCGTCCTTCCTGGTCATCGCGATCGTCTCGCCCCGGCTGCGCTCCGCGGGCTGGATCGCGTTCGTCGGGCTGCTCGCCGTCTTCGCCTGGATGATCACCGCGCGGGTCGTACGCTCCATGACCCTGTCCCTGAAGGAACGTGACTTCGTGCGGGCGGCCCGCTACATGGGCGTCGGACCGTTCCGGATCATCTGGCGGCACGTACTGCCGAACGTGGCCTCCTTCCTGATCATCGACGCGACGATCCAGGTCGGCGGCGCGGTGATGAGCGAGACCGCGCTGTCCTACTTCGGCTTCGGCGTGCAGCCGCCCGATGTGTCCCTGGGCACGCTGATCGCCTCGGGCACCGGCGCCGCCCTCACCTACCCGTGGATGTTCTTCTTCGCCGCGGGACTGCTCGTCGTCTTCGTGCTCGCCGTCAACCTGGTCGGCGACGGACTGCGGGACGCCCTGGACCCGACCGCGAAGGGAACGGCCCGATGACCCCGCTGCTCGAAGTGACCGGCCTGGACGTCGACTTCGACGGCGAGGCGGCCGTACGGGACGTGAGCCTGACGCTGGAACGGGGCGAGGTGCTGGGGCTGGTCGGCGAGTCCGGCTCGGGCAAGTCCGCCACCGCCCTCGCCGTCCTCGGACTGCTGCCCGGCAACGCCACCACGCGCGGCTCCGTACGGCTCGACGGCACCGAACTCCTCGGCGCGAGCGAGCGGGAGCTGACCCGGATCCGGGGCGGCCGGGTGTCCATGGTCTTCCAGGACCCGCTGTCGGCGTTCACGCCCGTGTACCGCATCGGCGACCAGATCGCCGAGGCCGTCCGCGCCCACCGGGACGTCTCCCGCGCGCAGGCCCGCTCCCGCGCGGTCGAGCTGCTCGACCTCGTCGGCATCCCCGAGCCCGCCCTGCGCGCGAGGGCCTTCCCGCACGAGTTCTCCGGCGGCATGCGCCAGCGCGCCATGATCGCCATGGCGCTGGCGGCCGAACCCGACCTGATCCTCGCCGACGAGCCCACCACCGCCCTCGACGTCACCATCCAGGCGCAGATCCTGGACGTCCTGCGCACCGCTCAGCGGGCGTCCGGCGCTGCCGTCCTGCTGGTCAGCCACGACCTCGGCGTCATCGCCGGGATGGCCGACCGGGTCGCCGTCATGCGGGAGGGCCGGGTCGTCGAACAGGGCGCGGCGACGGACGTCTTCGACCGTCCGCGCGAGCCCTACACCCGGCAGCTCCTCGCCGCCGTACCCCGCATCGACACCCCACGCCGGCCCCAACCGGCGGCCGGGGAACCGGTGTTGACGGTACGGGGTCTCACCCGCACCTTCCCCGTCCACACCGGCACCGTCGTCAGGCGCCGCACCGGCACCGTGTACGCCGTCGACGGCGTGGACCTCGACCTCCGGCGCGGTGAGACCCTCGCGCTGGTCGGCGAGTCCGGGTCCGGCAAATCGACCACCCTCTTCGAACTGCTCGAACTCGCCGCGCCCGAAGGGGGATCGGTGGAGCTGTTCGGGCAGCGGCTCGGCGCGCTCGGCAAGGCCGAGGCCAGGGCCCTGCGCCGGCGGATCCAGATCGTCTTCCAGGACCCGATGGCCTCCCTCGACCCCCGGATGCCCGTCGGTGACATCATCGCCGAGCCGCTGCGCGCCCAGGGCGCCGACAAGGGCGTCATCGCGCGCCGGGTGCCCGGACTCCTCACCCGGGTCGGCCTCGAACCGGCCCACGCCGACCGCTACCCGCACGAGTTCTCCGGCGGCCAGCGCCAGCGGATCGGCATCGCCCGCGCCCTGTCCGTCGAACCCGAGCTGCTGGTCCTGGACGAGCCCGTCTCCGCCCTGGACGTCTCGGTCCAGGCCGAGGTGCTCGACCTGCTGCGCCGCCTGAAGGAGGAGCTGGGCCTGGCCTACCTGTTCGTCTCCCACGACCTCGCCGTGGTCCGCAACATCGCCGACCGGGTGAGCGTCGTCTATCTGGGCCGCACGGTCGAGGCCGGCCCGGTCGACGAGGTCTTCGCCCGGCCCCGGCACCCCTACACCCAGGCCCTGCTGTCGGCCGTGCCCCTGCCGGACCCCGCGCGGGAGCGGCAGCGCACCCGGATCCTCCTGCCCGGCGATCCCCCGAGCCCGACCCGCCGCTACGACGGCTGCCGGTTCCGTACGCGCTGCCCGCTGTACGCCGAGCTCACGGTGGACGAGCAGAAGCGGTGTGCGCACGAGGTGCCGGAGTTCACGGGAGACGGGGCCGCGTGCCACTTCGCGAGGGCGCGGGAGGTGCTGTAGCGGGCGCGTGACGAGCGCCTAGTGGGCGGAACCCGACAGCTGGAGCCCGATCACCCCGATGATGACCAGGCTGATCGAGACGAGCTTCAGGGCGGACACCAGGTCGCCCAGGAAGACCATGCCGTAGATCGCGGTGCCGGCCGCGCCGATGCCGGTCCACACCGCGTACGCGGGGCCGACGTCGAGCTTCTTCAGGGACAGGGTCAGCAGGCCGAAGCTGCCGAGGGCGAAGGAGGCGAAGGCGATCGTCGGCCACAGGCGCGTGAAGCCGTGCGAGAGCTTCAGGCACACGGCGAAACCGGTCTCCAGAACTCCGGCCACTATGACCAGCAGCCACGCCATGTGCGGTCCTCCCGTTGATCCGGATCTCCGGCTCGGTGCGATTATGCACTTACCGGCCTCCCACCCGGCCAAACAACGCGGAGGTCAGTCGCCTTCCCTGCGCTCCCGGGTGGCCAGCAGCCGGCGCAGCGAATACAGCCGCGCCGGATCCGCGTGGCCCTCCTCGACCCAGGCGTCCAGCGCGCAGTCCTGCTCGTCGTGGCTGCACGCGCGCGGGCAGCCCTCCGTGCCGGGTTCGAGGTCCGGGAAGGCGTGGATCACCCGGGACGGGTTCACGTGGTGCAGCCCGAAGGACCGCACGCCCGGGGTGTCGACGACCCAGCCGGCGCCACCCGACAGCGGCAGCGCGAGCGCCGAGGTGGTGGTGTGCCGGCCACGGCCCGTCACCGCGTTGACATGACCCGTCGTACGGCGCTGGTCCTCCGGCACCAACGCGTTCACCAGGGTCGTCTTGCCCACGCCCGAATGCCCGACGAACGCGGTGATCCTGCCGTCCAGCTGCTCGCGCACCCGGGCCACCGCGGTGCCGTTCTCCAGTTCCTCGCGGCTGGTGACGACGTAGGGGATGTCGAGCGCGCCGTACAGCTCCAGCAGCTTGTCCGGCGGGGCCAGGTCCGACTTGGTCATCACCAGCAGCGGCTCCAGACCGCCGTCGAAGGCCGCGACGAGACAGCGGTCGATCAGCCGGGGGCGGGGCTCCGGGTCGGCCAGCGCCGTCACGATCGCCAGCTGGTCCGCGTTCGCCACGACCACCCGCTCGTACGGGTCGTCGTCGTCGGCCGTGCGCCGCAGCACCGAGGTGCGCTCCTCGATCCGCACGATCCGGGCGAGCGTGTCCTTCTTGCCGGACATGTCGCCGACCAGGGCCACCCGGTCCCCGACCACCGCCGCCTTGCGGCCCAGCTCGCGGGCCTTCATCGCCATGACGACCCGGTCCTCGACCAGGCAGGTCAGCCGGCCGCGGTCGACCGTGAGGACCAGGCCCTCGGCGGCGTCCTCGTGCTTGGGCCGGATGTTCGTCCGCGGCCGGTTGCCCTTGCGGTTGGGACGGCTGCGGATGTCGTCCTCGTCGGTGTGCTTGCCATAGCGGCGCATGACGTACGTCCCTACTGCCCGAGCATCCCGGTCCACAGCTCGGGGAAGTCCGGCAGGGTCTTCGCCGTGGTCGCCACGTTCTCGATCCGCACCCCCTCGACGGCGAGACCGATGATCGCGCCCGCCGTCGCCATGCGGTGGTCGTCGTAGGTGTGGAAGGTCCCGCCGTGCAGCGTGCGCGGGCGGATGTGCAGACCGTCGGCGGTCTCGGTGACATCACCGCCGAGCTCGTTGATCTCCTTGGTGAGGGCGGCCAGCCGGTCCGTCTCGTGCAGCCGCAGATGCGCCACGCCCCGCAGGGTGGAGGGGGAGTCCGCGAGGGCCGCGACCGCCGCGATGCCCGGGGTCAGCTCGCCCACGTCGCCCAGGTCCACGTCGATGCCGTGGATGGCACCCGAACCGGTGAACACCAGGCCGTACTCGGTGAGTTCGCAGGAGCCGCCCATCTCGGTGAAGATCTCCCGCAGCCGGTCACCGGGCTGGGTGGTGCGCTCCGGCCAGTCCGGGATCAGCACCTTGCCGCCGGTGACCAGGGCCGCCGCCAGGAACGGCTGGGCGTTGGACAGGTCCGGCTCGATCGTCAGGTCCCGGCCGAGCAGCGCGCCCGGCGTCACCCGCCACACGTTCGGCTCGCCGCCCGACTCGGGGGTGTCCACCTGGGCGCCGACCGCGCGCAGCATGTCGACGGTCATCCGGATGTGCGGCATGGAGGGCAGGGTCGCGCCGGTGTGCCGGACCTCGACGCCCTGGTTGAAGCGCGGGCCGGAGAGGAGAAGGGCGCTCACGAACTGGGAGGACGAGGAGGCGTCGACCGACACCGGGCCGCCGTCCAGGGCCCCGCCGCCGTGCACGGTCAGCGGCAGCGCGCCCCGGCCGTCGTCGTCGATCCGCGCGCCGAGCTGCCGCAGCGCGTCGATCACGCCGTGCAGGGGACGCTCGTACGACCGCGGGTCGCCGTCGAACCGGATGGGGCCGTCGGCCAGCGCGGCCACCGGCGGCAGGAAGCGCATCACCGTGCCGGCGTTGCCGACGTCGACCGTGGCAGGGCCGTGCAGGCCCGTCGGCAGCACCCGCCAGGCCTCGCCGGTGCCGTCCGGGCCGACCCCTTCCTCGATCTCCACGCCCATCGCGCGCAGCGCGCCGGCCATCAGCAGGGTGTCGCGCGAGCGCAGCGGGCGGCGCAGCCAGCCGGGCTCGGACGCGAGCGCGGCGAGCACGAGGGCACGGTTGGTGACCGACTTCGACCCCGGCACGTGGACCGTCGCGTCGACGGCTCCGCTCGCGTGCGGGGCGGGCCAAAGGGCGGTGGAAGCGGTGTCTGGGGCCATGAGCCCCACTTTATAAGGAGGGCCGGGCATCAACCTTCCAGCAGCCGGCCGCCCCCACCGATCAGCGAGCACAGGGACACCGCGTGGAACAGGAAGAGCCACAGCCCCGCCGGTACGTGCGTCAGCCGGGACAGCTGGTCCGCGTCCGAGTCCCCGGCCCCTCCGCGTGACCGCTTGGCCTGCAGCTCGAACGGCGGCCGTACCCCGCCGAACAGCAGGAACCACACCACCGTGTACGCGAACGCCGCCTGCACCTGGGGCCCCGCCAGCCAGGACACCAGCAGGAAGGCGCCCCCGGCCAGCACCACGGTCAGGACGCCGTACGCGTTGCGGATCATCACCAGCATCACCACCAGCAGCGCCGTCGCGACCCAGAGCAGGAGGGTGATCCGGCCCGCGGCCAGCAGGGCGGCCCCGCCCAGTCCCAGCAGCGAGGGCGCCGTGTACCCGGCCGCCGCCGTGAGGATCATGCCCAGCCCGTACGGCTTGCCCCGGCTGACCGTGAGGCCGCTGGTGTCGGAGTGCAGCCGGATGCCGGTGAGCTGCCGGCCGGTGAGCAGCGCGACCAGACCGTGACCGCCCTCGTGCGCGATGGTGATCGCGTTGCGGGATATCCGCCACGGGGTGTGCGGGACGACGACGGCGAGGGCGGCGGCCGCCGTGGCGAGCACCACCCACAGGGCGGGATCGGGCTGGGTACCGGTGAGCCGGTCCCAGAGGCCGGGCAGCGCGGTGGCGGCGAGGCTGTCCATATGTCCGAGTGGCTCCCTGTAGTGGTGCGGAGTCTGGCAGTGTGGCACGTATGTGCGGACGGTATGCATCGAGTCGTAGGCCCGAGGATCTCGCAGGAATCTTCGAGATCGAGAAGTGGGAGCCCGAGGAGACCCTGGAGCCGGACTACAACGTGGCCCCGACCAAGGAGGTCTACGCCGTCCTCGACCGTCCCCTGAAAGACGCGGACTCCCCGCGCCCGGTTCGCCAGCTGCGCAAGCTGAAGTGGGGACTGGTGCCGTCCTGGGCCAAGACGCCCGAGGGCGGCGCCCGGATGATCAACGCGCGCGCCGAGACCGTGCACGAGAAGCCCGCCTACCGCCGTGCCTTCGCCGCCCGGCGCTGCATCATTCCCGCCGACGGCTACTACGAGTGGGTCACCGGCAGCCAGGAGCGCGAGCTGGAGGTCGAGGGCAAGAAGAAGAGGCCGCGCAAGCAGCCGTACTTCGTGCTGCCGGCCGACGGCTCGGTGTTCGCGATGGCCGGGCTGTACGAGTTCTGGCGCGACCGGACCCTGCCCGACGACCACCCGGGGGCCTGGTGGGTCACCTGCTCGGTGATCACCACGGAGGCCGAGGAGACCCCGCTGGCCGTGGCCCCCGCCGAGGGCCCGCACGCCCTGGCCGACATCCACCCCCGGATGCCGCTGATGCTCACCCCGGACCGCTGGGACGCCTGGCTCGACCCCTCCCGCACCGACCCCGACGGCCTGCGCGGTCTGCTCGCCCCGCCCCCGCCCGGCCTGATGCGCGCCTACCCGGTCTCCACGGCCGTCAGCAACGTCCGCAACAACGGCCCGGAGCTGCTGAAGGAGCTGGAAGCGCCGGAAGAGGGCACACTCTTCTAGCGTGATCGAGATTGTCGAGACCGACGCCGGAACCGCACGCATCACCTGGCACCGGGCGGAGGACCCCCGGCTGGTCCTCGCCCTGAGCCATGGCGCCGGCGGGGGCGTCGAAGCCCGCGACCTGCAGGCGCTCGCCCGGGCCCTGCCCGCGCACGGCGTGACCGTGGCCCTGGTGGAGCAGCCCTGGCGCGTCGCCGGGAAGAAGGTCGCCCCCGCGCCGAAGGCCCTGGACACCGGCTGGCGCGGCATCTGGCCGGCCCTGGCCGGGATGCGACTGCCCGTGATCTCCGGCGGGCGCAGCGCCGGCGCCCGGGTCGCCTGCCGCACCGCCGCCGAACTGGGCGCGCACGCGGTGCTCGCGCTGAGCTTCCCGCTGCACCCGCCGGGCAGGCCGGAGAAGTCCCGCGCCGGGGAACTGCTGGGCGCCGGGGTGCCCACGCTGGTCGTCCAGGGCGGCAACGACCCCTTCGGGAAGCCGGCGGAGTTCCCCGAGGGGACCTACGGGCTGGTCGAGGTGCCGTACGGGGATCACGGGTTCGCGGTCCCGAAGCGCGCGGAGATCACCCAGGAGCGGGCCCTGGAGATCATCACCGAGGGCGTCGTGCAGTGGACCGCGTCACTCGGGTGACCCCCGGGAATGTTGCGCCATGACCTTCTGTTGAGGCGGACAGAAGTGCTGAGGCCTCGGCACCGACGTCGCAGGAGAGGAAGTCCGCCGCATGGGTTCGACCGCTTGCCCGGCCCGCCGCAGCCGTACTGACCTGGACTGGACGGTGCTGCACGCGGCCAAGGCCGCTCCAATTCGAGGGGCGGCGGGCACGGGTCGTGTTCTATCCTCCGAATCGAGTGGGACCGCTCTCGGTCCTGCCCGGGATCTTGAGGAGGTGGGTCCGGTCACCGGTACCGACGCAGGGACCGACAACGGCCAGGCGGAGCAGCCCGAGGGCCAGGGTGTGAGCGCGGAGACGACCTCCGAGTCCACCGCCGAGCGCAGTGCGCGCTTCGAGCGGGACGCGCTCGAATTCCTCGACCAGATGTATTCGGCCGCGCTGCGCATGACGCGCAACCCGGCCGACGCCGAGGACCTGGTGCAGGAGACGTACGCCAAGGCGTACGCGTCCTTCCACCAGTTCCGTGAGGGCACCAACCTGAAGGCGTGGCTGTACCGGATCCTCACCAACACGTTCATCAACTCCTACCGCAAGAAGCAGCGCGAGCCGCAGCGCTCCGCCGCGGAGGAGATCGAGGACTGGCAGCTGGCCCGCGCCGAGTCGCACATGTCGACGGGCCTGCGCTCCGCCGAGTCGCAGGCGCTGGACCACCTGCCCGACTCGGACGTGAAGGAAGCGCTGCAGGCGATCCCCGAGGAGTTCCGCATCGCCGTCTATCTCGCGGACGTCGAGGGCTTTGCGTACAAGGAGATCGCCGACATCATGGGGACACCCATCGGTACGGTGATGTCCCGGCTGCACCGGGGCCGCCGTCAGCTGCGCGGCATGCTGGAGGACTACGCCCGTGAGCGCGGGCTGGTCCCGGCGGGCGCCGGAGAGTCGGACGAAGCGAAAGGTTCGGGCTCATGAGCTGCGGAGATCCGCACGAGACGGACTGCAGTGAGGTCCTCGACCACCTGTACGAGTTCCTCGACAGCGAGATGCCGGCCGTCGATCGCGACAAGTTCCAGCACCACTTCGAGGAATGCTCTCCGTGCCTGGAGAAGTACGGCCTGGAGCAGGCCGTGAAGAAGCTGGTCAAGCGGTGCTGCGGGCATGACGACGTGCCCGCCGACCTGCGCGCCAAGGTCATGGGGCGGATCGATCTGATCCGCTCCGGCCAGGCCGTGCCGGACCACGACGTGACCGCCACCCCGCAGGAGAGCTGACCGCCGGGTCACCACCGCCGTCACCCGAATGTGCTAATCCTCAGGTCATAGGCCCCGTACCCCCGATCCCCGCCCTAGGCTCCGAGCCTGGACCGGCACGGTCGGGGAGGGTGCGATGGAGGCGGTACCGGCGAGGGCACGGGGCTATGTGGCCGCTGTCGCCCTGCTGGCGCTGCTCTGTCTCCTGCCGCTCCCCGCGCTCCGCACCCCCTGGTGGGCGGTCGGCCTGCTCTCCGTCCTCTGCGCCGCCAGCGAGCGCGTCGTACGCCGACGGTTCGGCGGCACCTTCTACCCCGTCCTGCTCGCCGGGGCGTTCCTGCTGCCGCCGCCGGCCGCCGCGTTCGTCCCGGTGCCCGCGGCCCTGCTCTCGCCGGTCGAGCACCGGCCCGCGCTGCCCAGGCGCGTCTGGCGGGCCGCGCAGCCCGCGCTCGCCGTGTGGGGCGCCGCCCGGGTGCACTGGGCGCTCGGCGGCCGGGACGCGGTCGTCGGCTGCGACTTCCCGTACGCGCTGCTGCCCGCCGGCGCGGCCGTCCTCGTCTTCTGCCTGATCCTCACCCTCCTCGACGGCGGCCTGCGCGCGGTCGCCCTGGGCGTCCCGCTGCGCCGGGCCTGGCGCGGCCTGCTGTCCCGTGCGCTCGCGCCGGTCGCGGTGCACGGACTCGCCGGGCTGATGATGGCCGTGCTGTGGCGCAGCCCGTACGGCCCGGTCGCCGCGCTGCTCGTGCTGCTGCCGATGTGCGTGTCCTGGTGGGTCTTCGCCCAGTACCACCGCGAACGCGCCGCCCACCAGGCCACGATCCGCGCGCTGGTCCAGGCCGTCGACATCAAGGACGGCTACACCCGCGGCCACAGCGAACGCGTCGGCCAGGCCTCCGTGATGATCGCCCGGGAACTCGGCATGGACGACGACCGCGTCGAGACGCTGCGCTTCGCCGGGATCCTGCACGACGTCGGCAAGCTCGGCGTCCCCACCCGGCTGCTGCGCAAGGACGGCCCGCTGACCGCCGAGGAACGCCGGATCATCGAACTGCACCCCGAGTACGGCCATGAGATGGTCCGCGGGATCTCGTTCCTCGGCGAGGCCCGCGCCGCGATCCTGCACCACCACGAACGCCTCGACGGCAGCGGCTACCCCTACGGCCTGGTCGGCGACCGGATCCCCGAGTGCGCCCGGGTCGTCGCCGTCGCCGACGCCTTCGACGCGATGACATCCACCCGCTCCTACTGCCGGGCCCGGCCGGTCGAGGTGGCCGTCGCCGAGCTGGAGCGGTGCGCCGGGACGCAGTTCGACCCCCGCATGGTCACGGCGCTCGCCCGGGCCCTGGCGCGCCACGGGTGGCACCCGGCCGTCACCGCCGACGAGACGGCCCGCGGCATCCCGGACCTGCAGCCGGTCCCCGGCCCCCGCACCGGGGCACCCCGATGACCGGCGTCCGGACCATCCACGCCGCGGCCGGGCTCACCGCGGCCGCCTCCCTCGGTGTCACCCTGTGGACCGGCATGGCCGACCGGGGGGTCGCGCTCGCCTTCGGGGTGCTGATAGCCGTCGGCGAGCTGACCCGGTGGAGCGGAGCCCCGGTGCGGCAGGCCGCGCCGCTGGGCACCGCGGGATCGCTGTCGTACGCCCTGCTCGGACCCGACGCGGGGCACCCGACGCTGCACGACGCGCCGCAGGTCGTCACGGTCGTCCTCGCCGCCTCCCTGCTCGGCGGCGTCCCGCACATCTGGTGCGGCCGCACCCCCACCCTCGACCACCTCGCCCGCCGCGTGCTGAGCGTCGGATTCGCCGCCGTGTGCTTCCAACCCCTTTTCAACAAGGGCGTGTTCGCGTCCTGGAGCGGCCCCGCCTACGCCCTCCTGCTCGTCGCCCTGCTCGTCCTGACCGCCCTGTGCGACGCCGTCCTCGCCGCGGCCCTCGCCCACTCCCGCACCCGCTGGCCGTTCGGCCCGCTGCTGCGCGACGAACTGCGCGGCCTGCTCGGCATCGGCTCCGCCGTCTGCGCGACCGGCGCGGTGATCGCGCTCGCCGTCGCCGTCGTCGGCCTGTGGGCACTGCCCGTGTTCTGCCTGCCCCTGCTGCTCACCCAGCTGTCCGTGCGCCGGTACGCGGCCGTCCGTGCCACCAACCGGCAGACCATCGCCTCCCTCGCCCGCGCCACCGAGATCGCCGGCTACACCCCCGCCGGACACGCCCGCCGGGTCGCCCAGCTCAGCCTCGCCGTCGGCCGGGACCTCGGCCTGAGCGAGGGCGAGCTGACCGTCCTGGAGTACGCGGCCCTGATGCACGACATCGGCCAGCTCAGCCTGGTCGACCCGGTCCCGGCCGGTGCCACCGCCGGCCTGCCCCCCGCCGAGCAGCGGCGCATCGCGCTGCTCGGCGGGGCCGTCGTACGGCAGACCGGTGTGGCCGCGGCCGTCGCCGTGATGGTGGAACGGCAGGCGGACCCCTACCGCGAACAGCCGGTCGCCGCGCGGATCATCCGGGCCGTGAACGCCTATGAGGAGAAGGCCCGGGACGCCGGACCCGAGGGCCCCCTGCGGGCGCTGGAGGAGCTGCGCCTCGGCACCGCGGGTGACTACGCTCCCGACGTGGTGGAGTCCCTCGCCCGGGTCCTCGCCCGGTCGCGGGCCTGCCGCGAGGGCGCGCCGGCGGAGGGCGACGGGAGACGCACAGCACTGTCTGACCCCGTGCGCGGGTGGGTAACCCATGGGTAATGAGCGCCTTTCCCGCCGTACGTGGTTGGATGCGAGGGAGAGGGTGTCCGGGGGCACAAGCCAGCCCACAGCGGGAAATGGAACTGGCAGGCGGGAATCGTGAGGATCTTCGGCAAGGGACGGCACCGGCCCTCCGCCTCCTGGCGGCAGGCCACGGACCGCGCGTTCACGCTGATCGGCGACGGCCGATACGAGGACGCGGGCGAGCTGCTGACACGGGCCGCCGATCTGGAGCCCTGGCTGTCGGAGTCCTGGTTCAACCTGGCCCTGCTGCACAAGTTCCGGCACGACTGGGAGCAGGCCCGCGCGGCCGGGCTCCGGGCGGTCGCGCTGCTGGAGCGGGAGACAGGGGCGCCCGACTGGTGGAACGTCGGCATCGCCGCCACCGCCCTGCAGGACTGGCCGCTGGCCCGCCGCGCCTGGCAGGCGTACGGACTGAAGGTGCCCGGGGGTGCCGCCGCCTCCGCCGAGCCGCTCGGCATGGAGCTGGGCAGCGCGGCCGTACGGCTCTCCCCGGAGGGCGAGGCCGAGGTCGTGTGGGGCCGCAGGCTGGACCCGGCGCGGCTGGAGGTGCTGTCCATCCCGCTTCCCTCGTCCGGGCGGCGCTGGGGCGAGGTCGTGCTGCACGACGGAGTCCCGCACGGCGAGCGCACGACCTCCGCCGGGCACTCCTACCCGGTCTTCGACGAGATCGAGCTGTGGGCGCCCTCGCCCGTGCCCACCTGGGTGGTCCTGCTGGAGGCGGCCACGGAGGCGGACCGGGACGCGCTGGAGCAGCTGGCCGCCGACGCGGGGTTCGCCGCCGAGGACTGGTCCTCGTCGGTGCGGCTGCTGTGCCGGATGTGCTCGGAGTCACGGATGCCCTCGGACGAGGGCGAAGGCGTGCATCTCGACCCGCACGACCACAGCGAGCCCGGTCACCCCGGCCCGCTGGGGCACCGGACGGACGGGCAGCTGTGGGTGCCCGAGCGGGAGTGCGGGGTGGCCGCGCCGGCTTCGCTGGTCCGGGGGCTGCTGGACGGGTGGGTCGCGGACAGCCCGGACTCCAGGGACTGGCGGGATCTCGAAGAGGTTTGCTGAGCCGACGGTGACCGGCCGCCTTTAGGCTGTACCCGAGACTTTTCACAGGTTTGCAGGAAGGCGTACGTCGGTCATGGCGCAGCAGGACACCGATCAGCAGCACGCGGGCGTGCTCCCTGTCGACGACGAGGGCTATGTCGTCGACACGGAGGACTGCGAGGAGCGCGAGAAGGCCTGGCGGGAGCGCGGGACCTCGCGGCCGATCACGGTCGTCGGCAACCCGGTGCTGCACAAGGAGTGCAAGGACGTCACCGAGTTCGGCGAGGAGCTGCAGCAGCTCGTCGCCGACATGTTCGCCAGCCAGCGCACCGCCGAGGGCGTGGGCCTGGCCGCCAACCAGATCGGTGTGGACCTGAAGGTCTTCGTCTACGACTGCATGGACGACGAGGGCGTCCGGCACGTCGGCGTGGTGTGCAACCCGAAGCTGGTCGACCTGCCCGCCGACCGGCGCCGGCTGGACGACAGCAACGAGGGCTGCCTGTCCGTGCCGACCGCGTACGCGCCGCTCGCGCGCCCCGACTACGCCGAGGTGACCGGCCAGGACGAGCAGGGCAACCCGGTCAGGGTGCGCGGCACCGGCTACTTCGCACGCTGTTTGCAGCACGAGACCGACCACCTCTACGGCTACCTGTACATCGACCGGCTGTCCAAGCGGGACCGCAAGGACGCGCTGCGGCAGATGGCCGAGAACGAGCCACGTTATCCGGTGGTCGCCAACGACTAGGCGGCAGGGGCTCGTCGGGGCGCCCGGCCGGGATCACTCCCGGTCGGGCGCCCTTCGCATGCCCCGACTCGCTCATTCGTGCGTCGTACAACCGAACCCTTCTGCCCTTGTTGTGATCCTTAATCGGTCACACAAGGCGCGATTCCATGCGGCCTTGGGGTAGTGAGTGAAGCAAATCCGTTCCCACGGCGGTCAGTTGTGGTGCTGAATGTAAGAGCGGGATACGCAACGGCGCACGCCCGGCACAACCGGAGAGGGGTGCGCGCCACTCGCGGCTGAGAGGGGTTTGTTCGTGCAAGCTTTCCCACACGGCACCACAGCGACGCCGACGGCGGTCGTCGTACCACCCTCACTGGCACTCCCGGTGATCGAGTCCGCCTTTCCCCGGCAACTGCATCCGTATTGGCCCCGGCTACAGCACAGCACGCGCCTCTGGCTGCTCGAAAAACGGCTCATGCCGGCGGACAAGGTGCAGGAATATGCCGACGGACTGTGCTACACCGACCTGATGGCGGGCTACTACCTCGGCGCCCCCGACGAGGTCATGCAGGCCATCGCCGACTACAGCGCGTGGTTCTTCGTCTGGGACGACCACCACGACCGCTGTGTGGTCCACGGCCGGGCGGGCGACTGGCGGCGGCTGAGGTACCGCCTGCACGCGGCCCTCGACGCACCCCGGCACCATCTGCACCATCCCGACCCGCTGGTGGCCGGGTTCGCCGACAGTGTGGTGCGGCTGTACGGCTTCCTGCCGCGCACCTGGAACGAGCGGTTCGCCCGGCACTTCCACGCGGTCATCGAGGCCTACGACCGCGAGTTCCGCAACCGCACCGGGGGATACATACCCGGCGTCGAGGAGTACCTCGCCCTGCGCCGGCACACCTTCGCGCACTGGATATGGACGGACCTGCTGGAACCGAGCGCCGGATGCGAACTCCCGGACGCCGTACGCAAAAAACCGGCCTATCGCCGGGCGGCGCTGCTCAGCCAGGAATTCGCCGCCTGGTACAACGACCTGTGCTCGCTGCCGAAGGAAATCGCCGGCGACGAGGTCCACAATCTCGGAATCAGTCTCATCACCCATGAGGGGCTGGCTCTCGAAGATGCGGTGGACGAAGTCAGGCGGCGGGTCGAGGAATGCGTCAGTGAATTCCTCCAAGCCGAGCAGGACGCCCTGCGGTTCGCCGGCGAACTCGCCGACGGAACGGTCCGGGGAAAGGAACTGAGCACCGCGGTCCGCGCCTGTGTCGGCAATATGCGCAACTGGTTCAGCTCCGTCTACTGGTTCCACCACGAGTCCGGCCGGTACCGGGTCGACACCTGGGACGACCGGTCCACGCCCCCGTACGTCACCAACGAAGCGGCAGGTGAGAAATGACCGTCGAGTCAGTGCGGCCCATTGCCCCCGAGTCGGCCGGACTGCGCGAGCCGCCCTTGGCCGGCGGCGCCGTGCCGGGCCTCGGGCACGGCCTGAAGCTGGTCCGCGACCCGCTCGCCTTCATGTCCCGGCTGCGCGACCACGGCGACGTCGTACGCCTCAGGCTCGGCCCCAAGACGGTGTACGCCGTCACCACACCGGAGCTGACCGGCGCGCTCGCGCTCAGCCCCGACTTCAAGATCGACGGACCGCTCTGGGAGTCCCTCGAAGGCCTGCTCGGCAAGGAGGGCGTGGCCACCGCCAACGGCCCCCGGCACCGCCGCCAGCGCCGCACCATCCAGCCCGCGTTCCGGCTGGACGCGATCCCGCACTACGGGCCGGTCATGGAGGAGGAGGCGCACGCGCTGACCGACCGCTGGCGACCCGGCGAGACCATCGACTGCACCTCCGAGTCCTTCCGGGTGGCCGTGCGCATCGCCGCCCGCTGCCTGCTGCGCGGCGAGTACATGGACGAGCGTGCCGAGCGGCTCAGCGTCGACCTCGCCAGCGTCTTCCGGGGCATGTACCGCCGGATGGTCGTCCCGCTCGGACCGCTGTACCGGCTGCCGCTCCCGGCCAACCGCGAATTCAACCGGGCCCTGGCCGATTTGCATCTGCTGGTGGACGAGATCGTCGCCGAGCGGAGGGCATCTGGTCAAAAGCCGGACGATTTGCTGACGGCATTGCTGGAGGCAAAGGACGACAATGGCGACCCCATCGGGGAACAGGAGATCCACGACCAGGTCGTCGCGATACTCACCCCCGGCAGCGAAACGGTGGCGTCCACGATCATGTGGTTGCTGCAGGTTCTCGCCGAACACCCGGAACACGCCGAGAAGGTACGGACCGAGGTCGAATCCGTGACCGGCGGCCGGCCCGTCGGATTCCAGCATGTTCGCGCGCTGACGCACACCAACAATGTCGTCGTCGAGGCCATGCGGCTCAGGCCCGCCGTATGGATATTGACGCGGCGCGCGGTGACCGACACCTCGCTCGGCGGCTATCGCATTCCGGCCGGGGCGGACATCGTCTACAGCCCCTACGCGATCCAGCGCGACGCCCGCTCCTACGACCGCCACCTCGACTTCGACCCCGACCGGTGGCTGCCGGAGCGGGCCAAGGACGTGCCGAAGTACGCCATGAGCCCCTTCAGCGTGGGCAACCGCAAGTGCCCCAGCGACCACTTCTCCATGACCCAGCTGAGCCTGATCACCGCGGCGATCTCGGCGAAGTACCGCTTCGAGCAGGTCGCCGGGTCGAACGACACCACCCGCGTGGGCATCACGCTCCGCCCGCACAACCTGCTGCTGAGGCCGATGCCTTGGTAGGTCACCCGGCACCGGCGCGCGCTCAGGCGGCCCGTGGGCCCCGGAACGTGCGCCGGTACGCGTTCGGGGTGGTGCCGAGCGCCCGGATGAACTGGTGCCGCAGCGCCGCCGCCGTACCGAACCCGGTGCGCCAGGCGATCTCGTCCATGGTCTCGTCCGTGCCCTCCAGCAACTCCTGGGCGCGCAGCACCCGTTGGCGCAGGACCCACCGGTAGGGCGTCGTCCCGGTCTCCTGCTGGAAGCGGCGTGCGAAGGTGCGCGGCGCCATATGGGCACGGGCGGCCAGCTGCTCCACGGTCACCTCCTGGTCGAGGTGCTCCTCCATCCACACCAGCACCTCGCCTACGGTGTCGCACGGGGCCTTGGGCAGTGGCCGCTCGATGTACTGCGCCTGCCCGCCGTCCCGGTGCGGCGGTACGACCATCCGGCGGGCGATCTTGTTCGCGACCTCGGGCCCCTGCTCCTTGCGCACGAGATGCAGACAGGCGTCGATCCCGGCGGCGGTGCCGGCCGAGGTGATCACGGGGTCCTCGTCGACGTAGAGCATGTCCGGCTCGACGGCGATCGCCGGATACCGGCGGGCGAGCTGCTCCGCGTGATGCCAGTGCACCGCGCACCGCCGGCCGTCCAGCAGCCCGGCCGCGGCCAGCAGGAACACGCCGGAGCAGACGCTGAGCACCCGCGCCCCCCGCCGGACGGCTCGCCGCAGGGCGTCCAGCAGCTCCTCCGGGTACTCCCGTACGGCATAGGTCTCCCCGGCCGGGACGGTGATCAGGTCGGCCTCATCCAGCCGCTCCAGCCCGTAGGGGGTGGACACGGTGAACCCGCAGTGGGTGTCGAGGGTGGGCCCCTCGGCGGAGACCACGGCGAAGTCGTACACCGGCAGTCCCTCGTCGCTGCGGTCGATGCCGAACACCTCGCACACGACACCCAGTTCGAAGGGATGCACCCCGTCCAGCAGTACGGCGGCCACGTTCTTCAGCATGCTGCCAGTGTGCCGGGTCGGTGGCAGTAATTCGAGGGCGCACGGCAGTCCTGCCACTCACGGGACGGAGCGTTCCGCGCGAGAGTGAGGGCATGAACGGAAACCAGATCCAGGGCCTCATCGGCATGCTCGCCACCTTCGGGATCCTCCTGCTCATGATCCTCCCGTCCGCGATCGGCGCCGTGCGGGAATGGCGCATCGACCGGCAGCTCAGGCAGGCGGAACGCGGCGAAGGCACGCCGGACCGCACCCACGGCCGCCACGGCGTGGCCCACCCCGCCTGAGGGAACGCCCAAGGCAACGCCTGTACGAACCCTGGCGACATCCGGGTCACGGGCGCCGTCGTCAACGGCGGGCACGACGTCACGATCGGTACCACCCAGCGCGTCACCTACCCGATCGCCCTCACCATCCGGGACGACTCGGGTGTGAAGGGCCTGTCGCACGTCAGCGTGCGCGGCCAGGCTCACCGCCGACGCCTCACCCGAGCCCGTCGCCAGGGGCGGCCGGCTGACCGTCACCGGCGCGCTCGCCCGGGCGAACCGGGAGGACCTGAAGCACCACGGCTTCACCGGGCAGGACGTGCAGCTCCAGTTCAAGGCGGACGGCGCCGCCCGGTAGCGCACGGTCAGGACCGTACGCACGGGCGACGCCGGGAAGCTCAGCACCAGCGTCACGGCCACCTCGGCGGGCAGCCGGCGCTGGTACTTCCCCGGCACGGCGACGACCGCGCGGGCCGTGTCGGCCGGGGACGCGGTGGAACTGAGGTAACGGCCGGTCAGAACTCCTCGTCCAGGTCGACCGTGCCCTCCACGGCGACCTGGTACGCCGACGGGCGGCGCTCGAAGAAGTTCGTCAGCTCCTGAACGCCCTGCAGCTCCATGAAGGAGAACGGGTTCTCCGAGCCGTACACCGGGGCGAAGCCGAGGCGGGAAAGACGCTGGTCGGCGACGCACTCCAGGTACTGCCGCATCGACTCGGTGTTCATGCCCGGCAGGCCGTCACCGCACAGGTCGCGCGCGAACTGCAGCTCGGCCTCGACGGCCTCCCGCAGCATGTCGGTGACCTGCTGCCGCAGCTCGTCGTCGAAGAGGTCCGGCTCCTCCTTGCGGACGGTGTCGACCACGTCGAACGCGAAGGACATGTGCATCGTCTCGTCGCGGAACACCCAGTTGGTGCCGGTGGCGAGACCGTGCAGCAGACCCCGGCTGCGGAACCAGTAGACGTACGCGAAGGCGCCGTAGAAGAACAGGCCCTCGATGCACGCGGCGAAGCAGATGAGGTTGAGCAGGAAGCGACGGCGGTCGGCCTTCGACTCCAGGCGCTCCAGCTTCTCGACCTCGTTGATCCACTTGAAGCAGAACTCGGCCTTCTCGCGGATGGAAGGGATGTTCTCGACGGCCGCGAAGGCCGCCGCCCGGTCGTCCGGGTCGGGGAGGTAGGTGTCCAGCAGGGTCAGATAGAACTGGACGTGCACGGCCTCCTCGAAGAGCTGACGGCTCAGGTACAGCCGGGCCTCGGGGGAGTTGATGTGCTTGTACAGCGTCAGGACCAGGTTGTTCGCGACGATCGAGTCGCCCGTCGCGAAGAAGGCCACCAGCCGGCCGATCAGGTGCTGCTCGGCCGGAGTCAGCTTCGCCAGGTCGGCCACGTCCGAGTGGAGGTCGACCTCCTCCACGGTCCAGGTGTTCTTGATGGCGTCCCGGTAGCGCTCGTAGAAGTCCGGGTAGCGCATCGGGCGGAGAGTCAGCTCGAAGCCGGGGTCGAGAAGGTTCTGGTTGCTGGGCATTACTGGCAGGCCTCGCAGGACTCGGGGTTTTCCAGGGAGCAGGCGACCGCGTCGGGATCGGCGGCCTGCTGGACGGGGATGGTCTTCTGGGCCTGCGCCTGGGCGGCGCGGGCGATGCGTGTCGCGGGCCGCGAGCGCAGGTAGTACGTCGTCTTCAGCCCGGACTTCCAGGCGTACGCGTACATCGATGAGAGCTTGCCGATGGTCGGCGTCTCCATGAAGAGGTTGAGCGACTGCGCCTGGTCCAGGAACGGCGTCCGCGCCGCGGCCATGTCGATCAGGCCGCGCTGCGGGATCTCCCACGCCGTGCGGTACAGGGCCCGTACGTCGGCCGGGATCCAGGCGAAGTCCTGCACGGAGCCGCTGGAGTCGCGCAGCGCCTCACGGGTCCGCGCGTCCCAGACGCCGAGTTCCTTCAGGTCCTTCACCAGGTACGAGTTGACCTGCAGGAACTCACCGGACAGCGTCTCGCGCTTGAACAGGTTGGAGACCTGCGGCTCGATGCACTCGTAGACACCCGCGATGGAGGCGATGGTGGCGGTGGGCGCGATCGCGAGGAGGAGCGAGTTGCGCATGCCGACGGCCGCGATCCGCTCGCGCAGCGCCGCCCAGCGCTCGGGCCAGGTGAGCTCGACGTCGTAGTGGTCGGGGTGCAGGACACCCTGGGCGGTACGGGTCTTCTCCCAGGCCGGCAGCGGGCCCTTCTGCTCGGCGAGGTCGGCGGAGGCCTCGTACGCGGCGAGCATCACGCGCTCGGCGATCCGCGTGGACAGGGCCCTGGCCTCCGGCGAGTCGAAGGGCAGGCGCAGCTTGAAGAAGACGTCCTGCAGACCCATGGCACCGAGGCCGACGGGACGCCACTTGGCGTTCGACCGGCCCGCCTGCTCGGTCGGGTAGAAGTTGATGTCGACCACGCGGTCGAGGAAGGTGACGGCCGTGCGGACCGTCTCGTCCAGGCGCTCCCAGTCGATGTCACCGCCGCTCACGAACGCACCGAGGTTCACCGACCCCAGGTTGCAGACCGCCGTCTCGCCGTCGTCCGTGACCTCCAGGATCTCCGTGCAGAGGTTGGAGGAGTGGACGACATGGCCGGGCAGGGCCGTCTGGTTGGCGGTGCGGTTGGCCGCGTCCTTGAAGGTCATCCAGCCGTTGCCGGTCTGCGCGAGGGTGCGCATCATCCGGCCGTACAGCTCACGGGCCGGGATCGTCTTCTTCGCGAGCCCCGCCTGCTCGGCCTTGCGGTAGGCGGCGTCGAACTCCTCCCCCCACAGGTCCACCAGCTCCGGCACGTCCGCCGGGGAGAACAGCGACCACTGCTCGTCGGCGTTGACCCGGCGCATGAACTCGTCCGGGATCCAGTGCGCGAGGTTCAGGTTGTGCGTGCGGCGGGCGTCCTCACCGGTGTTGTCCCGCAGCTCCAGGAACTCCTCGATGTCCGAGTGCCAGGTCTCCAGGTAGACGGCCGCGGCGCCCTTGCGCCGGCCGCCCTGGTTCACGGCGGCCACCGAGGCGTCCAGGGTCTTCAGGAACGGCACGATGCCGTTGGAGTGCCCGTTGGTGCCGCGGATCAGCGAACCGCGGCTGCGGATCCGGGAGTACGACAGACCGATGCCGCCGGCGTGCTTGGAGAGCCGGGCCACCTGGTGGTACCGGTCGTAGATGGAGTCCAGCTCGTCCAGCGGGGAGTCGAGGAGGTAGCAGGACGACATCTGGGGGTGCCGCGTGCCGGAGTTGAAGAGGGTGGGGGAGGACGGCAGGTAGTCGAGGCGGCTCATGAGCCCGTAGAGCGCGGCGACTTCGTCCACGGAGCGGACGCTGTCGTCCTCGGCGAGACCCGCGGCGACCCGCAGCATGAAGTGCTGGGGGGTCTCGATGACCTTGCGGGTGAGGGGGTGCCGGAGCAGGTACCGGCTGTGCAGGGTGCGCAGCCCGAAGTAGCCGAAGCGGTCGTCCGCGCCGGTGTCGATCAGCGCGTCCAGCCGCTCGGCGTGCAGCCGCGCGAACTCGGCGGTCCGGTCGGCGATGAGCCCCTCCCGGTGCCCCACGGCCACGGACTCGGTGAAGGACGTCACGCCCTGCGAGGCGGCCTCGGCGCGGATGGTGAGGGTCAGCAGCCGGGCGGCCAGCCGGGAGTAGGCGGGGTCCTCGGAGATGAGCCCGGCGGCGGCCTCCGTGGCCAGCTCCCGCAACTCCGCCTCGTCGGCGTGGGCCGACCGGCCGCGCAGCGCGGCGGCGGCGACCCGGCCGGGGTCGGCGTCGGGGAGGTCGGCGGTCAGCTCGGTCAGGGTCCGCAGCAGCGCGGTACCGGGACCGTCGGTCTCCAGGCCGCTGGCTGAAGCCGGATCTGCTGGCGCGATGGTCACGTGGGGCTCTCCCTCGCTCGGCACGGGGCCTTGCGGAGGGCAGGGGGCAGCCACGAGCGCACACGGCGTCGCGTCCACCGGCCCACTCCACGAGGCCCGGACGTCTCAGGCACACCGGCCGGCCGGCCGGGTGCGCTGTCGGCAGGTCCTCGGACTGACGCAGGCGTGCGCATGCACGCAAGTACACCGTTGCGGGACAGTTCCGGATTCACACCGGATTCCCCTGCGGCGACAGCGAGGACGAGCATACATCTAGTGCCGGGCTGTCGGGTCACCCCCAGATGTTGTGTCGTGGCGGTGTCAGAGCGTCAACTCGTAGGTGAGCGGAGTGAGGGACGACGACGGGCCGCCGGATTTCCTCCGGCGGCCCGTCGTACGGCAGTTCAGTGACCGGCGCCCGCCGTCGCCGGCGGAAGCTCCACCTGGACGCCGGGGTCTCCCGCGTCCGCCGTGTAGTCCTCCGGCTTGGTCTCGTCGATGCCCTCCGGGGCCTTCACGGCCTTCAGGACCAGCGTCAGGGCCACGGTGACGGCGACGTTCAGCACGAACGCCGTGAGGCCGATGTAGCCGATCTCCTTGATGCCAGGGATCTCCTTGGCCGCGCCGCCGAAGTGCTTCTGGGTCGGCGAGCCGACCCCGTACGCGGCGACCGTGCCGTAGATCATGCCGACCGCCCAGCCGGCGAGCAGTGCCCAGCGGTGGAACCAGCGGGTGAACAGGCCGCCGACCAGGGCGGGGAAGGTCTGCAGGATCCAGATGCCGCCGAGCAGCTGGAAGTTGATCGCGACCGTCTTGTCCATGGTGAGGACGAAGACCAGCGCGCCGACCTTCACCAGCAGCGAGACGATCTTGGAGACCTGGGCCTCCTGCCGGGGTGTGGCGTCCGGCTTGATGAAGTCCCGGTAGATGTTGCGGGTGAAGAGGTTCGCCGCCGCGATCGACATGATGGCCGCCGGTACGAGTGCGCCGATGCCGATCGCCGCGAAGGCCACGCCCGCGAACCAGTCCGGGAACATGTCCTCGAACAGCTGCGGGATCGCCAACTGCCCGTTGGTGACCTTCACTCCGGCCGCGATCGCCATGAAGCCCAGCAGGGCCAGCAGGCCGAGCATGAGGGAGTACAGCGGCAGGATCGTGGTGTTGCGGCGGATCACCTCGCGGCTCCTGGACGACAGGGTCGCGGTGATCGAGTGCGGGTACATGAAGAGCGCGAGCGCCGAACCGAGGGCCAGGGTGGCGTATGTCCACTGGTTCGCCTCCGGCGGGACCAGCGCGCCGCGCGGCTTGCCGGTGGCCGGGTTGACCTGGCTGAACGCGTGGGCCGCCTTGGCGAAGACGTCGTCGAAGCCGCCCAGCTTGATCGGGATGTAGATGATCGCCACCACGATGACGATGTAGATCAGGGCGTCCTTGACGAAGGCGATCAGGGCGGGCGCGCGCAGGCCGGACGAGTAGGTGTACGCCGCGAGCACGCCGAAGGCGATCAGCAGGGGCAGGTCCCGTACGAACCAGTTGGTGCTGCTGTCCCCGCCGACGCCCATCACGTCCAGCACCGCCTGGATGCCGACGAGCTGGAGCGCGATGTACGGCATCGTCGCCAGGATGCCGGTCAGCGCCACCGCCAGCGACAGCCCCCTGGAGCCGAAGCGGCCGCGGACGAAGTCCGAGGTCGTCACGTAGCCGTGGCGGTGCGAGACCGACCACAGGCGGGGCAGGAAGGTGAAGATCAGCGGATAGACCAGGATCGTGTACGGCACCGCGAAGAAGCCGGACGCGCCCGCCGCGTAGATCGCCGCCGGTACGGCGACGAAGGTGTACGCCGTGTACAGGTCGCCGCCGAGCAGGAACCAGGTGATCCAGGTGCCGAAGGACCGTCCGCCCAGTCCCCATTCGTCCAGGGAGTGCTCGTTCTCGGCCCTGCGCCAGCGTGCGGCCAGGAAGCCCATGACCGTGACGGCCAGGAAGAAGAAGATGAAGACGCCGAGCGCGACGCCGTTGACGCCGTTCTTCACTTCGCCTCACCGCCCTTCTGGGAAGCGGGGGAAGCGGGGGAAGCGCCGGCGGTGCGGGCGCGCTGGTCGCGCTGCCACAGCTTGTGCGCGGTCATCGTCAGGGCGGTGGAGATCAGCACCCAGAGCATCTGGTACCAGTAGAAGAACGGGATACCCAGGAAGGCCGGGTCCGTCCTGGCGTAGGAGCCGACCCAGAGCATGGCCGTGAAGGGCGCGACGAGGCACAGGCCGATGATCACCCGGACCGGGGTGACCACGGGTGGTCTCACTTCAGGTGTTTCGGACATGCCTCGGCTCTCCGTCCCCTCGTTGATCACCTGGGTAACGCGCAGGCAATCTAGGTGACGGTGTCGCGCCAGTGGAAGACCTCGTCCGTATATCGGCCCTACTCGGCCGGGCGCTTGAGCCGCGCGACGAACTTGTAGCGGTCCCCCCGGTACACCGACCGCACCCACTCCACCGGCTTGCCCTCGCGGTCCAGGGAATGGCGGGAGAGCATCAGCATCGGCAGGCCCACATCGGTGCCGAGCAGGCCCGCCTCGCGCGGAGTGGCCAGCGAGGTCTCGATGGTCTCCTCGGCCTCGGCGAGGTGGACGTCGTAGACCTCGGCGAGCGCGGTGTAGAGGGACGTGTACTTCACGAGTGATCTGCGCAGCGCGGGGAAGCGCTTGGCGCTCAGATGCGTGGTCTCGATGGCCATCGGCTCCCCGTTGGCCATGCGCAGCCGCTCGATGCGCAGCACCCGTCCGCCGGCGGCGATGTCCAGCAGCCCGGCGAGCCGGTCGTCGGCGGTGATGTAGCCGATGTCCAGCAGCTGCGAGGTCGGCTCCAGACCCTGGGCGCGCATGTCCTCGGTGTAGGAGGTGAGCTGCAGCGCCTGGGAGACCTTGGGCTTGGCGACGAAGGTGCCCTTGCCCTGGATGCGTTCGAGCCGGCCCTCCACGACCAGCTCCTGCAGGGCCTGGCGGACGGTGGTGCGGGAGGTGTCGAACTCGGCCGCCAGCGTGCGCTCGGGCGGCACCGGCGTGCCCGGGGCCTGCGTCTCCGTCATGTCGAGCAGGTGCTTCTTCAAGCGGTAGTACTTGGGCACGCGCGCCGTACGGACGGTCGTGCCGGCCTCGTTCTCCGCACTGCTGACGTCGGTGCTCATGCTCTGCCTTCCCGGCTCCGGATGCCGAAAGCGACCGACTGTCATCGGCCACGGGTCACATCGTGGCACGGGTTCCCGTCCCCGGGTGCACCCGCACGCTCCGTGATCTCCTCTCTATACCGTCCGGACCGGATTGGTCTAGGCCTACGGGTCCTAGATCCCCTGCCAGTCCGGCTTGTTGGCGTAGGTGTGCCGGAAGTAGTCGGCCAGCTTGAGCTTGGCCGCGGCGGCCTCGTCGACGACCACCGTGGCGTGCGGGTGGAGCTGGAGCGCGGAGGCCGGGCATACGGCCGCGACCGGTCCCTCGACGGTCGCGGCGACCGCGTCCGCCTTGCCCTCACCGGTCGCCAGCAGCACCAGGTGCCGGGCCTCCAGGATGGTGCCGATGCCCTGGGTGATGACGTGGTGCGGGACCTGCTCGATGTCGCCGCCGAAGAAGCGGGCGTTGTCGATCCGGGTCTGCTCGGTCAGCGTCTTGATCCGGGTGCGCGAGGCGAGCGAGGAGCACGGCTCGTTGAACCCGATGTGCCCGTCGGTGCCGATCCCGAGCAGTTGCAGGTCCACTCCGCCGGCCCCGGCGAGCGCGCGGTCGTACGCCTCGCACGCCGCCTGGATGTCCCGGGCGGTGCCGTCGGGTCCGAGGAACGCGTCCATGCCGATGCCGAGCGGCTCCAGCACCTCCCGGCGCAGCACCGAGCGATAGGACTCGGGGTGGTCGGCGGGCAGCCCCACGTACTCGTCGAGCTGGGCTATGCGCGCCCGCGAGACGTCGACCGCGCCGGAGCGGACCTTCGCGGTCAGCGCCTGGTAGACGGGCAGCGGGGTGGAGCCGGTGGCCACGCCGAGCAGGGCGTCGGGCTTGCGCCGCAGCAGCCGGGTCATGGCCTCGGCGACCAGCTCGCCGCCCGCCGCGGCGTCCGGAACGATGACAACTTCCACGCTGGGCCTGCCGTTCTGAAGTGGTCTCGGTACGTCTATGTGGTTTAGACCAATCTAGCAGAGGCGGCCTCCGCCGGCCCAGGAAACGACGCGCACGCACGGCGCCTTCGTCGGCCGCTCCCCGGCACTCGCGGAAATTGCCATGACCATCTGGCCCCACGGCTGACCGAGCCGGGCTAGGCTGCGTGGCATCGGGTGCCCTCACTCGTGCATGCCGACGAGACCATGGACATACCGTTGTGGTCTAGTCCAGAATCGACAAGAACGCACCAACGTGACAAGCCTCCGTCTTCCCCGCACAGGAAGGCGGATCGAGGAACCGGCGCTCTCTGCCCTGACTGCCCCGGCTCCTCGGCCTTCGGCCGACCGGGACCGCACACCCCACGGCCGATGATGCTCCGGGCTGCGGTGCCGGGAGGGTTGAGGGTCCCTTCCAGGCGCCGCGGCCCGCGGGTGTTTTTCCGGCCACCGGCAGCCCGCGGGTACGCTCGCAGACGTGCCCTCCATGAACGAACTGGTCCGCCAGCACACCGCCCTCGACGACTCCGACCTCGAGTGGCTCCATCTGCTGGTCTCGGAGTGGCAGCTGCTCTCCGACCTCTCCTTCGCCGACCTGGTCCTGTGGGTCCCCACCCGCGACGGCACGCGGTATGTCTCGGTCGCCCAGATGCGCCCGAACACCGGCCCCACCTCCTACCAGGACGACATGGTCGGCCACCTCGTCCCGCGTGGCCGCCGGCCCATGCTGGACGCGGCGCTGGACGAGGGCCGGATCGTGCGCGAGGGCGACCCCGAGTGGCGGGAAGAGGTCCCCGTGCGGGTCGAGTCCATCCCCGTACGACGTGACGGCCGGGTTCTCGGCGTGATCGCCCGCAACACCAATCTGCTGACCGTCCGCACCCCGAGCCGGCTGGAGCTCACCTACCTCCAGAGCGCCTCGGACCTCGCGCAGATGATCGCGGCAGGATCGTTTCCCTTCCCGGACCAGCAGGTCGACATGGACGCCTCACCGCGCGTCGGCGACGGACTGATCCGGCTGGACGCCGACGGCGTCGTCCAGTACGCCTCCCCGAACGCGCTGTCCGCCTACCACCGCCTCGGCCTCGCCGCCGACCTGGTCGGCCAGCACCTCGGCCAGACCACCGCCGAACTCGCCCCGACCCGGGGCCCGGTGGACGAGGCGCTCGCCAAGGTGGCCAGCGGCTGGGCGCCGCGCGAGTTCGAGATCGAGGCCAACGACGGGGTCATCCAGTTCCGGACCATCCCGCTCAAGCCCAAGGGCACCCGGATCGGCTCCCTGGTGCTGTGCCGGGACGTCACCGAACTGCGGCGCCGCGAGCGTGAGTTGATCACCAAGGACGCGACCATCCGGGAGATCCACCACCGGGTGAAGAACAACCTCCAGACGGTCGCCGCGCTGCTGCGTCTGCAGGCCCGGCGCATCGACTCCGAACGCGGCCGGGAGGCCCTGGAGGAGGCGGTCCGCCGCGTCGGCTCGATCGCCATCGTGCATGAGACGCTGTCTCAGAACCTGGATGAGCGCGTGGAGTTCGACGACATCGCCGACCGCGTGCTGGCGATGGTCGCCGAGATCTCACCGGGCAAGGTGACCGGCCGGCGCAGCGGGCGCTTCGGGATACTCGACGCCGAGGTGGCCACCCCGCTGTCGATGGTCCTCACCGAGATCCTGCAGAACGCCCTGGAACACGGCTTCCGCGAGGGCGACACCGGCACGGTCGAGGTCTCGGCGGTGCGGGGTGGTACGACCAAGGAGGCGCGCCTCCTCGTCACCGTCCAGGACGACGGCGTCGGACTGCCCGAGAACTTCGACCCGCACCGCTCCGGAAACCTGGGGCTGCAGATCGTACGGACGCTGGTGGAGGGCGAGTTGGGCGGATCGTTCGACATGGTGCCGGCGCCGGGCCGGGGGACCCGGGTGATCCTCGACATTCCGGTGCAGGCGCAGAAGTGAGCTCACCGGCGGCCCACCCGGCGCCGGACAGCATTGAGCCCCGGGCCACTTGGTGATCCGGGGCTAAAGCTCGAAGCTATGCGCATCGGGGGATACTGCGCGCTGCGGCTCGGGGGCGGGAGATGCGTGCGTGCTGCACGCGCCGCCAAGCTCAGGCTGTCAGCAGGGGTGGGTATGTCAGGCGGAGGCCTGACGAGCCCGGTTGCGGGCGGCGCGGCGCTTCATGGCGCGGCGCTCGTCCTCGCTGAGACCACCCCAGACGCCGGAGTCCTGACCGGACTCAAGCGCCCACTGCAGACACTGCTCGATCACCGGGCAGCGACGGCAGACGGCCTTGGCTTCCTCGATCTGCAGCAGCGCAGGACCGGTGTTGCCGATGGGGAAGAAGAGCTCGGGGTCTTCCTCGCGGCAAACGGCGTTGTGACGCCAGTCCATGGCTGCTACCTCTCCTAGGTTCTCTGAACGTATTACGTACAGGTTGCTTGTGAATGTGAACGCTTTCACGAATCCCTCAACAAGTGAAGGGCCGACCGCCGAGTCTTCCCCGGCGTGGTCCTTGGTTTGAAGAGGGGTTCCGGTGATCAGTGGAGGCCGGTGTTGCGGGCCGTCCCGATCGCCACGTAGAGACTCGCAAACCTCAGCGGCGGATACAACCCCTTCCGGAAAGTTTTTTTTGATTCCTCGGTGTCGACTAGGTCACAGCCGTACTTCCATGGGGTGGATCCTGGCCTAAACGTTCGAGTGAAAGGACTTTTGCGCCTTCCGCTCACACAATCACACGCAGTGCACGGCGTACGCCTGTGAACGTCACGCTCGTACGGAGCCCGAGGTGGTCACCGTCCATCTGCAGGGGGAGAGGCACCTTCGAATGCAAGGTGAACCGGTCCAGATCGTGCAGGGAGAGCACATGCTTGCCGTGGGGGCCCCGCTCGGGGGACGAAGTGAGCAACTGGGTGCCATACCGGGCAACCGAGGCCGTCGACAGACGGCTGAGACCGAGCACGTCGACGCCGGTATCGAACGAGGCCTTAGGTGACGTGTACATGGGGCGATTGCCGAGAAACGTCCACGGGGACGTGTTCGAGACTATGGCGAGCACAAGATCACCGATCGGGTCCTCGCCGGGACGCTCCAGCGTGATCGAGCCGTGTCGGCGGTTCGGCTCGCCGAGGAACTGCCGCATCACCTGCCGTACGTACAGGCCGTGCGTCGACTTCTTGCCCCGCTCGCGCTGCTGCTCGACCCGGCCGACCACGCCCGCGTCGAACCCCAGGCCGGCGTTGAAGGTGAACCAGCGGTCCGGGACCGCCTCGTCCACGGTGCCGGGGGTGCCCGAGGTCAGCCCGAGCCCGACGACCCGCTCGCCGCCCTCGCGCAGGGCGTCCAGCAGGGCGCCGGTGGCTTCGACGGGGTCGTTGGGCAGGCCCAGGGCGCGGGCGAAGACATTGGTGGAGCCGCCGGGGACGACGGCGAGACCGGGCAGGCGCTCGGGGTCGGGGCCCCCGTGCAGGAGGCCGTTGACGACCTCGTTGACCGTGCCGTCGCCGCCGAGGGCCACCACGAGGTCGATGTCGTCGCTGTCCGCCGCCTGCCGGCCGAGGTCGCGCGCGTGGCCGCGGTACTCGGTGGTGACCGCCTCCAGCTTCATCTCGCTCGCCAGCGCGTGGATCAGGACGTCACGCCTGCGTGCGCTTGTGGTGGTTGCCGCCGGATTGACCACGAGAAGTGCACGCATGGAGGGCAGCGTACCTACTGGGGGGTACCGGGCCCATATCGAGGTAGGGATCCGGTAAGAGGCGGGGGCGTGACAGTGGACACTCGCGGCTCCCCGCGCCCCTTTCGGGGCGCTCGCACCGCCCCCGTTACCCTGCTGGGGTGAGCAGTGAGCAGAACCCCGCCCAGGAGACCGCTGAAGCCGGCGCGGCGGCACGCCCCCGCCGGCTGACCTACGCCGCCGTGCTGGCCGGGCTGGAAGGTGTCGCCCTGGCGGTCGGCGGGCTGTGGGTGCTCGTGCTCGGGATCACCGGCTCCCCGGACGACCGGCAGCAGGCCGTGACCCTGGGCATCACGCTGGCCGTGCTCGCGCTGCTGCCGCTGCTCGCCGCGCGCGGACTGCTGCTGCGGCGCAGCTGGAGCCGCGGCCCCGCGGTGATCACCCAGCTGCTGGCGCTGCCGATCGCGTACAACCTGATCCATGCCGACAGCCTGGCCGTCCCGGCCGGTATCGCCCTCACGGCCGTCGCCGTGGCGGCGCTGGTGCTGCTCGTCAACGGCGAGACGACCCGGGCCCTCGGCATCAAGGGACCGGGCCGCGCCGAATAGATCACTCCTCGACGAGCAGCTTCTCGCGCAGCTGGGCCAGGGTGCGGGCGAGCAGCCGCGAGACGTGCATCTGGGAGATGCCGACCTCCTGCGCGATCTGCGACTGGGTCATGTTCCCGAAGAAGCGCAGCAGCAGGATCCGCTTCTCGCGCGGCGGCAGATCCTCCAGCAGCGGCTTCAGCGACTCCCGGTACTCCACGCCCTCCAGCGCCTCGTCCTCCGCGCCGAGGGTGTCGGCGACCGCGGGGGACTCGTCGTCGGTGTCCGGGACGTCCAGGGACAGCGTGGAGTACGCGTTGGCGGACTCCAGGCCCTCCAGGACCTCCTCCTCGGAGATCGCGAGCCGCTCGGCCAGCTCGTGCACGGTGGGGGAGCGGCCGTGCAGCTGGGACAGCTCGGCCGTCGCCGTGGTCAGCGAGAGCCGCAGCTCCTGCAGCCGACGCGGCACGCGCACCGCCCAGCCCTTGTCGCGGAAGTGCCGCTTGATCTCGCCGACGACGGTCGGGGTGGCGTACGTGGAGAACTCCACGCCGCGCTCCGGGTCGAACCGGTCGACGGACTTGATCAGACCGATCGTGGCGACCTGGGTGAGGTCGTCCAGCGGCTCGCCGCGGTTGCGGAACCGGCGCGCCAGGTGCTCCACGAGCGGCAGGTGCATACGGACCAGCTGGTTGCGCAGCTCGGCGTACTCCGGGCTGCCCGCGTTCAGCGTGCGCAGTTCCACGAACATCGCCCGCGCCCCGCTGCGGTCCTGGGGGCCGTGCTGTGCTGCCTGCACGGCCTCCGCGCCCGGCGCGTCGTCCTCGGCGTACCGCTCGTGCTCGCTCATCGTCCCGCCCGTAGCCCTTCCCCGAGGCCTGGCCGCCGCACGGGGTTCCGCCTCGGGCGCGCCCTCGGCGGAACCGTCACCGCCGGTCCGCGCGGAGTCGTCCTCCGGGTGCGGTCTGGCCTGCTCGGGGATGCCGTCGATGCCGTCCGCCATGCGCCGGGAACCGTCCCGGGGGCCCTCCCCGGGCGTCTCGGCAGTCCTCGGCCAGGGGGCACCCCCGTCCCCGGCCGGCAGCTCCCGTGTGCCGCGCTCTTCGTCCCGCACCGGACCGTCCCCGTTCCTCACGCCGGCCCGGGACCCGCGCCGCGCTGTTTGTAGAGGCTGATCGACACGGTCTTGTCCTCGTCGACGGCGGACGAGACCTTGCCCGCGAGGGCCGAGAGCACGGTCCAGGCGAAGGTGTCCCGCGAGGGGGCGTGACCATCCGTGGTCGGCGCCGCGACCGTGACCTCCAGCGAGTCGTCGACGAGCCGGAAGACACAGCTGAGCACGGAGCCGGGCACGGCCTGTTGGAGCAGGATCGCGCAGGCCTCGTCCACGGCGATGCGCAGGTCCTCGATCTCGTCCAGGGTGAAGTCCAAGCGCGCCGCGAGACCGGCCGTGGCCGTCCGCAGCACCGACAGGTAGGCACCCGCGGCCGGCAGCCGGACTTCCACGAAGTCCTGATTCGCCGTGGGCTCGCCTGCGATCTGGGACACCCTCACCTCCATGGTGGTACAAGCTTTACGGGGCCGAGGGTCGCCCCCCGGGGTAACGCGTACGTGGTTCCGCGGTGACGCTATCGCGCTCCGAACGTTCCTGTCCCGGGACCCCAACCCCCCTGGCGTCACTCACAGTAAAGCTGTGTATACGCTCCGTGTCTAGAGGGTGTGCGGGCCCAAATGGGAAGAGGGCGCGCCGGGTTGACGTACCCAGACGTCTCACGCTCGAACCGTCGTGCGGTCGTCGCCGCATGCAGTGTCACACGAGAACGGGGCCGGACGGGAATGTGATCACGCGACGGCACGCTCGGACCACTACCTCGGGCCAGTACCTCAGGCCAGTACGTGGTCCACGAAGCACCACCGCCACTCCTCACCCGGCTCGAAGGACCGCATGACCGGGTGACCGGACGCCTCGTGGTGCCGCGTGGCGTGCCTGCCCGGCGAGGAGTCGCAGCATCCGACGTGTCCGCAGCTGAGACACAGCCGCAGCTGGACGGGGTGCGTGCCGTCCCGCAGGCACTCCGGGCAGGTGGCGTCGAGCGGATCCGGCTCCGGGTGCGGCAGCGCGTCGGTGTGCGTGCACTGTTTCATGATTGCCAGATTACGACGGGCGTGCGGGTGGCCGCGCGGACAACGAGGGTGGGCGAGGATCATGGACGTGATGCCGCTGCTGTTGCTGGTGGCGGGCAGTGCGGCGGTCGCGGGGGCCGCCCGGCGCACCCCCGTGCCGGCCCCGCTGCTGCTGGTCGCCGTGGGCCTGGCGGTCTCGTACGTCCCCGGCGTCCCGCACTACACGCTGGACCCGGACGTCGTCCTGCCCCTGGTGCTGCCCCCGCTGCTGTACAAGGAGGGCACCGAGAGCTCGTACCTCGACCTGCGCGCCCAGATGCGGCCCGTGGGGCTGCTGTCGATCGGGTACGTGCTCTTCGCGACCTTCGTCGTCGGCTGGGCCGCCTACCTCGTCGTTCCGGGGCTGCCGCTGCCCGCCGCGCTGGTACTGGGCGCGGTGGTGGCACCGACGGACGCGGTCGCGGCCGCGGCGATCGCGCGCCGCGTCGGCCTGCCGTCCAGGATCACCACCATCCTCCAGGGCGAGTCCCTGCTCAACGACGCCACCGCGATCACCGCGTACAAGGTGGCCCTCGCCGCGGCCGTCGGCGAGGGCGCCACCTGGGCGGGCGGCATCGGCGAGTTCCTGCGGGCCGCGGTCGGCGGTGTCGTCGTCGGGCTGGTGCTCATGGTGCCGATCCACTGGCTGCGCACCCGCCTGAGGGAGGCGCTGCTGCAGAACACCCTCTCCCTGCTGATCCCGTTCGTCGCCTACGGCGTGGCCGAGCAGTTCCACGGCTCCGGAGTCCTCGCGGTCGTGGTGGTCGCGGTCTATCTCGGGCACCGCGCGTGGGAGGTCGACTTCGCCACCCGCCTCCAGGAGGACGCGGTGTGGCGGATGGTCGCCTTCGTGCTGGAATCGGCGGTGTTCGCGCTGATCGGCCTGCAGCTGCCGACCGTGCTGAAGGGGCTGGGGGCGTACCAGGGCGCCGACGCCGCCTGGTACGCGCTCGCGGTCTTCCTCGTGGTCGTCGCGGCCCGCTTCGTCTGGGTGTTCCCGGCGACCTTCCTGCCCCGCAGCCTCTTCAGCCGCATCAGGGAGCGCGAGGACAACCCCACCTGGCGGGCGCCGGTCGTGACCGGGTGGGCCGCCATGCGAGGCGTGGTGTCCCTGGCCATCGCCTTCTCGATCCCGCTCACCGTGCACGGCGGTGCGCCCTTCCCGCAGCGGAACCTGGTCCTGTTCCTGACCTTCACCACCGTCATCGGCACCCTCGTGGTGCAGGGCCTGACCCTCGCGCCGCTGATCCGCCTGATGCGGTTCCCCGGGCGCGACCGGCAGGCCGAGACGCTCGCCGAGGCCAACGCCCAGGCACAGGCCTCCCGGGCCGCCGAGAGCCGCCTGGACGACCTCCTCTCCGACGAGCGCAACGCCCTGCCCCCGCCGCTCGCCGACCGCCTCCGCACGGTCCTGGAGCGCCGCCGCAACGCGGTCTGGGAGCGCCTCGGCCAGACCAACCCGGTCACCGGCGAGACCGTGGACGACACCTACCGCCGGCTCTCCCGCGAGATGATCAGCGCCGAACGCGAGGTCTTCGTCAAGCTCCGCGACCACCGCTACATCGACGACGAGATGCTGCGCGCGCTGCTCAGACGCCTGGACCTGGAGGAGGCGGCGGTCTACCGGGAGGCCCCCTAGGGGGTTTCGTCCCCCGGGAACGGCCGCCCGGTGACGACGGCGGCGATCGCCGTCCCGCGCGCGAAGGCGCCCTCCCCGGCGAGGGTGACGAGTCCGTAGAGCAGCTTGGCGACATAGAGACGTTCGACGGGCAGCCCGTGGCGGTCCTCGAAGTCCTGCGCGAAAGCGTGCAGTTCGGGTGTCGTACGGGCGTAACCGCCGAAGTGGAAACGCTCGTCGAGGGACCAGGAGCCGGTGCGGGCGCCGAAGGCACGTTCCTGCAGACTCCGTACCTCGCCTTCCAGGAAGCCGCCCTTGAGGACCGGTACGCCGAGCGCGCGCTGTCCGGCCGCCAGCCCGGCGGCGAGCCCCGCGAGGGTGCCGCCGGTGCCGCAGGCGACCGCGACGACGTCGGCGTGCCCGCGCAGTTCCCCGCCCAGGGCCCGGCAGCCTCGTACGGCCGCGCTGTTGCTGCCGCCTTCGGGGACGACGTACGCCTCCTCGGCGCCGGCCGCGCGCAGGATCGCGGCCAGGGTCTCCGGCTCGGTCTTGCGGCGATACGTCGATCTGTCGACGAAGTGCAGCCGCATGCCGTCCGCCGCGCACCGGGCCAGCGAGGGGTTGAGCGGCCGGCCGGCCAGCTCCTCGCCGCGGACCACGCCGGTGGTCGGCACACCGAGGAGACGGCCCGCGGCGGCGGTGGCGCGCAGGTGGTTGGAGTAGGCGCCGCCGAAGGTGACCAGGGGGCGGCCTCGGGCCGCCTGGAGGTTCGGCACCAGCTTGCGCCACTTGTTGCCGACGAGGCCGGGGTGGATCAGGTCGTCGCGCTTGAGGAGAAGCCGGACTCCGCACCGCTCGAACCGGTCGTCCGCCACCTCCTGGAGAGGGGAGGGGAGGCGGGGAGCGAGCGGGGTCCGGCTGGTCACGGCTTCATTGTCACCCGGTGCGGGGGCTCGGGTCCTTCTGGTGGATCTCCGTGGACGAAGGGGCGCGGCGCTACCCCTTCAGCCGCTCGGCCACCCGCTCCCGCAGCCACCCCATCCCGAACCCCCGCGGATCCACCTTCCCCGGCTGCCACTCCAAGTGGCCGATCACCGAGCTCTCGGTCCACCCGTGCCGGCGGCACACCGCGGCCGCCGCCCGGGTGATCGCGTCCAGCTGGGCCTGCGGCCAGGGGTCCTCCCCGTCGCCCAGGTTCTCGCACTCGAAGCCGTAGAAGTGCCGATTGCCATCGGTGTTCGCCTCGTTGTCCGGCGGCAGCCCCTTCTCGGCGATCACCGCGCGCAGCACGTCGTCGTCGCCGAGGCCGGCGTGGTTGGCGCGGCCGTAGCCCACCAGGTGCACGCTGCCGTCCTTGGTGATCACGCCGTGGCACAGCGGGCCCGGCAGCGCCGCATGGCCGTCCTTGCACAACTGCACCGTGAGCGCGCTGCCACGGGTCACCGTGTGGTGGATCATCACGCCGTGGACGGGCCCCCACGGGCCCTTGTGGTTGCGGTTGTGGTTCTGCCAGTCGCCGACCTCGACGACGGTGAGGCCCTCCGCTCGCAGGGCGTCCAGAAACCCGCTCGCGGACATGGGTGGGGCCATGCCGCCTCCTTCGTTCCGTGCCGGTCCGTTCCGGTCGCCGGACGCTACCGAAACCGGACGTCCCGGACCACGGCGGATCCGCTGTGTGCCCACTGATCCGATGATCCATTCCCGCTCTTTCGGGTAATGGCGTGACCACTGAGGGTGATGGAAGGCTCGGTGCAGAGGCCGGTGCCCAGGGCGATTCGGCACCGGGGATACCTGGGAGGCAATTCTCTATGTCGGTAGGCGAAGAGGTCCGCACGGATCAGAGCAAGCCGCAGCAGTCCCTCGGGACGGCGGCCGCGCGGAACCTGGCCACCACCACCAAGTCCGTCCCGCAGATGCAGGAGATCAGCTCCCGCTGGCTGCTGCGCACACTCCCGTGGGTCGACGTCCAGGGCGGCACGTACCGCGTCAACAGGCGGCTGACGTACTCCGTCGGCGACGGCCGCATCACCTTCGTCAAGACCGGCGACCAGGTCGAGGTCATCCCGGCCGAGCTCGGCGAACTGCCGGCCCTGCGGTCCTACGAGGACGAGGAGGTGCTGACGGAGCTGGCCCGGCGCTGCCGCCAGCGCGACTTCGCGCCGGGTGAGGTGATCGCCGACTTCGGCAACCAGACGGGCGAGGTGTACCTGCTGGCGCACGGCCGGGTCGAGAAGATCGGTACGGGGCCCTACGGCGACGACGCCGTCCTCGGAGTCCTCGCCGACGGCGCCTACTTCGGTGAGCAGGCACTGCTGGACCCGGACGCCATCTGGGAGTACACCGTCCGCGCGGACACCGCGACCACGGTGCTGATCCTCAGCCGCCAGGACTTCCAGCAGATCGCCGAGCGCTCCGACACCCTGCGCGCGCACCTGGAGCAGCTGCGCTCCGTCCCGGAGCAGCGGACCAACAAGTACGGCGAGAAGGAGGTCGAGCTGGCGGCCGGCCACTCCGGCGAGCCCGACATCCCGCACACCTTCGTGGACTACGAGGCACGGCCCCGCGAGTACGAACTGAGCATCGCCCAGACCGTGCTGCGCATCCACACACGCGTGGCCGACCTGTACAACCAGCCGATGAACCAGACCGAGCAGCAGCTGCGGCTCACGGTCGAGGCGCTCAAGGAGCGCCAGGAGCACGAGCTGATCAACAACCGCGACTTCGGCCTGCTCCACAACTGCGAGTACGACCAGCGGATCCAGCCGCACGACGGCGTGCCCAGCCCGGACGACATGGACGAGCTGCTCAGCCGCCGGCGCAGCACCAAGCTGTTCCTGGCCCACCCGCGTGCGATCGCCGCGTTCGGGCGCGAGCTGAACAAGCGCGGACTGGTCCCGGAGACCGTCGAGATCGGCGGCAACCGCATCCCCACCTGGCGCGGCGTGCCGATCTACCCGTGCAACAAGATCCCGGTCACCCCGGAGCGCACCACCTCGATCATCGCGATGCGCACCGGCGAGCAGGACCAGGGCGTCATCGGCCTGCGGCAGTCGGGCATCCCGGACGAGATCGAGCCGAGCCTGTCGGTCCGCTTCATGGGCATCAACGAACAGGCCATCATCAAGTACCTGGTGACGGCCTACTACTCGGCCGCCGTGCTGGTGCCCGACGCGCTCGGTGTGCTGGAGAACGTCGAGATCGGCCGCTGGAGGTGACGTTTCCGCACTTCGCGGCCGTGTCCCCGCCCGCCGCGGCGGGTAGACCCTCGGAACATGCGTCCGGCCGGGCCGGCGACGCCGGCGTCCGCGGACCTGGCGAGGGGGAGACATGGCCGAGTTCATGACGGAGACCGAACAGCGTTCCCCCGTCGTGCCGCACCCCGGCACGGCGGGGGAACGGCGGGGGAGGACCGGCGACGCCGACGCCGGTCCGCTCGAAGGACAGGAGGCGGCGGCCCTGCTGGAGCGCACCCGGGCCGTCGTCGACCCGGAGCTGCGCGCGGCCCTGGAGGCGCTGCCCGGCTCCATGCGGCGGATCGCGCTCTACCACTTCGGCTGGCAGCACGAGGACGGCACCGCGGCGACGGGCAGGGCCGGCAAGGCGATAAGGCCCGCGCTCGTCCTGGCGGCAGCCGCCGCCCTCGGCGGCCCGGCGGCCCGTACGGCGGCGGTGCGGGCGGCGGTGGCGGTCGAACTGGTCCACAACTTCACGCTGTTGCACGACGACGTGATGGACCGGGACACGTCCCGCCGGCACCGGCCCACGGCCTGGACGGTGTTCGGCGACACCGACGCGATACTCGCGGGTGACGCCCTCCAGGCACTGGCCCTGCGGCTGCTCGCCGAGGACCCGCACCCGGCCTCGGGACCGGCCGCGGCCCGGCTCGCGGACTGTGTCCTGGAGCTGTGCGCCGGCCAGCACACCGACACGGACCTGGAGCGCCGCGCCCCGGACGACGTCACCCTCGACGAGGTGCTCGCCATGGCCGAGGCCAAGACCGGCGCGCTGCTGGGCTGCGCCTGTGCCCTCGGCGCGCTGTACGCGGGCGCCGGCCAGGAGGAGGTGGCGGCGCTGGACGGCTTCGGCCGGCAGGCGGGGCTCGCCTTCCAGCTGATCGACGACGTCATCGGCATATGGGGCGACCCGCGCCGCACCGGCAAACCGGCCGGTGCGGATCTCGCGGCCCGCAAGAAGTCGCTGCCCGTGGTGGCGGCCCTGTCGACCGGCACCGAGGCGGCGGCCGAACTGGCCGAGATGTACGCCAAGCCGTACATCTCCGGTGACGCCGAGAGCATCGCGCGTACGGCCCTCGCCGTGGAGCGGGCGGGCGGCCGGGACTGGGCGCAGGCCGAGGCGGCCGACCGGATGGCCCGTGCCGTGCAGGAGCTGTCCCGCGCGATCCCCGCCCCCGAGGCGGCGGACGGCCTGCTGGCGCTCGCCGAGTTCGTGACCCGGCGCAGCAGCTGAGCGCTGCCGGCACCGGCGGCCGGGAGAGACCCCGGAGTCCCGGGACCGTGCGACTCCTGACCTCGTACGGTCCCCGGGACTCCGGTCGGGCGGCTCCCGCACATCCCCACGGTGTGCGGGGTCCGTCGCATGCACCCGCACGGAAAGCCGCCGCTGGGCCCGCCCTCGGCGCCGTACCGTAGGCGCATGCCGAAACTGCCCCGCATCTTCCACATCACCGAACGCTCCCTGTGGGAGACGGCGCGCGAGCGCGGCTCCTATGAGGTGTCCACCCGTGGCCGCACCCTCCAGGAGGAGGGCTTCATCCACTTCTCCACCCGCGAGCAGCTCCCGCGCGTCGCCGCGTTCCTCTACGGCGACTACGACGGCCCGGACGAGCTGGTCGTGCTGGTCGTGGATCCGGCCCTGGTCGGCGCGCCGGTGAAGTACGAGGCCATGGAGCCGGGCGGGGAGGAGTTCCCGCATGTGTACGGGCCGGTGCCGGCCGGCGCCGTGGTGGACGTGGAATCCTGGGGATGACCGGCGAAGGGCGGCGGCGGGGACGCGTGCCCGCCGCGTCCGGAGTCCTCCGCCACCCCTGCGGTTCTGTGCCTCTACGCGTCCACCGGGCGCTGACCGGCGCCGGGCAGGCCGCCGGTCTCCGGGTCCCGGCCGGTCAGGCAGTAGGTGCCGCCCGCCGGATCGCGCATCACCGTCCAGTGCGGGCCCCCGCCCACCGGGACCGCCCCGTGCGCCTCGTGCCGGGCGCGGACGGCGGCGACGTCCGCACAGGCGAGGTCGAGATGGGCGGAGACAGGGCGTTCCTCGTCGAGCCGCTGGAGGAGGATCCGGACGGGCAGGCCCGCCGGCGGCCTCAGCACCTCGAACTCCGGCCGTGAACCGGTCTGCCGCTCCCAGCCGGTGAGCCGGGCCCAGAAGGCGGACTCGGTGGCGTACGCCGACGGCGGGATGCCGAGGCACACCTGGTCGAGCCGGCTGCCCGCCACCACCGGCGGCCGTACCGACTCCCCGTGCCAGGGCACGGCGCAGAACAACTGCCCCGCCGGAGAGCGCAGTACGGCCCGGCCGTCGTGCTCCGCCACCCTCTCCGCACCGAGGTCACGGGCCGCACCGGTCAACTCCCGTACGTCCTCGGCGCAGAGGTCGAGATGGGCACCGCCGTCGCCCCCGGTGACGCCCTGGAGCTTCACGCAGGCGTCCGTCCCGTCGGTGTCCTCGGGCAGCAGGGTGAGGAACTCCCCCCGGTCGCCGCGGGGTTCGGACGGCCGGGTGCCGGTGACGGCGGCCCAGAAGGCGCGGGCCTCGGGCAGCCGGGCGGCGGGCCGGTCGACGAAGGCGTAGGTCCAGCGAATGATCACGGCGGGGAGTGTAGGCGCCAACCCATCAGCGGCTCGCGGTATTTCACCGGGCGGGCCGCTGGAGGAAGCGCAACTGGTTGCCCGCCGGGTCCCGGAAGGCGCAGTCGCGCACGCCGTACGGCTGGTCGGTGGGCTCCTGGAGCACATCGGCGCCGGACTCCCGCACCCGCTCGTACAGCGCGTCGCAGTCCTCGGTCGTGAAGATCACACCCCGCAGCATGCCCTTGGCCAGCAGCTCGGCCATCGCCTGCCGGTCGGCGGGGGAGGCGTCCGGGTTCGCGCCGGGCGGCTCCAGCACGATCTCGACGTCCGGCTGCAGCGGCGAGCCCAGCGTCACCCAGCGCATGCCCTCGAAGCCCACGTCGTTGCGGACCTCCAGGCCGAGCACGTCACGGTAGAAGGCGAGCGCCTTGTCGTGGTCGTCCACCGCGATGAAGCACTGCTTGAGTTTCACGTCCATGGGCCCACGCTAGGCCCATCGGGATCCGGACGCGCGCGAGTCACCAGGGCCGGCGGCGGGGCCGGGTGAACGTACGGGCCACGCAGGACGGGATCGCCGCGCTCTCCTCGTGGTCACGGGCCCGGTAGGCGCTCGGGGTCTCGCCGACCAGCTCGGTGAAGCGGGAGCTGAAGGAGCCGAGCGACGTACATCCCACGGCGAGGCACACCTCGGTCACGGTGAGGTCGCCGCGGCGCAGCAGCGCCTTGGCCCGTTCGATCCTGCGGGTCATCAGATAGCTGTACGGCGTCTCGCCGAAGGCCTTGCGGAAGCTGCGCTGGAAGTGGCCCGGCGACATGTGGGCGCCGCGGGCCAGCTCGGTCATGTCGAGCGGCTCGGCGTACTCGCGGTCCATGCGGTCGCGCACCCGCCGCAGCCGTCTGAGGTCCTCCAGGGTCACGCCGACAGCTTGGCACAGGGCACTGACACCGAGGTATGGCACGCTCCTTTCAGGCGGTGGCCTGTGGCCGGGCGGGGCCGAGGTAGTGCACGGCGCTCTGCCCGGCGTGCGGGGCGAGAAGACCCCGCAGTTCGTCCGCCGCGACCTTCAGGAGGTCGCCGTCGCGGGTGGCGTGGAGGGTTTCGAGGAGGAAGGCGACGCGGGTGGAGTCCTCGGTGACGCGGGTCCGGTGGGCGTCGCGGTGGTTCCAGTGGCGGGTCAGGACCCCGGTGGTGTCGGCGTAGATGATCTCGCCGGGGCTGGGGGTCTCGATGGTGCCGGGTTCGCCGAGCGGGGTGAAGGACTCGGTGCCGTCCGCGTACCGGATGTCGACATCGCCGGTGACTCGGTCGAGGTCGAAGGCGCCGGCGGGCAGACCGTACCGGACGGAGACGGTGTTGTAGGAGTCGACGGCCGGGTTGATCCGCGGCAGCGTCCCCTTCTTGGCGAGGCGGCGGCCGAGTGCGTCGACGCTGGGGCGGATGCGGCGGGGGTTGGTGCCGAACGAGCGGTAGGCGGTGTGCCAGGCCGCGATGCGGGGGTCGGTCTCGTCGGCGGGAAGCCAGCTGCCGTCGGCGAGCTGCTGTTCCAGCTCCGCCACGGCGGTGTCGGTGTGCGGCCAGGGCTCGTGGCCCCGCAGGCCGGTGGCGGTGACGAGGGCGATGAGGGTGTCGGGGAAGGCTTCTGCGACGGCGGGGGCGATGCGGAAGGCGGGCATGGGCGGGTTCCGTTTCCTGCTGGGGTGCGGATGGGTTCGGGGTTCGGGTCCGGGCTGGGGTCGGGGTTCGGGTCGGGGCACGGGCCGGCGCTCGGGTCGGGGCTCAGCGAGGGCTCGGGTCGGGGGTCAGCGAGGGCTCGGGTCGGGGGTCAGCGAGGGTTGGGGGTGGGGGTCAGCCAGGGCTCGGGTTGGGGCTCAGCGAGGGCTCGGGTAGGGCTTGGGCCGGGGGTCAGCCAGGGAACGGGGCGGGGCTGAGCGAGGGCTCAGGGCAGGGCGAGGAGGGTGACGGCGACGGCGGCGGTGCCGAGGCCGACGAGCTGGCCGCGGTGGATGCGTTCGGCGAGCACGCCGCGCGCGAGCAGCACCGTGCCGGCCGGGTAGAGCGCGGTGACCACGGCGACGACGGTGAGGTCCCCGCTGCGGGCGGCGAGCAGGAACAACAGGTTCGCCAGCGAGTCCAGCACGCCCGTGGCGGCCGACATCGCGTACGCGGGCCGTTCGGAGCCCAGCCTGTGGCGTATCAGCCCGGCCGCGGCCAGGACGACGGCCGAGGAGACGGCCCGGCCGGTGATCAGCGGCGCCACCCCGCTGCCGGACGGCGCCTGGTGCAGGAAGACCAGCTGAAGCGCGATGGCGGCGCCCGCACCGAGGGCCAGCAGCAGGGCCGTACGGGAGGGGCGCGCCGAACCGCCGCCGTGTCCGGCGCTGACCAGTACGACCGCCACCAGCGCGAGCGGCAGTCCCACCAGCCCCGCCGCGGTCAGCCGCTCGCCCTGGAGCAGGCCGACACCCACCGGCAGCGCGGCGGACACCAGCGCGGTCACGGGCGACAGCACGTTCATGGGGCCGATCGCCAGGGTGCGGTAGAGCAGGGCGAACGCGGCGGCGGAGGCGACCCCGGACGCGGCGCCCCAGCCGAGGGTGGCGCTGCCGAACGAGGCACCGAGCGCCGGCCACAGCAGCAGCTCGACCGCGAGACTCGCCGGGGCCGCGACCATCACGGTCCGCAGCACATGGGCCTTCCGGGCGCCGAGGCCGCCGAGGAAGTCGGCGCACCCGTACGCGAGTGAGCTGCCGAGGGCCAGCAGGAGAGCGATCACAGCACATTCCTTACGATTACAGTGGAACGACTGCACCGTACAACGGAACGACCAAAGCGTGTCAACCAAACGACCGGGCGGTACATTTCACTGGTCAAGGCGGAAGGATGGTGATCAGGTGGCCGAGACGGCCGCGACCCTGCGGACGGTCGCGCAGAACGTGCGGGCGGCCCGAGCCCGCGCGGGCCTGTCCCTGGACGAGCTCGGCCGGCGCGCCCAGGTCAGCAAGGGTGCCCTGGTGGCGCTGGAGAAAGCCCAGGGCAATCCCAACCTGGCCACTCTGGTGCGGCTCGCCGACACCCTCGGCATCTCGGTGTCCGCGCTGATGCAGGGACCGTCCGAAGGCCGGGTCCGCGTGGTGGACGCCGCCGCAGTCGCCCCCTTGTGGACCGGAGAGCGCGGCAGTGAGGCCCGGCTCATGCTGACGACCTCGGGGCCGGCGCCGGTCGAGGTCTGGCGCTGGCGACTGGAGCCGGACGAGGAATACCCCAGCCACCCCCACCAGGCCGGAGTCGTGGAAACCGTCAGCGTCACCTCCGGCCGCATGACCCTGGTCGTCGACGGCGACGAGCACCCGCTGGAAGCAGGCCAGACGGCCACCTTCGACGGCGACACCCCGCACACCTACCGCGGCGCGGGCGGCGAGACCTGCCACCTGATCATGACGGTCCACCTGCCACCGGGCCCGGCCGCCACGCCCTGACAGAGCGTGCGGCCCGCACCGGCGAGCCCGCTCGTCGCCCTGACGGCGTGGGTACGGCAAGGGGCCCGGCCGGAGGACCGGCCGGGCCCCTTGTCCAGGGACAGAAGGCCTCAGGCCTTCTTGGTCTCCCAGAAGATCTTGTCGATCTGGGCGATGTAGTCCAGCGCCTTCTGGCCCGTCGCCGGGTCGGTGGACGCCTTGGCGGCCGAGAGGGCCTTCAGGGTGTCGTTGACCAGCTGGTGCAGCTCCGGGTACTTCTCGAAGTGCGGGGCCTTGAAGTAGTCGCTCCAGAGCACGGAGACGTGGTGCTTCGCGAGCTCCGCGCGCTGCTCCTTGATGACGGTGGCGCGTGCCTGGAAGTGGGGGTCGTCGTTACCGGCCATCTTCTCCTGGACGGCCTTCACCGACTCCGCCTCGATGCGGGCCTGGGCCGGGTCGTACACGCCGCAGGGCAGGTCGCAGTGGGCGCTGACCTTGACCTTGGGGGCAAACAGGCGGGAAAGCATGGAGCATTCCTTCCTCGTGATCGTCTTCTCAGGTGTGACATTACTCCCTGCAGAAGGCGATTTCTCGGGTGCCCCCTGGGGCTTAGGACAAAAGTCCAGGGTCAGACTGAGACTGGTGGAGGAACGGACCGGGGAGGTGCCGGGGATGCCGGAGCTGTCGCAGGAGAGCGAGCGGGGGAGGGCGGTGGCGCCGTTCGGGCTGGCCGAGGTGACCGGCCCGTCGATGGTGCCCACGCTCCATCACGGGGACCGCCTGCTGGTCCAGTACGGGGCCTCGGTCAGGCCGGGGGACGTCGTCGTCCTGCGCCATCCGTTCCAGCAGGACCTGCTCGTCGTCAAGCGTGCCGTGGAGCGGCGCGAGGGCGGCTGGTGGGTGCTCGGGGACAACCCCTACGCGGGCGGGGACAGCACCGACTACGGCGTCGTACCGGACGAACTGGTGCTGGGTACGGCGCGCTTCAGGTACCGGCCGCTCCCGGCCGGTCAGCGTTCGCCGCTGACGCTGGTGCGCTGGGCGCTCTCGGCCGCCAGGCCGCTGCTCGCCGACCGGTCGGCCTCAAGGCGCTTGCGGGCCCGGTAGGCGGCCACGTTGGCGCGGGTCGCGCAGCGGTCGGAGCAGTAGCGCCGGGAGCGGTTGGTGGAGGTGTCGAGGAAGGCGTTGCGGCACGGCGCGGCCTCGCACAGGCCGAGGCGGTCGACGCCGTACTCGGTGAGGTGGAAGGCCAGGCCCATGGCGGCGATGGCCGCGTAGCCCGCCGTGGCGTTGGAGGGGTGGTCGGCCAGGTGCATGTGCCACAGCGGGCGGCCGTCATCGTCCCGGTGGTCGTGGCCGGAGATCTGGGGTGACACGGGGAACTCCAGCAGCAGTGAGTTCAGCAGGTCGACGGCGAGGGTCTCGTCGCCCTTGTCGGCCGCCTCGAAGACCGCGCGCAGCCGGGCCCGCACCGAGCGGAAGCGGGTGACGTCGGCGTCGGTGGCGCGGCGGGCCGCCGACGAGTTCTCGCCGAAGAGGTCGCGGACGGCCTCGACCGAGGTCAGCGAGTCCTTGCCCCGGGCCGGTTCCTCGGTGTTGACGAGACGGACGGCATAATCCGAGTAATAGGCCAGTTCCACTTGTAGTCCTTACGAGGGCGCTTTATGGTCATGTCTGCGTCGGGTAACAGCCGGTCGTCTGTCCAGGGTATTACGCGATGCGGTGGTGCGGCTGGGGGCGCGGCCGGTCGCCGGGGCGTGGGCGGGGCCGTGCGAGTGGTTAGTTCGATGAGCGGTTTTTTGGAATGAATGCTCGGGTAGCTAGGCGGCGAAATATCATCCCAAATGCGGAGGAAAGTCGTGTTTGCACGTAGGGTCCTGGCCATCGCGCTCGCTACCCCCGTCCTGCTCGCCACGATCGGAATGACGGGCGCAGCCGCGTCCACTCCGGAAAAGGCCACCCTTGCGCAATCGGCCGCCCGGCCCGAGCCCGCCCACGGCCACAGGCACGGCGAGGCGGCTGCGCCAAACGCCGAGGAAGAAGAGGAGGAGGGCGGCATCCTCGGCACCCTCACCGGTGAACTCGCGGGTCGCTTCTGAGCATGGTCCACAGGAAGGGGCGGTACGGAGCATCCGTACCGCCCCTCACGGGTGTGTGCTCAGAGGACCTTCGACAGGAACGACTGGGTCCGCTCGTGCTGAGGGTCCGTCAGGACGTCGCGGGGGTGGCCCGATTCGACCACCACGCCCTCGTCCATGAACACCAGGCTGTCGCCCACCTCGCGGGCGAAACCCATCTCGTGGGTGACGACGACCATGGTCATGCCGGACTCGGCGAGATCCCGCATGACGTCGAGGACGTCACCGACCAGCTCCGGGTCCAGGGCCGAGGTCGGCTCGTCGAACAGCATCAGCTTCGGCTCCATCGCCAGGGCCCGGGCGATGGCCACGCGCTGCTGCTGGCCGCCGGACAGCTGCGAGGGGTAGTGCCCGGCCCGGTCGGCCAGCCCCACGCGCTGCAGCAGCTGCATGGCCTGCTCCCGGGCCTGCGTCCTGGCCACGCCCTTGACCTGCACCGGCGCCTCCATGACGTTCTCCAGCGCCGTCATGTGGGGGAACAGGTTGAAGCGCTGGAAGACCATGCCGATGTCCCGGCGCTTCATGGCGACCTCACGGTCGCGCAGCTCGTACAGCTTGTCGCCCTGCTGGCGGTAGCCGACCAGCTCGCCGTCGACGTACAGCCGGCCGGCGTTGATCTTCTCAAGGTGGTTGATGCACCGCAGGAAGGTCGACTTGCCGGAGCCGGACGGGCCGATCAGGCAGAACACCTCACCCGGCTCGACCTCCAGGTCGATGCCCTTGAGCACCTCGACGTGCCCGAAGGACTTGTGCACGCCCTGGGCCCTGACCATCGGGACCGTGCCCTCGGGCGGCGCATCCTGCGTCTTGCTCAGCCTGCCGCTCATGCCGCGCCCACCGCTCCCCTCGGACGGCCCAGCGAGAACATGTTCGCCTTCACCTTCTGCCACGGCGTCGGCGGCAGCTGGCGGCTGGAACCGCGGGCGTAGTAGCGCTCGATGTAGTACTGGCCCACGCTCAGCACGGAGGTCATGATCAGGTACCAGGCCGCGGCGAGGAAGTACATCTCCACGGGGGCACCGGAGTTCTGGCCGATGTCCTGGGCGTAGCGGAACAGCTCGGGATACTGGACGGCCGCCACCAGCGAGGTGGTCTTCAGCATGTTGATCACTTCGTTGCCCGTCGGCGGCACGATCACGCGCATCGCCTGCGGGATGATCACCCGGCGCAGCGTCCTGCCGTGGCTCATGCCGAGCGCGTGGGCCGCCTCGGTCTGGCCCTCGTCCACCGCGAGCAGGCCCGCGCGGCAGATCTCGGCCATGTACGCCGCCTCGTTCAGACCCAGGCCGAGCAGCGCCGTCAGCAGCGGCGTCATGAAGTTCGACCAGTAGTCCTTGTAGAACGGCATCAGGTCGATGTACTCGAAGACCAGGCCCAGGTTGAACCAGAGGAACAGCTGGACCAGGACCGGGGTGCCGCGGAAGAACCAGATGTAGAACCAGGCGATCGACGAGGTCACCGGGTTCTTCGACAGCCGCATGATCGCCAGGAGGATGCCGCCGGCGATGCCGATCAGCATCGACAGGACCGTCAGCATGAGCGTCTTGGAGACGCCGGTCATGATCCGGTGGTCGAAGAAGTAGTCCGGCACCGCGTGCCAGTTGATCTGGCCCTGGCCGAACGCGTAGACGATCGCGACGAGGACCGCGATGGCGACGACGGCGGAAACGTATCGCCCGTAGTGCCGGACCGGGATGGCCCTGATGGCCTCCGGGGCGGCCGGGGGAGTGGTGCCCTCCCCGGGGCCCGTGGGGCCCTCCCCGGCCGTCTTCTCTGTGTCAGTCACGGGTGTTGCCTCTCAGTGGCCGCTTCTGCTTCGTCTGCTTCCGCGGGTCACTTGCCGCCGTTGATCACGGACTCCTTGACGGCGCCGTCCTGGGCGCCCCACTTCTGGAGGATCTTCGCGTACTCGCCGTTCTTGATGATCGCGTTCATCGCGGCCTGCAGCGCGTCGCGCAACTGCGCGTCCTTCTTGGCCACGGCGATGCCGTACGGCGCCGCCTCCACCTGCCGGCCGACGATCTGGAAGTTCTTGCCGCCGCCGGAGGTCTTCACCGCGTACGCGGCGACCGGGAAGTCGGAGGAGGCCGCGTCCACACCGCCGGAGCGCAGCCGGGTCTGGGACTGCTGGTCGTCGTCGAACGGCTCGATGGTGAGCTTCTTGCCGCTCGGACACTTCTTGGCCTCCTGCTTGGCCAGGTCGTTCGAGACGGTGCTGCGCTCGACGGCGATCTTCTTGCCGCACAGGTCCGACCAGCCGTTGATGCCCTGGGTGTCGCCCTTGCGGGTGTAGATCGAGACACCGGCGGTCAGGTAGTCGACGAAGTCGACGCCCTCGCCGACCTTCTTGCCCGTGTCCGGGTCGATGCCCTGCTGGCGGTCCTTGTTGTCCGTCATCGCCGTCATCGCGATGTCGTAGCGGCCGGAGCGCAGACCGGTGAGCAGACCGTCGAAGGTGCCGTCCTGGAACTCCAGCGTCACGCCGAGCTGCTTGCCCAGGGCCGCCGCGAGGTCCGGGTCCACACCGACGGCCTTGCCGGAGGAGTCCTTGAACTCCATCGGGGCGTACTTGATGTCCGAACCGACCTCGATCCTGCCCTTGTCCCTGATGTCCTTGGGGAGCTTGCCGGCGAGCGGAGCGCTGGCGGAGCCGGAGTCCTTGCTCTTGTCCTTGGTCTGGTCACCGCAGCCGGTGAGCAGCAGGGCGCCCGCGACCGCGATCGCACCGACCGCTGCCGGACGGGAGCGTGCGGCGGTCGTACGACGGGCTAAGTTTGCGGTCATCGTGGTTCCTCCGGCGGATGGGAAGAGGTGCCGACGGTCGACGAGAGCACACACCTTCGGGTGTCGCGACCTCGTGGGTTTACGGCATCTTGCCATTCGGACTACGCCGTCCAGGGGGCCGACTATGTCAAAATCGGATAACGGGTGACCCCCGAAACCGCCTCAGGTCGGTACACCTTGGTTCAACAGCACCGAACCATCTGCGGGATTCCGGCCATATGGCCGGAAATTCTTCGACGCATCTCACGATGTGGTCAGCTCGGGCCTCTGTGCGACGCCTTCGCGCGCTCGGCGCGGTTGTCAGCTGCGCGTCACCTCACGGCGGCTTTCCGGTTCCGAGATGTGACCTTGCGCCTATTGGACTCGTCGTGAGCGCCGTCCGTCCGGTAAGAAGGTTCTTTACACCCCTCATCCGGGGCTCAGGGCGCGTGTGCGGCGCGCCCGTCGCGTATGTGCTCGTACGTATCAGCAATCGGGCCGTACGCGGTGCCCGCCCACCCCTCACCAGGAGTGGTCGACCCTCAAACCATGCATACCTAAGGGGTAAAACAAAGTGGCAGCGGAGATCGTCAATCCTCGCAGCGACAGCACAACGGATCAGGACGGCGGGGCCGAGCCCCTCGATTCGTTCGATCCGGCGTTCGCGCTGCACCGCGGCGGCAAGATGGCCGTGCAGGCCACCGTGCCGGTCCGCGACAAGGACGACCTTTCCCTCGCGTACACGCCCGGTGTGGCGCGCGTGTGCACCGCGATCGCGGAACAGCCGGAGCTGGTCAACGACTACACATGGAAGTCCTCGGTGGTCGCCGTCGTGACCGACGGTACGGCCGTGCTCGGACTCGGGGACATCGGTCCCCAGGCCTCCCTCCCGGTGATGGAGGGCAAGGCGATCCTGTTCAAGCAGTTCGGCGGCGTCGACGCGGTGCCGATCGCGCTCGACTGCACGGGCGTGGACGAGATCGTGGAGACCGTGGTCCGGCTCGCTCCCTCCTTCGGCGGAGTGAACCTGGAGGACATCTCGGCACCCCGGTGCTTCGAGATCGAGAAGCAGCTCCAGGAGCGCCTCGACATCCCGGTCTTCCACGACGACCAGCACGGTACGGCCGTCGTGACGCTCGCGGCGCTGCGGAACGCCGCGCGGCTGAGCGGCCGTGAGATCGGGCAGCTGCGGGCCGTCATCTCGGGCGCCGGCGCGGCCGGTGTCGCCATCGCCAAGATGCTGGTCGAGGCCGGCATCGGGGACGTGGCGGTCGCGGACCGCAAGGGCGTCGTGTCGGCCGACCGGGAGGACCTGACCCCGGTCAAGCGCGAGCTGGCCGGTTTCACCAACAAGGCGGGCATCACCGGCTCCCTGGAGGACGCCCTCGCGGGCGCCGACGTCTTCATCGGCGTCTCCGGCGGTACGGTCCCGGAGGAGGCCGTGGCCTCCATGGCGAAGGGCGCCTTCGTGTTCGCGATGGCCAACCCGAACCCCGAGGTGCATCCGGACGTCGCGCACAAGTACGCGGCGGTCGTCGCGACCGGGCGGTCGGACTTCCCGAACCAGATCAACAACGTGCTGGCGTTCCCGGGCATCTTCGCGGGCGCGCTGCAGGTGCGGGCCACCCGGATCACCGAGGGGATGAAGATCGCTGCGGCTGAGGCGCTGGCCGCGGTGGTCGGCGACGATCTCGCCGCCGACTATGTGATTCCCTCGCCGTTCGACGAACGGGTCGCTCCGGCGGTCACGGCGGCTGTGGCGGCTGCGGCTCGCGCCGAGGGCGTTGCCCGTCGCTGACGTTGCGCTGAATGGCCCCGTCCGTTTGGGCGGGGCCGTTCCTTTGCCACCCGCCCGCCCGGATCTGGTGTGGCAGGGGTGCCCTTCGGGGCGCTGGGGGCGGCCTGCGCCGGACGGGTGGCCCAGCGCAAGAGGGCATGTGTCACAGGGCCCCGCGGTTCCGCCGGCTGATCAGCGCGCCTATCGTCGGCAGCATGTTCGCTGTCTACGCCGCCCGAATCGACCGCGACCAGCCGCTCACCGGCCTGGAGTTGGGGGAGCGTCCGGCTCCCGAGGCCCGGCCCGGCTGGAGCACCATCCATGTGCGGGCCGCTTCCCTCAACCACCACGACCTCTGGTCCCTGCGGGGCGTCGGCCTCCCGGAGGACCGGCTGCCGATGATCCTCGGCTGCGACGCCGCCGGAGTCGACGAGGACGGCAACGAGGTCGTCCTGCACTCCGTCATCGGCCAGACCGGCCACGGCGTCGGCCCGAACGAGCCGCGCTCCATCCTCACCGAGCGCTACCAGGGCACCTTCGCCGAACAGGTCGCCGTGCCGACCTGGAACGTCCTGCCCAAGCCCAAGGAGCTGTCCTTCGCCGAGGCCGCCTGTCTGCCGACGGCCTGGCTGACGGCGTACCGGATGCTGTTCACCAACGCCGGGGTACGGCCCGGTGACTCGGTTCTCGTGCAGGGCGCGGGCGGCGGTGTCGCCACGGCCGCGATCGTGCTCGGCAAGGCGGCCGGGCTCCGTGTCTTCGCCACCAGCCGGGACGAGGCCAAGCGGAAGCGGGCCCTGGAACTGGGGGCCGTGGAGGCCGTGGAGCCCGGAGCGCGGCTGCCGCAGCGGGTGGACGCCGTCATCGAGACCGTGGGCGCCGCCACCTGGTCCCACTCGGTGAAGTCCCTGCGGCCCGGCGGCACGATCGTCATCTCCGGCGCCACCAGCGGTGACCGGCCCTCGCATGCCGAGCTGACCCGGATCTTCTTCCTGGAGCTGAAGGTCGTCGGTTCCACCATGGGCACCAAGGACGAGCTGGAGGACCTGCTCTCCTTCTGTGCCGCGACCGGCGTACGGCCCGTCATCGACGAGGAGCTGCCGCTGGACCGGGCCCGTGAGGGCTTCGAACGCCTCGCTTCCGGCGAGCAGTTCGGGAAGATCGTGCTCACCACGTCCTGAGGCCTCCTGCTCCGGCGGGAGCGGTCGTCGGCCGGGCCCGGGTGTCCGGGCCCGGCCCCCGTGGCTCCCGTCAGGGCGCCGGTGTCCGCAGCAGCGCGCCGATGTGGGCCGCCGCCGTCGACAGGTGGCGGCGGGCGTCGCGGAGCTGGGCGTGGGTGACGCCGTGGTCGCGGGCCGCGTCGCGGATGTCGTCCCGGAAGCGGTCGAGGAGACGGTCCAGGTCGCGGGCCGGGTCGCCGGTGGAGTCCTCGTGCGCCCAGGACGGCTCGTACTCTGCCGGGAAGTCCTCGGTGGCCCGGACGTAGTGCACGTCGGCGGCTGTGGCGCCGGACCTGGGCGCCGGCTCATCGGGAGTGCGGGAGTGACCCCAGTTCTTGCCGAAGTCACCGAGCTCTCTGGCCAGTTCGGACAGGCCCTCGCGGACGCCCGTCGGCCAGTCGCCGTGCGCGAAGTGGTCCTGGACGCGGTCCTGGACCTGGCGCGCGATGCGCTGCATCTCCTCCTGCGCCTGGGCCCGCGCCCGCGCCTGCGCCTCCTGGGCCTGGCGGCGGGCCCGCTGGGCCTCCTCGCGAGCCCGGCGGCTCTCGTCCTTGGCGCGGCGGGCCTGCTCCTTCCACTCCTGCCTGACGCGGCGCATCTCCTCCTTGGCGGCCCGCCAGGCCTCCTTGTCGGTGAGGTCGCCGTACTCCCCGGAGGGGCCCGCCGCGCCCGCGCCCGTCTTCGCGTTCCGGTGCGCCTCGGACGCGGCCGCGCGCATCTCGCGGCGCAGGTCGCCGGCCGCGCCGCGCACGTCGGCCCTTATCTCGGCGGCCAGTTCCGCGACCGACTCGCGGATCTCCAGCTCCAGGTCGGCCAACTCGCCGCTGCGGTCGGCCAGTTCGGCCCGGCCGGCGTCCGTGATGGCGTACACCTTGCGGCCGCCCTCCGTGGTGTGCCGGACCAGGCCCTCCGCCTCCAGCTTGGCCAGCCGGGGGTAGACCGTGCCCGCCGAGGGGGCGTAGAGCCCCTGGAAGCGCTCCTCAAGGAGTCTGATCACCTCGTAGCCGTGGCGCGGGGCCTCGTCGAGCAGTTTGAGCAGATACAGGCGCAGGCGCCCGTGGGCGAAGACGGGGGGCATGTCAGAGCACCTTCTTGTCGGTCGTGCCGTCGGTCGTGCCGCCGGCCGGGGCGGCGTCCGGCTTCCGTGACGGCTCGGTGGGCCCGGCGTCCCCCGGGGTGTCCGCCTCGTCCTCGCGCGGCGGGCGGCGCAGCAGGGCGATCGAGCCGGAAACCGTGGTGGCCCGGAGTCTGCCCGTGCCCGCGCCCAGGCGCCCCGTGATCTTGTGGGCGCCCCACTGGCCGTGCACCCGCAGTCCGTCGAAGGCGTTGGAGATTGTGCCGCTCGCGGTGTTCGCCTCCACCTCGGCGTCCGCCGGATGCGGCAGGCGGATGGCGATCTCGCCGGACACACTGGTGAGGTTGACCTCCGTGGGGCCGTCCGGGTCCAGGTCGACGATCATGGAGCCGCTGACGGAGTCCGCGCGGACGGAGGGACCGGAGCCCTCGACCACCGTCAGGTCTCCCGAGACGGATTTGAAGACCAGGTCGCCGGTGACCGCCTGGGCTTCCAGGTTCCCCGACACGGTGTCCGCGCGGACCGGGCCGGAGACGCCGACCAGGGTCGTGTCGCCGGTCACGCCCTTGACCACCGCGGGGCCGCGTATGCCGGAGACGACCGCGCCCGCGCCGACCACGCCCACTTCCACGCGCGTGTCGGCGGGGACCGCCAGGGAGACGACGGCGCTCCGCCGCCAGCCCTTGCGGTCGAGCCACTTCAGGAAGCCCTTCCAGGGCAGGTCCTCATAGGCCACCGTGAGGGTGTCGCCCTGCTGGGTGACCACGAGGGGCGGGCCCTCGATCTCCGAGACTTCGAGACGGGCGGAACCCTCGTCCGTGCCCACCACGTTCACTGTTCCGTTGACGACGCGGACCTGGAGGTCGCTCACGCGGGTGTCAAAGGTCAGCTTCTGGGGCTCGGTGACGGACCACTCGGGCATGGGGGCCTCCTCGGGCGCGGCGGGGCGCAGGCCAGGCGCAGTCATGACACGCCATATCGCGTCTTCTTCCATTCACGATATATCGCGGTCACGGAAAGTCAAGACACCCGATCGAGGGCATGCGAACGCTCCGTACCGCAGGCGCGGGTACGGAGCGTTCGCCGAGCTCGGGTGAGGGGCCGCGGGACCTACTCGTCGTCGTCCTCGTCGTCCAGGCGGGCCAGCCAGGTCGCGAGCCGTTCCACCGGTACCTCGAAGTCGGGATTCAGGTCGACGAACGTACGCAGCTGCTCGGCGAGCCACTCGAAGGTGACCTCTTCCTCGCCGCGCCGCTTCTCCAGTTCTTCGATTCCTCGGTCGGTGAAGTACATGGATGCCGCTCCGTCGTTCAGTGCAGGGGTAGGGCCGCTCCCGGGCGGGAAGAACCCTCAACCTGTGAGAGGTGGAAGATGCCGCATTTCCGCCTGAGGAGCCTGGCGAGAACAGGAAAATAATAGGCAGCCGTCCGGCTCGGCGGGCGGGCGGTCCCGACGGGGTGAGGGGACGGGGGAGCATGAGGGACGCGGAGTCGAGACATGCGGAGTCGCGATATGCGGAGTCGACGCGGGTAGCGCGGATCCAGCTGCCGGACGGGACGCCGGTGTGGGCCCGGATATCGGGCGCCGAGGAACTGTCCGCACCGCCGGGGGGACCGGCGTCGGGGGGACTGTCGTACACGGACACCGGATTCGCCGAACGGGTGGAGGCGAGCGTCGAGAGCCTCCAGTCGCTGATCACCGGTGTCGCACGGTCACTGTCCGGTCCGCTGCGGGCGGTGCGGCCGGACGAGGTGAGCGTCGAGTTCGGCATCGAGCTGACCGCCAAGGCCGGAAAGGTGGTGGGCCTGCTCGCGGACGGCGAGGCCAAGGCCGCCCTGACGGTCACCCTGACCTGGCACGGGGACGGCCCGCCGGACCCGGACGCGGGCACACCGCCCGCCCCGCCCCAGGGCGCCCGCACCCCCGGCGGCGCACCCCCGCCCTCCGCCGCCCAGGCCCCGCACACCGGCGCGTCGACCGGCGTCCGGGGGCACGGAGGGGTCGGGGGCGGCGGCGTCGGGGGCACGGAATGACGGAGCGGTACGACGGGGGCGCACCGGACGGCTCCGATGCCGCCCGGCTCGCCCTCCGTGAACTCGTTCTCGCGGCGACCGTGCGCATTCATCGCCCGGGTGCCGGGTATGCCCCCGACGAGCCCGGCGGCTTTCTCGGCAGCGGATTCTTCGTGGCGCCGAACTGGGTTCTGACCTGCGCACACGTGGTTCACGCCGAAGAGGGGGGCGAGGTCACCGTGGTGTACCGGACCAGCCCTTACGAGGACCCGTGCGCCGTGCCTGCGGAGGTGGCGGCGACCCTGCCGGAGCAGGCCGCCCCTCTCGTCCCGGGGAGCTGGCCCGCACCGGATCTCGCGCTGGTCCGGCTCCGCGAGCCGGTCGGCCACACGTGCGTGTACGTCTCCGAGCGTCCCAACCCGCACTTCGGCGGGAACAGGGTGTACTACGCGGGCTGGACGGGCGCCCGGGGCCGGCTGGAGATCCTGGACGGGTACCTCTCCGTCCAGGGCACGATCAGCGCCTGGTCGCCGGAGGAGCAGGTGCGGCTCGGGCAGAACGACCTGCCGCCCGGTGTCTCGGGCGGGCCGGTGATCGACCCGGTGCGTGGTGAGGTCGTCGGCGTCCTGAAGTCACGCGCGGACCAGGGTACGGGGGGCACGTCCATCGGGGTCGAGCAGTTACGCACCCTCCGGGCACCGACGGAAGCGGTCGGCACGGCGCACGCCGCCGCCCGGACGAGTGGCTCCTTCCCGGGCGCCGCCCAGGTGAGCGGTCCGTATCCGAGCGGTTCACCCCGGAACGCCGACCAGGCGACCGGCATCCACCTCGGTGGCTCCCCGAGGACCGGACCCCAAGGAGGCGGACCCCAAGAAGGCGGCCTCCAGGCCGGCGGCTCCTCCCGGATGGGCTCTCAGGAGGGCGGCCTCCAGGCCGGCGGCTCCTCCCGGGTGGGTTCTCAGGAGGGTGGGCTTCACTCCGGCGGCTCCTCCCGGGCGGGTTCTCAGGAGGGTGGGCTTCACTCCGGCGGCTCCTCCCGGGTGGGTTCTCAGGAGGGTGGGCTTCACTCCGGCGGCTCCCCCCGAACCGGCTCCCAGGAAGGCGGCCTCCACCCCAACGGTCCCCACCTCAGCGGGCCCCAGCCCACTGGCCCCCAGCCCACCGCCCTCCACCCCGACGGCCCCCACCTCAGCGGCCTCCGATCCACCGGCCCCCAGCCCACCGGCCTCCAGCCCACCAACCTCAACCCCACCAACCTCAACCCCACCGGCCCCCTCCCCCCGACCGGCACCCCCCAGGGCGACCTCTATCAAGCGGTCTTCCGTGCCCACGACCGCTATCACCGTGACCGCCAGCAGCCGTCCGACTCGCCGGCCCCCACGTGGGCCGACATTCAGGGCGAACTCGGCGCACGTCCCGGTCGTACGCTCAGCCCGCACGAGCGTGGTGAACTGCTCGGCCGGCTGGCCGATCTGCCGCCCCCGGCCAGTACCCGCGCCCTGCTCGGCATCCTCGCCGCCCTGCCCGGCTTCCGGCTCCCGTCCCTGGTGCCCGCCCCGCGCGGTTGGCGGGACGGCCTGGGCGTGCTCTATGAGCACGCGCGGCAGGACGGGGTGCGCAGGCTCGTCATCGACTACGCGATGGGAATCCTGGCCGCCGACCGCGACCGGACGCCCAGCGTGCACGCCGCCGAGCGGGCCCTGTGGGACTGGGTGCGGCACGCGTCGACGGGACTGGACAGCGGCTACCGCACCGAACTCGCCCGCCGCCGCACCGAGTTGCTCGGCCGTACGCCTCCGGCGCGTCCCGGTCACGAGCGGGCCGACGACGACCCCGGCCAGGCGCCGGCGGAACGCCCCGCCCCGCATCCGTCTCCCGCGCCGCCCGGCCCGTCCGTGCTGCTGGTGGTGGAGCGACGGGGCTGGGAGCCCGACCACTGCGACTGGGCGGTCTCCGTGGCGGACCCGGACGGCGGGACGCGACTGCTGCACGAGACCCAGCGCACCCCGCTGGCCGGCCTCGACTCCCAGGTGGCCGCCCCGCTCACCGAGGCCTTCCGGCAGTGCGACGAGCCCGGGCGGCCCGCCACCCTGCACGTGGCCCTGCCGTATCTGCTCCTGGGCACGCCGGTGGACGACTGGCGGCTGCGGCCCGACGGCGTCCCGCTGGGCGTCGAACGTCCGGTGCTGGTGCGCTGCTCGGACCGCGACCAGCTGCCCGACGAGGCGGCGGAGGGCCCCGGCGCCTGGCCGCCGGCGTCCTGGGAGGCGTACGACGACGAGGACGGCGAACGGCGGGACCGCTGGCGCCGGCTGCACGTCCGTCAGGCCCGGGCCGAAGTGCTGGACTGCGACGACGGCGTGCGCAGGCCCGTACCGGACACGGCGGCGCTGCGCGGCCTCGCGCCGCACGACGTCCCGGTGCTGTGCCGCCTGGGCGACCTGCGGTACGAGAGCGACCCCGCCTCGCTCGGCCGGATCCTGCGCGCCGGCTTCGGGGTGGCGGTGTGGCGCCGCTGGCGGCGGGAACCCGAGTCCGTGTGCGGAGAGTTCCACCGGGGCGCCAAGACGGTCGTCGACGACGGTCACGGCGTGGCCCAGCTGCCCGAGGTGGTGCACGGGCTGCGCAGGCAGGTGCACGCGGGGCTCACCGAGGCCTACTGGGCGCATGGAATAGCGCTGTTGTACGACGATCCGCACAGGCCCCTGCCCGGCGCCGGAGATCTGCTGGAGGCGCCGTGACGCGGGGCGCGCGTTCCCTCCGGATCCTCTTACCAGGCGTCCTGAGGGTCGATACCGTGATGCACGTGCGACGGCTGCCGTGGCGGACGAGTGACGACGAGGACCGGACATGACCGAATCCAGTGAGTGGCTCATCTACCGGGGTGCCGGCGAACCGCACGACGGGATGAGCCGGCTGCCTCCGCCGCCGCCCTGGCGGGACTTCGCCGGCCGGGACGCGGGCGGTGACGGCTCGCAGGACCGCAGGCTCGGCGCGCACCGGCACCTGGCGGAACTGCACCGGCCCGGCGCGGAGGAGCTGGAGATGATCAACGCGGCGCTCTATCTGCGCCGCCCGCTGCTCGTGACCGGCAGCCCCGGCGCGGGCAAGAGCACGCTGGCCCATTCGGTGGCGTACGAGCTGGGACTCGGCGAGGTGCTGCGCTGGTCCATCGTCAGCCGGACCACGCTCCAGGACGGGCTGTACCACTACGACGCGATCGCCCGGCTGCAGGACGTCCAGATCGCCGCGCAGGGGGGTTACGGTGCGGCGGCGGGCAGTCCCGGAGCCGTGGAGGCGATCGGCAGTTACCTCCGGCTCGGGCCGCTCGGTACGGCCCTGTTGCCCTCGGACACCCCGCGGGTGCTGCTCATCGACGAACTCGACAAGAGCGACATCGACCTGCCCAACGACCTGCTGAACGTGCTGGAGGAGGGCGAGTTCGAGATACCCGAGCTGCAGCGCATCGCCGACCGGCTGCCCGACGGCGAGGCCGAGGTGCTCACCGCCGACGGCACCAAGGCGCGGGTGCGCGACGGCCGGGTGCGCTGCCACGCCTTCCCGTTCGTGGTCCTCACCAGCAACGGGGAGCGGGACTTCCCGGCCCCGTTGATGCGCCGGTGCATCCATCTGGAGCTGGGCCGGCCCGACCACAACCGGCTCGCCACCTTCGTCCGCGCCCACCTCGGGGACGAGGCCGCGCGGGCGGGCGACGACCTGATCGCCCGCTTCCTGGAGCGCTCCCGCAGCGAACTCCTCGCCGCCGACCAGCTGTTGAACGCGATCCACCTCACCGGCGCCGCCGCCCCGCCGAGCCGCGAACGACTCGCCGACCTGCTCATCCAGCGACTCGACCGTTCGAGGTGAGGCGCCGATGCCCGACGCAGCGGCACGCCACGGCCCCGTCCCACCGCCACCGGCCGACCAGTCCGGCCCGTTCATCCCACCCGACGCCTCCGCCCCCGCCCCCGCCCCCGCCCCCGGCCATGCCGACCGGGTCGACGGCGACCCCATGGTCGAACTCGTGCGCCGCCTGCGGCAGGCCGGGATGGAACCCGACGCCGAGGGGCTGAGCGACGCGTTGTGGCTGGCGCGCTGGGTCGGGGCGGACGGCGAGGGGGAGGGCGAGGGGGCGGTGGCCGGTGGTGCCGGGGTCCCGGTGTCCTCGGGGGAGGGAGCGGGCACCGGCACGCACGGGCAGGACGGGATCGGCCCGGAGCGGGTCGGTGTGCCGCCCGCCCCTTGGCAGGGGCCGCAGACGATCGACGCCGGGCCCGACCGCCGTGTGACGCTGTATCCGCTGCCCCGGGACAGCACCCCGAGCGCTCGCGGCAACGGGCGGCTCACGGCCCTGCCGGTCGGTGTGCCCGCCGCCCCGGCGCTGCCCGCACCCCTTGAACTCCAGCGCGCGCTGCGGCCGTTGCAGGCCTACCGCAGTGCCGCGCCGGCGCTGCGCACCGTGCTGGACGAGACGGCCACGGCCGAGCTGAGCGCTCGCGCGGGCGGGCTGATCCTGCCCGTCCGGCGCGCGGTGACCCGCGGGGACGCCCGGCTCCAGCTGGTGCTGGACGCCGCTCCCTCGATGCGGGTGTGGGACCGGCTGTTCACCGAACTCCACCAGGTGTTCGCCCAGTTGGGCGCCTTCGGTGACGTCCAGGTCAGCCATCTGCACGCCGGCCCGGACGGCGAGCCGGCGGTCAGCCGCAGCCCGGACGTCCAGGCGGCCCCGCTGCACGGCCCGGACCGGCTGAGCGACCCCACCGGGCGCCGGATCACCCTGCTGGTCAGCGACTGCGCCGGCCCGCTGTGGCGCGGCGGCCACGCGCACCGGCTGCTGCACCACCTGGCCCGGCTGGCCCCCGTCGCGGTGCTCCAGCCGCTCCCGCAGCGCCTGTGGAACCGCACCCGGCTGCCCGTGACGTACGGCGAACTGACCCGGGGCGACACCCTGGGCGGCACCGCACTGCGGGTGCGCACCCCCGGCGGTGCCCCGGTGGTCCCGCCGCCGGGCGTGCTGCCCGTACCGGTGCTGCCGCCGGAGCCGGTGGCGCTCGGGGCGTGGGCGCGGCTGCTGTCCGGGGCCGGTACCGGACCGGTGCCGGGAGCGGTGGGCTGGGTGCGGGCGGACCAGCCGCCCGCGCCGGAGCCGCGCCGTACGCGCAGGCCGACGTCGGTGGAGCGGGTCAGCCGGTTCCGTTCCGCGGCCTCACCGACCGCCGGACGCCTCGCCGTGTATCTGGCCGCCGCGCCGCTGTGCCTGCCCGTGATGCAGCTGGTCCAGCGCACGATGCTGCCCGGCTCCGGCCCCTCCGAACTGGCGGAGGTGCTGCTCGGCGGCCTCGTCCAGCGCGCCGGGGAGGACTACGGGCAAGGTGACGCCCCGTGGTACGAGATGGACCCGGACGTGCGTGAGGCGCTGCTGTCGACGCTCGGCCGGGACGAGGCGGTGCTGGTCCTCAAGCACTGTTCCGAGTACATCGAGCAGCGCTTCGGCAAGGGCGGCGCCAACTTCCCGGCGCTGGCCCTCGCCCAGCTCGGCGGCGGGGACGCGGCCGCGGCCGGCCGGGAGTCCGCCGAGTCCGGCCGGGAGCCCGCCGTACCCCGGGCGCGCGCCTACGCGCCCGTGCCGGGCTACCCCGGAGACAACGGCGACAACGGCGAGGCCACGCTGGTCCCGCAGCCCTTCGCCGAGATCGCGGCCCGGGTACTGGAGCGCTTCATGCCGCTGCCGGAACAGTTCCGTCTCTACGGCCCCCGGGGCAACGGCGTCCCGCCAGGGGAGCGGCCCACGCACCCGGCGGTCGTCCGGGCCCGCGATCTGCTGGCCCGGTTCGACACCGAGGGCATGGTGCAGGACGCGATCGACGCCGTACAGCTGCTGCGCGGCGCCACCGAGCACGAACGTCCGGCGGGCGCCGACCCCGGGCTGTGGGCGGAGTACGCCTACGCCACCCTGCGGCTGTGGGAGGTGCAGGGCGGGGCCGAGCTGCTGCGGGAGGCGGAGAGCGCCGCCGAGCGGGCCGTGGCGCACCCGCACGCGCTGCGGGAGCGGGCGGCGCTGGCCCGGGTGCTGCGCGCGGCGGCCACCGACCGCAGGCGCCGCGGCGACCAGCACGGCGCCCTGGACCTGCTGAGCCGCGCCGACCGGGAGTACGCGGTGGCCTGTGCCGCGCCGGGGCTGGACCCGCAGGAGGCGCTGGGGCTGACCCTGGAGCGGGTGGGCGCGCTGGAGACGCAGTGGCGCCTCGGCGGTGACAGCGCGCTGCTCCAGGGCGCGGTGGGCATGCTGGAGGCGTTCGCCGACATCTGGCCCGACCGCCGGAACCGCCCGCCCGGACTGCCGCTCGCCCACGGCCGGCTCCTGCTGCGCCTGGCGGACGCCACGACCGACCCGGAGCAGTCCCGCGGCTACGCCGAGCAGGCCTCCCGTTCCCTGCGCGACGCGCTGACCACCGAGGAGCGGGACGGGACGGCGGGCGGCGCCGACCGGGCGCGGGACGGCGTCCGGGTCCGCCTCGACCTGGTCGACGCCCTGCTGGCGTCGGGCGGGGACCTGGCCGAGGCCCAGGACCGGCTCGACGAGGCGCTGGCGAGCACCAGCCGGCGCAGCCTGCGCTCCCTGCTCCATGTGCGGGCCGGACGGGTCCGGGCCGCCCGGTACACCGAGTCGGGCGAGCTGCGTGAACTGGCGGCCGCCGCCGACTCGTTCGCGCTGGCGGCGGCGGACATGCCGCGGGACGCGGCGGGCTACTCCGACGTCCTCGCCGAGTGGGGCGAGGCGCTGCTGCGCCGGGCCGGTGCGGAGAGCCCGGCCCGTGCCTGGGAGCCGCTGTCCCAGGCGATCCGCGTGCTGCGGGACTGCCGTACGGAGACGCCCACGGGCAACCCGCACGCGGCGTACCGGCTGCTGATGCTGGGCCGGGCGCTGATCCTGCGCTACGGGCTGCGCGGCGACCGGGTCGACCTGCGGGAGGCCGAGCACCTCTTCGCCCTGGCGGCGGCGGACGCGGACGATCCGCTGCTGGCCGCGCGCTGCCGGCTCCAGCTGGGGCAGGCGCAGTACGAGGCCTACCGGAGCCTGGGCCGGCCCACCCGCCTGGACGACGCGGTGGACGCCTTCCGTTCGGCGGCGGAGTCGGCGCGGGAGGCCGAGGCGGAGGCCGAAACCGAGCGCAGGCGACGGGACGCGGTGGAGCTGGGTGCGCAAGCGCACCACTGGCGGGGTATGTCCTACGAGGCGGCCGCCCGCCCCCGCGCGGCTCGCGAGGCCTACCGGGCGGCGCGCGCCGAATGGTCGCGGCTGCCCGACGGCAGCCTCGGCACGGGCGGGCCGACGGCGGCGGACACGGCGCTCCGGCTGGCCGAGCTGGAATGAGCGCACGGGCCGGGGAGACAGGGGAGAGGGGAACGGGGATGAGCGCGACGGACGAGTCACCCGCACCGGAGGACGCCGGGCCGCTGCCGGATCTGGCGGCGCTGGACCTGGAGGAGCTGCGCACGGTCGAGCATCCCGTCCTCCAGGAGGTGCTGGCGGGCCTGCGGGAGCGGGCGCGGCGCCCGAGCGAGATGCTCTGGGGCTTCAACAACTGCCTCTGACCGGTCAACTGGGAGCGGAAAGAGACAACTTCGATCGCACGGGGTTTGCACCCAGCCACTGGCCGGGAATGCGCGTCCATACGGGCGGAAAGGGCCGTGGCGCGCTCGTACCGGAGCCGGCGGGGCCTACGGCATGGGGGTGCTGGAGTGTCCGAGACCATCGCCGACCGTCCGTTACCCGGACCCGAACACGCCCGCCCCTTCCGGCAGTTCATCGTGAAGATGCACGGCCGCTGCAACCTCGCCTGCCGCTACTGCTACCTGTACGAGGGCCCCGACCACACCTGGCGCACCCGCCCGGCCGCCGCCCCCGCCGACGTCCTGCGGCGCACCGCCGACCGCATCGCCCGGCACGCCCGCCGCCACGCGCTGACCTCCCTCTCCCTCGTCCTGCACGGCGGGGAACCCCTGCTGGCCGGCGCGGACACCCTCGCCCGCTTCACCGATGACGTCCGCGCCCGCGTCCCCGCCGGCTGCACCGTCCAGGCCACCGTTCAGACGAACGCCACCCTGCTGACCCGCGAGCGGGCGGCCGTCCTCGCCCGGCACGGCATCCGCATCGGCATCAGCCTCGACGGCGGCAGCGCCGCGCACAACGCCCGCCGCGTCGACCACGCCGGACGGCCCTCCTGGCCCGCCGCGGCCCGCGGTGCCCGCCTGGTCGCCGAGCACTTCCCCCAGGCGTACGCCGGCCTCCTCACCGTCGTCGACCCCACGACCGACCCGGTCGGCCTGTACGAGTCGCTGCTCGACCTCCGCCCGCCCGCGCTGGACCTGCTGCTGCCGCACGGGAACTGGTCGGCGCCGCCGCCGCACTGGGGCGGCGCCCGCCACGGCGCCTGGCTGTGCCGGGTCTTCGACCGCTGGTGGTCGGCCGGACACCGGGAGACGCGGGTGCGGCTCTTCGAGGAGTGCCTGGCGCTGCTGCTCGGACTGCCGGCCGCCACCGAGTCGCTCGGGCTCCAGCCCTTCGACGCCGTCGTGGTCGAGACGGACGGCTCGATCGAGCAGGTCGACTCGCTGAAGTCGGCCTACGAGGGCGCCGCCGAGACCGGCCTGGACGTCTTCCGGCACGACTTCGACCAGGCCCTCGCCCACCCCGGCGTCGCGGCCCGGCAGGCCGGCCCGGCGGGCCTGGCCGAGCAGTGCCTGGCCTGCCCGCTGGTCACGGTGTGCGGGGGCGGGCACTACGCCCACCGGTACCGGGCCGGACAGGGCTTCCGCAACCCGTCCGTGTACTGCGCGGACCTGCAGCTCTTCATCCAGCACGTGGCCGGACGGCTGGCCCGGGACACCCGGGGCACCCGCCCCGCGGTCCCGGCCTCACTCGAAGGGGGCACCCCGTGATACTTCCGGCGGTCCCGAACCGGGCACTTGCCGAACTCGGCCGCACCGCGGGCGGTCCCGGCACCCTCGCGCTCCTCGTCCGCGACCAGGACACCCGGCGCCTGCTCATGCTGCGCGCCGTGCTCGACGCCGCCGAGGCCGCCGGCCCCGCCGTCTGCCCCGGCGCGGCCAGGGACCGGCTGCGGGACGACTGGGCGCTGCTGACGGCGGCCGACCGGGCCACCGGCGGCGGCGCGCACTCCCCGGCCCGGGCGCGGCTCACCCATCCGCTGATGGGCCCCTGGGCCACCCGGTGCCTGACCGGGCTGAGCCCCCGCGACGGCCGGCCCACCCCGCACGGTCGCGGCGAACTCCTGCGCGACCTGGCCCACTTCAGCGCGGTCGCCGCGGTCGCGGCGGCCCGCGCAGGCCTGTCGTTCACCACCTCGCTCACCGCGCGCGAGGGCGTCCTGACCCTGCCCTCCCTCGGCGCCCTGCACACCGCCGAGCGGGCGGACGTACGGGTCGAGGTGCGCTGCGCCGACGGCCGGCTGACGCTCCGCCAACCCGGCGCGCCCCCCGTCACCGTGCACCTGGAGCAGGGCACCGGCGCCTGGTCCGCGACCCCCGCCTGGACGCCCGCGTACGCCCTGCCCGGCCTGGTGCCCGGCGCCGGCCCGCTGCCCCTGGACGACCTCGACCCCTACCGCGTCCCGCCCCGCGAGACCGGCCAGTACGCGCTGAGCGGCCCCGCTGCCCCCGACGACGCCGAACGCAAGCGATGGCTGCAGACCTGGTCCGGCACCGCCGCCGTACTGCGCACCGGGGGCGAGCAGCGGCTCACCGAGGCGCTCACCCTGCTGCGCTGCCTGGTCCCCCTGGAACTGCCGCCCGGCGCCGACGGCCGCGGCAGCTGCAGCGCGACCCGGCGCGAGGCGTTCGGCGCGCTTCTCAGCAGCGCGCCCGCGACCCCGGTCGCCTTCGCCGCGACCCTCGTGCACGAACTGCAGCACACCAAACTCGCCGCGCTCAGCGAGATGACGGAACTGCACCGGGCCGGCCCCGAGGCCCGCTACTTCGCGCCCTGGCGCCCCGACCCGCGGCCGTACGACGGTCTGCTCCAGGGTGCCTACTCCCATCTGGCGCTGGCGGACTTCTTCCAGCGCCGGGCGCTGGCGGACCCGGCCCGGGGGGAGTCCGCCTGGGCGGCACACGCCCGCTACCACGCCCAGGTCGGCGCGGCCCTGCCCGCGCTCGTCGGCTCGCCCGATCTGACCCCGGTGGGCCGGCGCTTCGTGGACGGCATGGCCGCCGTCCACGAACGGCTCGCCGAGCGTCCGGCACCCCGGGGGTACACGGCGCGCGCGCAGGCGTACATCAAAGCCGTACGCACCCTGTGGACACAGCGTCAGCCTCCGGCCCCGCCGCTCACGAATCGATGAAATGCCGACTTCCCGCTCCTCACTGCGGGAAGATCGTCGGGCCGAGGCGTGCCCCGAGGCAGTCGCCGGACTCCCCAGGGCCGCGCCGAGGTTCTACGATTTTCGGGACTACGTGCTGGAGGCCGCCGCATGTCTGAAGCTCGTACGCCGGTCCGGTCCACCGGGAAGGGGGCCGCGCGGCAGACCGTCACGATCAGCTTCGCCGGGTTCAACCGGCCCTGGGCGGCGTGGATCGGGGACCGGCTGGAGCGGCGCGGTCTGCGCGTGGTCTACCTGCGCTGGGACGCCCCGCCGGACCAGTCCCTGGCCGGCCTGCTGCGCGACCTCACCCTGGCCGAGGGCCGGACGCTGATCCTGGTCAGCGAGTGGTACTTCCAGCTCGGCCCGCGCACCCACGAGGAGTGGAACGCGGCCCTGCGCGAGGTCGTCGCCCCCGACCCGTCCCGGTTCGCCGCGGTGTCCGTCACCAACGCCTCGGTGCCCTCCGCCACCGCCGCCCTCGCCCCGGTCGACCTCACCAACATGGGCGCGGACGAGGCCGAACGGCGCCTGCTGGACCGCCTGGACGTGCCGCTCGACACCCCTGTGACCACGGACGTCACCCGCCCGGCCCCGCGCTTTCCCGCCTCGATGCCGGACGTCTGGGGCGGCGTACCGCGCCGCAACACCCGCTTCACCGGCCGCGAACCGCTCCTGAACGACGCCTACCACCTCCTCCAGGGCAGCGAGCCGGGCGCCGGCGTCCTCACGCTGCACGGCATGTCCGGGGTGGGCAAGACCCAGCTGGCCGCCGAGTACGCCTACCGGTTCGGCTCCGAGTACGACGTCGTGTGGTGGGTCGGCTCCGAGAAACGGGTCACCTACCGCCGCCTGCTCGCCGAACTGGCCCCCAAACTCGGCCTGTCCACCGGCCCCGAGTACGGCGAACGGCTGCGCGCCGTCCGGGACGCGCTGCGCCGCGGCGACCCCCACTCCCGCTGGCTGCTGATCCTCGACGGCGCCGACGAGCCCGAGCAGATCTGGGACCTGGTCCCGAGCGGCCCCGGCCATGTGATCATCACCTCCCGCAACCCCGAGTGGGGCGAGCACAACAGCAAACTGCTCGAAGTGCCCGTCTACGCCCGCGACGAGTCGGTGGCCTTCATCCGGCGCCGCGCGCCCCGGCTGACCGAGGCGGACGCGGACCAGCTGGCGGACGCCCTGGAGGACCTGCCGCTGCTGCTGGACCAGACCGCGGGCTGGCTCAACGACTCCGACCTGTCCGTCGACGAGTACATCGCCCTGCTGGAGGGCGGCATCGACCAGGACGTGGTCAAGGTGTCGGCGGACTTCCCGCTCGCCTTCCAGACCGCGTGGTCGATACTGCTGAACAAGCTCCGCGAAACCGTCCCCGAGTCGGTCGACCTGCTGCGCCTGTGCACCTTCTTCGCCCCCGGGTTCATCCCCGTCCGGCTGCTGAAGGAGATGTCCCACGACGACCTGCCCGAGCAGATCGCCGGACTGCTGGACGACCCGCTGCTGTGGAACAAGGCGATCAACCAGCTCCGCCAGTACTCGGTCGTCCGCCTGGAGTCGCACGAGGCGGCCCTGGACGAGACCGCCTCCGCGGGCGAGTCGGTCTACCTGCACCGCATGGTCCACCAGATCGTGCACAAGGACATGCCCGAGCGGGACCGGCGCGAGTTCATCGAGGTCGTCCGCCGCGCCCTGGCCGAGGCGGACCCCGGCCGCCCCACCGACACCCGCAACTGGGACGCGTACGCGGAGATCGTGCCGCACCTGAAGTACGCCGACGTGCTGCAGAGCAAGGACCGCAAGGTACAGGCGCTGGTGCTGAACTGCCTGCGGTACATGCTCTTCGCGGGTGAGTACACCGCCGGCGTCAAACTCGGCGCGCGCGCCCTGCGCGCCTGGCGCCGGCTGCTCGGCGAGTCACACCCCCGCGTGTGGGAGCTGACGTACCACTACGCCAACCTGATGCGCTCCGCCGGCCGGTTCCAGGAGACCGAGGCCATCGACCGGGCGGCGATGGAGCAACTCCGCCGGGACCGCGGCGAGCACGACCTGGACCATCTGCGGATGGCCGGCGGACTCGCCGCCGACCTGCGCGAACTCGCCCAGTACGAGGACGCCCTCGAACTGGACCAGTGGCTCTACCCGACCTACCGCGACCTCTTCGGCGAGCAGGACTCGCGCACCCTCAACGCCCTGAACAACCTCGGCTACACCATGCGGCTGCTGGGCCGCTACGAGGAGGCCAGGAGCATCGACCTGCAGACGCTGGAGGCCCGCCGCCTGCTGCTCAAGGGCCGGCACCCCTGGACCCTGTTCTCCGAGGCGTCCTACGCGATCGACATGCGCCTGCTGGGCAAGTACGCCGAGGCCGATTCCGCCCAGACGAAGAACGTGCACGAATACCACCGCGTCATGGGCCGGGACCACCAGAGCACCCTGCGCGCCGAGCACAACCTGGCCCTGTGCAAACTGCGCGGCGGCGACCGTGCCACCGCGGGGGAACTGCTCACCCATGTCCTGGAGGGCTACGAGCGCAAACTGGGCGACACCCATGTGCACACCCTGGCCGCCGCGGTCAGCCAGAGCTGCTTCGCCCGCGAGCACGGCGACATCGACCAGGCCCGCGAGGCCAGCGAGTCCATCATCGCCCGCTACGAGATGCTGCTGTCCGAAGGCCACCCCTTCCTCATCGGGGCCCGCGCCAACCACGCCCTGGTCCTGCGCAGCGTCGGCGAACGGGAGCACGCGCACGCGGTCATCGAGGAGGCGCTGGCCGGCATGACCGCGGCCCTCGGCGAGAACCACCCGCACACACTCGGCTGCGCCATCAACGCCTCGGCCCTGCGCAACCTCGTCGGCGAGCCCGAGTCCGCCGCCGAACTCAGCAGGGTCACCAGCATCAGGGCCACCGAGACCCTGGGCCGCACCCACCCCCTCACCCTCTCCGCCCGCGTCGCCCACGCGGCCGACCTACGCGCCCTGAGAGACCGTCAGCAGGCCGAGAAGGTCGAACAGGAGGCCCTCTCCGACCTGGCCGCCACCCTGGGCCCCCAACACGTCCACACCCTCTCGGCCCGCGCCCGCAACCGCCCCTACTGGGACTTCGAACCGCAGGCGAACTGAACAGGCGAGGGGCCCGGTACCGAGTGAGAACTCGGTACCGGGCCCCTGCTGTCAGGCGATCCCGGAGGCCTACGCCTCGAACACCTCACGCACCAGCTGCTCCTGCTCCGCCTGGTGGCGCTTGGCCGAACCCACCGCCGGGGACGAGCCGTGCGGACGCGAGATGCGCCGCAGCCGCTCGCCGTGCGGGACGTCCGCGCCGACCGCCAGGTCCAGGTGGTCGATCAGGTTGAGCGCGATGAACGGCCAGGCACCCTGGTTCGCCGGCTCCTCCTGCGCCCACAGGTACTTCTCGGCGTTCGGGTACTTCTTGATCTCCGCCTGCAGCTCGGCACCCGGCAGCGGGTACAGCCGCTCGATGCGGATGATCGCCGTGTCGGTGACGCCGCGCTTGACCCGCTCGGCCTCCAGGTCGTAGTAGACCTTGCCGGCGCAGAAGACGACCTTGCGGACGGCGGCCGGGTCGACCGAGCTGTCGCCGATGACCGGGCGGAACTCGCCGCTCGTGAACTCCTCCGCCTTCGAGGCCGCGGCCTTCAGACGCAGCATCGACTTCGGGGTGAAGACGATCAGCGGCTTGTGGTGCGGGTTGTGCACCTGCCACCGCAGCAGGTGGAAGTAGTTCGACGGCAGGGTCGGCATGGCGACCGTCATGTTGTTCTGCGCGCACAGCTGCAGGAACCGCTCGGGACGCGCGGACGAGTGGTCCGGGCCCTGGCCCTCGTAGCCGTGCGGCAGCAGCAGGACGACGCCGGAGGTCTGGCCCCACTTCTGCTCGGCCGAGGAGATGAACTCGTCGACGACCGTCTGCGCGCCGTTGGTGAAGTCACCGAACTGCGCCTCCCACATCACCAGCGCGTCGGGGCGGGCCAGCGAGTAGCCGTACTCGAAGCCCATCGCCGCGTACTCGGACAGCAGGGAGTTGTAGACGTTCAGCCGCGCCTGGTCCTCGGAGAGGTACTGCAGCGGGGTGTACTCCTCACCGGTCTCCCGGTCGATCAGCACCGCGTGGCGCTGGCCGAAGGTGCCGCGCTGGGAGTCCTGGCCCGCCAGGCGCACCGGGGTGCCCTCAAGGAGCAGGGAGCCGATGGCGAGGGTCTCGCCCATGCCCCAGTCGATCGTGCCGTCCTCGACCATCGTCGCGCGGCGCTGCAGCTGCGGCAGCAGACGCGGGTGCACGGTGATGGAGTCGGGGATGTTGACCTGGGACTCGGCGATCCGCTTGACGACCTCGGCGGAGACCGCGGTCGGCACCGCGACCGGGAAGCCGTCCTGCGGGGCCTGGACGTCACCGGCGACCGGCTGGGACGTGGCCTCGCGGACCTCGGTGAAGACCTTCTCCAGCTGGCCCTGGTAGTCCTGCAGGGCCTGCTCGGCCTCTTCCAGGGTGATGTCGCCGCGACCGATGAGGGACTCGGTGTAGAGCTTGCGCACCGAGCGCTTCTTGTCGATCAGGTCGTACATCAGCGGCTGGGTGAAGGCCGGGTTGTCCGACTCGTTGTGACCGCGGCGGCGGTAGCAGATGAGGTCGATCACCACGTCCTTGTTGAACGCCTGGCGGAACTCGAAGGCCAGACGCGCGACGCGGACCACGGCCTCGGGGTCGTCGCCGTTCACGTGGAAGATCGGGGCCTCGATCATGCGGGCCACGTCCGTCGCGTACATCGACGAGCGCGAGGACTCGGGGGCCGCGGTGAAGCCGACCTGGTTGTTGATGACGATGTGGACCGTGCCGCCGGTGCGGTAGCCGCGCAGCTGCGACATGTTCAGGGTCTCGGCCACCACGCCCTGGCCCGCGAAGGCCGCGTCGCCGTGGATCGCCACCGGCAGGACCGTGAAGTCCGTGCCGCCCTTGTTGATGATGTCCTGCTTGGCGCGGGAGACACCCTCCAGGACCGGGTCGACGGCCTCCAGGTGGGAGGGGTTGGCGACCAGCGAGACCTTGATCTGCTCGCCGTCCAGGCCGGTGAAGGTGCCCTCGGCGCCCAGGTGGTACTTCACGTCGCCGGAGCCGTGCATCGACTTCGGGTCGAGGTTGCCCTCGAACTCGCGGAAGATCTGCGCGTACGACTTGCCGACGATGTTCGCCAGCACGTTCAGGCGGCCGCGGTGGGCCATGCCGATGACGACCTCGTCCAGGCGGGACTCGGCCGCGGAGTCGATGACCGCGTCCAGCAGCGGGATGACGGACTCGCCGCCCTCCAGCGAGAACCGCTTCTGGCCGACGTACTTCGTCTGCAGGAAGGTCTCGAAGGCCTCCGCCGCGTTCAGCCGGCGCAGGATGCGCAGCTGCTCCTCGCGCTCCGGCTTGGAGTGGCCGCGCTCGACGCGGTCCTGGATCCACTTGCGCTGCTTGGGGTCCTGGATGTGCATGAACTCGATGCCGGTGGTGCGGCAGTACGAGTCGCGCAGCACGCCGAGGATGTCGCGCAGCTTCATCATCGACTTGCCGGCGAAGCCGCCGACGGCGAACTCGCGCTCCAGGTCCCACAGGGTGAGGCCGTGCTCGACGATGTCCAGGTCGGGGTGCTTGCGCTGGCGGTACTCCAGCGGGTCGGTGTCGGCCATGACGTGGCCGCGGACCCGGTAGGAGTGGATCAGCTCGAAGACGCGGGCGGCCTTGGTGACGTCGTCGTCGTGGCTGGCGTCGATGTCCTTGAGCCAGCGGACCGGCTCGTAGGGGATGCGCAGCGCCTCGAAGATGTCGTCGTAGAAGCCGTTCTCGCCGAGCAGCAGGTTCGCGACCTGGCGCAGGAACTCGCCGGAGGCGGCGCCCTGGATCACCCGGTGGTCGTAGGTCGACGTGAGCGTCATGACCTTCGAGATGCCGAGCTTGTTCAGGGTGTCCTGGCTGGTGCCCTGGAACTCCGCCGGGTAGTCCATGGAGCCGACGCCCATGATGACCGACTGGCCGGGCATCAGACGCGGCACGGAGTGGACGGTGCCGAGGCCGCCGGGGTTGGTCAGGGAGACCGTCACACCGGTGAAGTCGTCCATCGTCAGCTTGCCGTCGCGGGCGCGGCGGACGATGTCCTCGTAGGCCTGCCAGAACTCGAAGAAGTTCAGCGTCTCGGCCTTCTTGATGGCGGCCACGACGAGCTGGCGGTCGCCGTTGGGCTTCACCAGGTCGATGGCCAGGCCGAGGTTGACGTGCGGCGGCTTGACGAGGACCGGCTTGCCGTCCTTCTCGCCGAACGCGTAGTTCATCGACGGCATGGCCTTGATGGCCTGCACCATCGCGTACCCGATGATGTGCGTGAAGGAGATCTTCCCGCCGCGGGCGCGCTTGAGGTGGTTGTTGATGACGATGCGGTTGTCGAACAGCAGCTTCACCGGGACCGCGCGGACCGAGGTGGCGGTCGGCAGCTCCAGCGAGGCGTTCATGTTCTTCGCGACCGCGGCGGCCGGGCCGCGCAGCGTGACCAGCTCGGGGCCCTCGGGGGCCTCGGGAGCCTTAGCGGCGGGGGCGGCCTTCTTCGGCTGGGCCGGCGCCTGTGCGGGCGTCGCCGGCTTGGCCGGGGCAGGGGCTGCGACCTTCGCCGCGGGAGCGGCCGGGGCCGGGGTGGCCGGCTTCGGTGCCGCGGCGGCCGGCGCGGGCGCGGCCGGGGCCGGCGCGCTCTGGGCCTGCGGAGCCGTGGTGGTCTCTGCGGCCCCCGCGGCCGCAGCACCGGGCTTGTAGTCGGCGAAGAAGTCCCACCAGGCGCGGTCTACCGAATTCGGGTCCTGGAGGTACTGCTGATAGATCTCGTCGACGAGCCACTCGTTCGGACCGAACGCGGCAGCGGGGTTCTTCCCGGCTTGGTCGTCGGTGGAGATGCTCGAGTTACTGGGGGACTGTGGCGACACGGCGGCAACCGCCCTCTTCCGCTTCACAAGGTGATGGACAGCGGGAATAAAGGCTACGCCTCCACAGCCGGGAAGGTCAGGTCGAGCAAGGTCATCGTCGCGTAAGTCACATCGGAAATCTTGTTTCAGGGCTTGATATGGCGGGAAACAAGCGTGGTTCCGCAGGGGAGAGGGTGCGTCGGCCCCGGCCCGGCGCGTCTTCGTTCGACGGGTGGCGCGGGCCTGCCTCTGATCACACGTGTCCAGCTGCGCGGTAACGGCGGCGACCGTCGTGGATCTTCTGCTTCCGCCTCGGACTTTACGTCAACTTGGGGAGGAAGTCAGTCCCGGAAGAGTGATGATGATCCGGCAGCCGCGCTCGGATTCGGCCACACCGATCCGGCCGCCGTGCAGATCCACCGCCCAGCGGGCGATCGCCAGCCCCAGTCCCGTACCGCCGTCGCTGCCCGGGCCGTGCGGCCGGGTCACCGCGCCCCGGTTGAACCGCTCGAACACCTTGTGCCACTCCGACCGGGGGATGCCCGGACCCTCGTCCAGGACCTCCAGCTGCAGCGACTCCGGCTGCGGCCCGCGCCGCGCCTTCACCGTCACCCGGCCGTGCGGCGGGCTGTGCTTGACCGCGTTGTCGATCAGGTTGGCGACGACCTGGTGGATGCGCTCGGGATCCGCGTGCGCGGTCAGCTCCGGCGGGGAGACGTCCAGGTGCAGATGGACGTCGGTGCGGGTGTGGCTGCCGGAGCCGGAGGCGATGCCGGCGCGCGCCGAGGCCACCATGTTGGCCTCCTTCAGCACGCCCGACAGGTACGGCCACACCTCGAAACGCCGCATCTTCAGCGGGACGACGCCGTTGTCGAGCCGGGACAGGTCCAGCAGGGTCTCCACCAGCCGGCCGAGCCGCTCGGTCTGCTTCAGGGCCGTCCGCATGGTCTCGGGGTCGGCCTCGGTGACCCCGTCGACGATGTTCTCCAGCACGGCCCGCAGCCCGGCGATGGGGGTCCGCAGCTCGTGCGAGACGTTCGCGACCAGCTCTTTCCGCTGGCTGTCCTGGGCCTCCAGCTCGTCCGCCATGACGTTGATCGTCCGGGCCAGATCGCCCAGCTCGTCCCGGCGGCCCTCGCTCACCCGGCGGGTGTAGTCACCCTCGGAGATCGACCGCGCCACCGTGTTCATCTCGTCCAGCGGCATGGTCAGCGAATGCGCCACGAACTGCGTGATCAGCAGGGTGGCGATCATCGAGAAGACCGTGATGAAGCGCAGCTCGGTCTTGGTGTGCACGGCGACGATCGACAGTCCGGTGGTGATCAGCACCGATATGACGACGAGCGCGCCGAGCTTGGTCTTGATCGAGAACGGGCGTACGCCACCCCAGGGATCGTCCCCGGGGCTCCTCCGTGCGGCCTGGCGCCCGTCGCCGCTCACGGTGTGGGCGTCTCCAGCGCGTACCCGACGCCGTGCACGGTGCGGATCCGCTCGGCGCCGATCTTCCGGCGCAGCGCCTTGATGTGGCTGTCGACCGTACGGGTGCCGGAGGCGTCCGCCCAGTCCCACACCTCGGCCAGCAGCTGCTCCCGGGAGAGCACCGCGCGCGGGGTGTTCGCCAGGCACACCAGCAGGTCGAACTCGGTGGGTGTCAGGTGGACGTCCTCGGACCTCACCCGCACCCGGCGCTGCGCGTGGTCGATCTCCAGCTCGCCCAGGCGCAGGATCCCGCTGCGCGGCGTCGCGGCGGCCAGGGCCGCCCGCTCCACCCGCCGCAGCAGCACATGCACCCGCGCGGCCAGCTCCCGCATCGAGAACGGCTTGGTCATGTAGTCGTCCGCGCCGACCCCGAGACCGACCAGCATGTCCGTCTCGTCGTCCCGCGCGGTCAGCATCAGCACCGGCACCGGACGCTGGGCCTGTACCCGCCGGCAGACCTCCAGGCCGTCGAAGCCCGGCAGCATGATGTCGAGGATCAGCAGATCGGGCTGCCAGGCCTCGGCCGTGTCGACGGCCGCCGGGCCGTCCGACGCGGTCTGCACGAGAAATCCCTCGGCGCGGAGCCGGGCCGCGATGGCGTCGACGATCGTGGGGTCGTCCTCGACGACCAGCACCCGGCGCTGGGCGCCCGGGGTGGTCGTCGCCGCGCCGCTCTGGGAGGTGTGTGTCTGCTCCATCGCCCGCCCCTGCTTGTTGCTTTCCGGAACCAGTGGGGTGATCCCATGTCTGCGATTGACGCTTGAATGATCCGCGTCAGGGCAGCACATTACGGGGATCGGCCGTGCTGTCGCTATCCAGGTCGGACGCCGAGGTGTACGGCGTCCGGCACGCCCCGGGCAACGGGGACCTCTTCGGTACGCACCTGCCGGAACCCGGCATTCCGCATGGTTCCTTCAAATTCCGGAGAGGGCTCGGCGGACCATACGGCCAGCACGCCACCGGGCTTCAACACCCGTGCGCACGCGGTGAGTCCGGCCGGCGAGTAGAGGCTGTCGTTGTCCTCCGTGACGGTCCAGCCGGGGCCGTTGTCGATGTCCAGGCAGAGCGCGTCGAACGTGTCGGATGTCTCATGGACGAACGCCACGAGGTCGTCCTGCACGATCTCGGTGCGCGGATCGCCGAGCGCACCGGCGGAGACCTGCGCCAGCGGCCCGTCCCGGTGCCAGTCGACGACGGCGGGCTCCCGCTCGACGACGGTGATCCGCCCCCACCTGGGGTCCGCCGCCGCATGTGCGAGTGAGAACCCCACGCCCAGGCCGCCGATCAGCACGTCCGGCTCCGGCCGCCCGTCCAGCGCGTCGTACGCGGCGTCCACCAGCAGCCGTTCCGAGCGGCCGTCGGAGGTGTCCATCAGGAAACAGCCGTTGGCGATGATCTGCAGGAGCGCTCCGTGCCGGCGCAGCACCACCTCGCCGTACGGGCCGTCGCGCCGGTCGAGGATCACGGGGGAGTCGTGGACGGCAGCAGTCATGCCTCCATCCTGCTTGAACGCGCCGTGTCGTTCACGGGAATTGCGGAGGACACGCGCGCGCTGCCGGCATCGGATCGCAGCCGGACGCATCCGGCACGTGAGAGGTTGCTGTGAATCCGCTCTCGCGTGGCGTCGGTCATAGACAGCGGCCCGCGCAACGCGAAGGGTGGGCGCGAACGAGAGGAGCGCCACACCGTGGAACCGATCGCGACGGGCCCTGCTTCGGCCGCGTCCGCGCCCCTGCCGGGCGCTCCGCTCACCGACGGCGGTGGTGTCGTCCCGGCACCCGCGCTGGCGGACCTGCTGGACGGCATGCCGCGCCAGCGGCACGCCACGGTCCCCGCCTGCGACCCCGCCCCCGCCCCGGCCGACCCGCGCCCGGCCGTGCGGGTCCCGCGGCCGTGGCACCTGCTGCCCACCCCGGCCGGGACCCCGTTCACCTTCTCCTACGGCGCCGTCCTGGCCGTCACCTCGGTGATCGCGGCCCTGGCCGACCCGGGCCTGGTGCACGCCTTCTACCGGGACTCCAGCACGGACGTCGCCCATCTGGTGCGCACCCCCGTACTGGTGCTGCTGGCGAGCGCCCTGTGGATCGCGGGCGGCGTCCTGTCGCCGTACGCGCTCGCGTTCGTGCTGGTGCTCACCGCGCTCGAACGGCGCATAGGCGGCGCGCGGGCGGCCTGCGTCTTCCTGGCCGGCCATGTCCTGGCCACCCTCGCCACCGAGGTCCCGGTGGGCCTGGCCGTGCTGTTCGGCGACCTTCCCGTCACCTCGCTGCACCGCCTGGACTACGGCATCAGCTTCGGCGTCGCCGCGAGCACCGGCGCCCTGGCCGGCCTCCTGAGCCCCTGGCTCCGCTGGCCCGTCCTCACCGTCGCGACCGGCCTCCTCCTGAACGACCTGATCGCCTTCGAGGACCCGATGACGAACTGGGGTCACCTGATCGCGCTGACGATAGGCGTAGCGGGCTGGCCTCTGGTACGCCGGTGGGCGCAACGGGCCTAGGGGCAATCGCTCACAGCGAACAAGCGAAGGGAACATCAGCGCATCCCCAGCAGTTGAGTCGGCATAGCTCAACTTGACTGCCGAAGGGGAGATCATGGCTGCTGAGTCCACGGCGTTCACGCTCGTCCTGCCTGTGCTGCCGCTCGACGACGAGGTCGTACTGCCCGGCATGGTGGTTCCGCTGGACCTGAGCGACGCCGAGGTACGGGCCGCGGTGGAGGCCGCCCAGGCCGCCGCCCGGTCGGAACCCGGAAAGCCCAAGGTGCTGCTGGTGCCACGCATCGACGGCACCTACGCCAAGACCGGTGTGCTGGGCACCGTCGAGCAGGTCGGCCGGCTGGCCGACGGCGACCCGGGGGCTCTGATCCGCGGCCGCAGCCGCGTGCGGATCGGGGCCGGCACCACCGGCCCCGGCGCGGCCCTGTGGGTCGAGGGCGCCCGCGTCGAGGAGAGCGTCCCCGACCCGCTGCCGGGTCAGGTCGCGGACCTCGTCAAGGAGTACAAGGCGCTCGCCACCGCCTGGCTGAAGAAGCGCGGCGCCTGGCAGGTCGTGGACCGCGTCCAGGCCATCGACGGCGTCTCCGCGCTCGCCGACAACTCCGGCTACTCACCGTTCCTCACCATCGAACAGAAGGTCGAACTGCTGGAGACCGCCGATCCGGTGGCCCGGCTGAAGCTTGCCGCGCAGCAGCTCCGCGACCACCTCGCCGAGCAGGACGTGGCCGAGACCATCGCCAAGGACGTCCAGGAGGGCGTCGACAAGCAGCAGCGCGAGTTCCTGCTGCGCCGTCAGCTGGAGGCCGTCCGCAAGGAACTGCGGGAGCTGAACGGCGAGTCGGAGGGCGCGGAGTCCGACGACTACCGCGCCCGCGTGGAGGCCGCCGACCTGCCGGAGAAGGTCCGCGAGGCCGCCCTGAAGGAGGTCGACAAGCTGGAGCGGGCCTCCGACCAGTCGCCCGAGGGCTCCTGGATCCGGACCTGGCTGGACACGGTCCTCGAACTCCCGTGGAACTCCCGCACCGAGGACGTGTACGACATCCAGGGCGCCAAGGCGGTCCTGGACGCCGAGCACGCGGGCCTGCAGGACGTGAAGGAGCGCATCACCGAGTACCTCGCCGTCCGCAAGCGCCGCAGCGACCGCGGGCTGGGCGTCATCGGCGGCCGGCGCGGCGGTGCCGTACTGGCGCTGGTCGGGCCCCCCGGCGTGGGCAAGACGAGCCTGGGCGAGAGTGTGGCCCACGCCATGGGCCGCAAGTTCGTCCGCGTGGCCCTCGGCGGCGTCCGTGACGAGGCCGAGATCCGAGGCCACCGCCGTACGTACGTCGGTGCGCTGCCCGGCCGGATCGTACGGGCGATCAAGGAGGCCGGGTCCATGAACCCGGTGGTCCTGCTGGACGAGATCGACAAGGTGGGCTCCGACTTCCGCGGCGACCCGGCCGCGGCCCTGCTGGAAGTCCTGGACCCGGCGCAGAACCACACCTTCCGGGACCACTACCTGGAGGTCGAACTCGACCTGTCGGACGTGGTCTTCCTGGCCACCGCCAACGTCCTGGAAGCCATCCCGGAGGCGCTCGCCGACCGTATGGAGATCGTCCGCCTGGACGGATACACCGAGGACGAGAAGGTCGTCATCGCCCGCGACCACCTGCTCCCGCGCCAGCTGGAGCGGGCGGGACTCGGCGGGGACGAGGTCACCCTGGACGAGAGCGCCCTGCGCAAGCTGGCCGGCGAGTACACGCGCGAGGCCGGTGTGCGCACCCTGGAGCGCTCCATCGCCCGCCTGCTCCGCAAGGTCGCGGCCCAGCACGAACTGGGCGAGCGGGAGCTGCCGTTCACCGTCCGGGACGAGGACCTGCGCGGCCTGATCGGGCGTCCGCACCACGTGCCCGAGTCCGCCCAGGACCCGGCCGAGCGCCGTACGTCCGTGCCCGGGGTGGCGACCGGCCTCGCGGTCACCGGTGCCGGCGGTGACGTCCTCTTCGTGGAGGCGTCCCTCGCCGACCCGGAGACGGGCGCGGCGGGGCTGACCCTGACCGGTCAGCTCGGTGACGTGATGAAGGAGTCCGCGCAGATCGCGCTGAGCTTCCTGCGCAGCCACGGCGCCGAACTGGAGCTGCCGGTCGGCGACCTGAAGGACCGGGGGGTGCACATCCACTTCCCGGCGGGCGCGGTCCCGAAGGACGGTCCGAGCGCCGGCATCACGATGACGACGGCGCTGGCCTCGCTGCTGAGCGGACGGCTCGTCCGCACGGACGTGGCCATGACGGGCGAGGTCTCACTGACCGGCCGCGTGCTGCCCATCGGCGGCGTGAAGCAGAAGCTGCTCGCCGCGCAGCGTGCCGGGGTGACCACCGTGATCATCCCCAAGCGCAACGAGCCCGACCTGGACGACGTCCCGGCCGAGGTGCTGGACGGGCTCGACGTCCACACCGTGACCGACGTCCGCCAGGTCCTGGAACTGGCCCTCGCGCCCGCGACGAACGGGGCGACGCCGGAGGTTCCGGTGGCGGCGTGACGGACGCTGCCGGACGGGCGGGGGCCCGGGTCCCGTGAGGGAGGCCCGGGCCCCCGGCCCTGCGCGCGGTCGGCGGAGCGTCAGCCGTTGGCCAGGGCCTGCACCCGGTCCAGGGCCCCGTTGAACTTGTCGTGGTCGCCGACCGTCGGGCCGGACGAGGTGTACTGCCACATGGTGTAGTACGACCAGCCGGCCGGCAGCGTCCCCGGGTCCGAGGCGTAGCGGGCGATCCACAGGGGGTTGTCGGCGGCGAACCCGCCGTAGTTGCCGGTGCACTGGGTCCACCAGCTGGTGGCCGTGTAGATCACGGGGTAGCGGCCGGTGAGGGAGTGGTAGGTGGTGACGAAGTCGGCGATCCAGCCGACCAGCTGGCTCGCGGTCTTGCCGTAGCAGGCGGCCCCGTAGGGGTTCCACTCGATGTCGAGCGTGCCGGGCAGGGTCTTGCCGTCGCGTGACCAGCCGCCGCCGTGGCCGACGAAGTAGCTCGCCTGGGCCGCGCCGCCGGCGGTGTCCGGGGTCGCGAAGTGGTAGGCGCCGCGGATCATGCCCACGTTGTACGAGCCGTTGTACTGCTGGGCGAAGTACGGGTTCGTGTAGTACGTCCCCTCCGTCGCCTTGGTGTACGCCCAGCGCACCCCGCTGCCCCACAGGGTCGACCAGGCGACGTTGCCCTGGTAGGCGGAGACGTCCACGCCCTCGGTCTGGGCGACGGCGGCCGGGGCGGGGGTGCCGTGGCGGCCGTCGTGGGCGAGGACGCCCATGCCCATGTGGGCGGAGCCGCGGCTGGGCGTGGTCGCGGCCTGGGCGGAGGTGGGGGGCAGGGCGAAGGAGACCGCGGCGAGCAGCGCCGTGACGAGCACGGCGAGGGGACGCGGGGAGCGGGGGGAGCGGTCGGAACCGGGTCTGTGCACGGGCATGACGTGCCTCCGGGATGCGGGGGTGGGGGGAACGAGGCGGTGACCGTGAACCGGGTGGCGCACTGGCGTGGGCATGCCATTGATTGCCTGATAAAGAAGCTACGCACGTAGATGACGGCGTGGGAAGGGGGTCCGGACGCTGCCGTTGGTCTACGCCTGCGAAATACTGACGGAGCTGCGGCAATGACGACTTTTGGCAGAAACTTTCAGGACCGGGAAACCGAGCAGGGGTGCTGACGTGCACGAGAGCGGAAACGGCGACGCACATCGCGGCGCCCACGAGGTGACCCCCAGGGGCGCGGACCAGGAGTTCCTGGCACTGGAACGGGAGTTGACCGTGCTGCTGAGGCGAGCGCGGGCCAACCAGGGCGAGATGGCCCGCGAGGTCCATCCCGACCTGGAGTCCTCCGCGTACGGCCTGCTGATCCGCCTGGACGAGTACGGCGGCCAGCGGGCCACGGAACTCGCCGCCTACATCGGCGTCGGCAAGGCCACCATGTCCCGCCAGCTGCGGGCCCTGGAGGAACTGGGCCTGATCGCCCGCGAACCGGATCCCGCCGACGGCCGGGCCTGGCTCGTCACGCTTACCGACGAGGGGCGCGGCCGGGTCGGCAAGGTCCGCGAGGCGCGCCGCGCCCGGTACGTCAGCCAGCTCGCCCACTGGGACCGCCGCGAGGTCGCGGAACTGGCCCGGCTGCTCCACCAGCTGAACGGCGTCATGGAGAAGTAGGAGCCCGACCCGGGGCTCACAGCTCCGCGTACACGACCGTCGCGTCGTCGTGCGTCTTGCTCCGCCCCAGGAAGGCCCGCTCCTCCCGGTCCGCCGTCTCCAGGTCCCGCACCCGGTCCACCAGCGACCGGGCGCCCTCCTTCGCGACCACGTCGAACAGGGCCGGCCAGTCGCCCTCGTGGAACTTCTCCGTCCACCGGGTCGCGCCGTCCGTCAGCGCCGCCAGGGCGCGGACCTCGCGGCGGGGCAGGGAGCCGGCGACCGCGCGGGCGGCCACCCACGGGTCGGCGGCGGCCGTGAAGAAGCCGCCCTCCTTGTTGCGCAGGGTGGCGTCCACCAGCGCGTCGGTGGCGAGCCGGGAGCGCGGGATCCGGGCCAGGCGGTCGTCCAGGACCGGGGTGACCGTCCCGTCGGTCCGCCGCAGCAGCAGCGCCGCGTCGGACAGCACCAGGTACTCGACCGTGTCGGCGGACCAGCGGGCCAGGGCGACGGTTGCCTGGGGGGTGCGCGGGTGAGAAAGCTCACAGGTGTCCGCATGGGCGTCGGCGGTGCGGCCGATCGCCCGGGAGAGAATCTCCGGGAGCGTCAGATCTCTGCGCGAAAGGGAAAGTTCGGTCAGCGCTCCGCCGAGCCGCGCGGTGAACCAGGGAACGGAATGCAGACACCCCGTCCCGTCCCGCGGGGGAGTCACCCCGTCCAGGACGATCACGCAACCTCCCTGTCCGGAGGCGGGTAGTCCGGCACTGGCGAAGTCCTCGTTGGGGCGGTTCGCGTCGCCGGGTTCCGAAACGAGATCAGTTCGCATCCAGCCAGTCTGCACGAGCCCTTCACGGGATGCGCCAAAGGCTGGCAACGTCCGCCGAATTGACACGACCTCGCAGGTCAGCCGCCTGATTTGGGAGGGAATGGGCGACTCCGGGAAGGCGTGGCGGCGAATACTGCCAAAGCCTGTGGCGTGCGTCCAACCGGCGTGCCGTGCAGGGGCACCGCACGCGCCACGGGAACTTGCCCGCCAACTCCCCTCCGATGTTCACTCCTTCGGGTGGCGGGTCAGGTGATGCGCGACCACCGCCTACCGGCGCTGGGAGGGTCGGGAACCGTACGAACCGGGTGTACGCACCACTTGGCACCGAGATGACGGCACGCCACCCGGTCCCTTGGGTAGACGAGTTCAGGATTGCGAGCACCGGTGCAGAAAATGCGGCCTCGGCGCACAGGCAGGCAGACGGCCCCCGCGGGGACCGCCCAGCAGACCCCCGCGGGCACCGGCCGCCCCACCCATGTGCGCACCCGGCTCATCGTCGCCGTCGCCGTGGTGGCCGCCGCCGTCGCGGGAGCCGGGGCGCCCTCCCTGCTCACCGCCTCGCAGGACGTCAGCGACTCCCAGGACCTGGTGACGCTGGCCGCCCGCACCCAGGACACCCTCGCCCTCGCGAACTCCCTCGCCGACGAGCGCGACGAGGTCACCTCCTACATCGCGGCGGGCCGCCCCAAGTCCAAGGCCCCGTCCGAGGACCGCAGCGCCCGCGTCGACCGGCAGGTCGAGGACCTGCGCGCCGACACCGACACCCCGGCGAGCCTGCGCGGCGACCTCGACGGCATCGACGCCGTCCGCCGGGCCGCCCTCACCGGCAAGGCCTCGGCCCTCCAGACCCACCAGGCGTACTCGCAGACCATCTCCGCGCTGCACCGGCTCGCCGAGCAGCTGGCCGAGCAGACGCCCCCGCGGGCCCCCGCCGGCGCCCACGCGCTCGCGGAACTGGACACCGCCGTACAGCAGTCCGCGGCCGCCCGCGGCCTGCTGCTGGCCGCGCTGAACGTGCCGGCCGGCACCCGCACGGTGATCAACCCGGTCACCGGCCTGCCCACCACGACCTCCACCGCGTCCGCGGCCGACCGCAAGCAGCGCGACCAGCTGACCGCCGCCGCCCAGCAGGCCCGGCTGCGCGCCGACGCCGCCCTCGCCGAATTCCGCGCGACCGCACCCAAGGCGGCCGTCGACTCCTACGACTCCACGGTCACCGGCTCCGACGTCAACTCGGCCGAGAAGTACCTCGCCCGGCTCACCGCCCAGCCGACGCTGGCCGACAGCGAGCTGACCACCAGCACCAAGAAGCTGGACGCGGCCCTGTCCGCCCGCGTCGACCTGATGCGCGGCGCGGAGTCGGCCCTCTACGACCACCGCACCAAGGACCTGGCGCACCTCCGCGACGACGACGTCACCGCCCTGGAGATACGCGTCGCCGTCCTCGGCGCGCTGATGCTGGTCGCGATCGGCATCGCCACGGCCATGGCCCGCACCCTGACCCGCCCCCTGTCGGTGCTGCGCCGCGGCTCGGCCCGGCTCGCGGAATCGGACGACCCGACCACCCAGGAACCGATCGCCTTCACCGGCCGCAACGACGAGTTCGCCCAGGTCGTCCGCTCGGTCAACGCCCTGCACGCGCACGCGGTGGCCCTGCGCGAGCAGAACGTCGCCGCGGGCGAGCGGATCGCCACCCTGGAGACCGACCGCAAACACCTGGTCGGCCAGCGCCAGAAGATGGCCGACGCCCGCGAGGAACTCCGCGCCGAACTCAGCGACGCCGTGGCCCGGCTGGAGCGGCTCCGCACCAGCATCGGCGGCACGTTCGTGAACCTCTCGCTGCGCACCCTCGGCCTGGTCGAACGCCAGCTCGCGGTGATCGAGGGCCTGGAGGACCGCGAGCAGGACCCCGACCGCCTCGCCACGCTCTTCAAGCTGGACCACTTCGCCACGGTCATGCGCCGCCACAGCGAGAACCTGCTGGTCCTGGCCGGCGCCGAGCACGTCCAGCAGCACCACGCGCCGGTTCCGCTGGTCGATGTGGTCCGGGCGGGCGTCAGCGAGATCGAACGCTACGAACGCGTCCGCATCGCCGCCCTGCCCCCGCACGCCCACGTGGCGGGCTTCGCGGCCGACGACCTCTCCCACCTGCTGGCCGAACTGATGGAGAACGCCACGTCGGCCTCCCCGCCGGAGCTGCCGGTGGAGATCTCCGGGTGGCTCCTGGAGAGCGGCGAGGTGATGCTGTCGGTCCAGGACGAGGGCATCGGCATGGCGCCCGAGCGCCTCGACCACCTCAACACCCGGCTGACCGACTTCGACCCCGAGTCCCCCTACGACAACGAGGGCGACGCCGGTCTCGGCCTCGGCCTGTACGTCGTCGCCCGCCTCGCACACCGGCACGGAATGCGGGTACAGCTGCGCGAGCAGAAGCAGGGCGGCATCGCGGCGGTCGTGGTCCTGCCGGCCACCCTCCTCACCGAGGCCCCACAGACCACCCTGCCCCCGCAGACCTCGTCCTCCAGCACCACGGGCACCTTCTCCCTCCCCGGCGCCGACGCCGAGGTCAACTCCAACGTCCTCCCCGCCCGCCCCAAGGACCCCGACCCCCTGATCACCCTGGCGGAACGAACGGTCCGGGGGACGCAGGCCTCCGGCGGTTCGGCGGAGGGGGGTGCGTCTGTTTCCGGTGGGTCGTCGGAGACGGGTCCGTCTGCCTCCGGCGGTTCGGCCGAGGGGGGTGTGTCTGCTTCCGGCGGTTCGGCGGAGATCGGTGCGCTTGGCTCCGGTGGTTCCGCGGAGGAGGAGGTGCTCGCTTCCGGTGGGTCGGCGGGGGCGGGTGCGTCTGGCTTCGGCGGTTCGGCGGAGGGGGCTCCCGATTCCGGTGGGCCGGCGGACGGGGACCTGCCCGCTTCCGGTGGGTCGGTTGAAGCGGGCGTGTCTGCTCCCCGTGGCTCTGCCGAAGAGGGCGTCCCGGGTTCCGTAGCTGCGCAGATTGCGGCTGAGGGGGCCGGCTCCGGCGCGGCCGGGGAGAGCGCGTCCGCCTCGGGTTCCGGTGTCTCCGGCGGCTCGGCCGAAGAGGCTTCCTTCGGAGGCCCGGGGGATGAGGCCGAGGCGGCCGAGGGTGCGTTCGCCGGGTCGGCCGCCGACGCGGATGGCGTCGACCCCGGCGGGCCCGTCCGTGACGTGGACGGTGTCGACCCGGATGGGCCGGTCCGTGACGTGGATGGTGTCGGCCTGGGCGGGTCGGCCCACGACGCGGTGCGGGATGCCTTCGGCGGGCGCTCCGAGCCGGCCGTAGGGGATGCCCGCGGCGAGGACGCGGTGCAGGCGGTCCACGAGCAGGCCGACGCGGATGCGCAGCACGGGGAGACCCGCCCGAAGGCCCCGGCGGAGACGTACGCCGAGACGACGATGGAGCTGCTCCTCCCGGACCTCGCCACGGAGCCCACGGCCGGCCGCACCGAGGCGCCGCAGCCACTGCTGACGGACCAGCCCGCCCCGCAGGGGCCACCCGCACCCGACGACGGAAACCCCGCCGAGGGCGAAGCCGAGGCGGTCACCGCCAAGGGCCTCCCCAAGCGCACCCCCAAGATCACCGCACCGGCCCAGGCCCCGCGCCGCCGGGCCGGAAGCGTCGACGCCGAGGCCCTCCGCAGGAGGCTCGGCGGCTTCCGCAGCGGAGCCCAGGCCGGCTACCGCGCCGTAGAAGCAGAAATCGCACACGCCGAAGAAGCCACAGAAGCCACGGGGGGCACAGCCGAGGAGGCAAGCAGTTGACCGCGCCCAGTACGTACGGACTGAGCAGTGAAGCCCGCAACCTGCACTGGCTGCTGACCAACCTGGTCGAGGAAGTCCCCGGCATCCAGTCGGTCGCCGTGGTCTCCTCGGACGGCCTGCTGCTGCTCTCGTCCGACCCCGGTCGCACCGAGCAGTCCCGTCAGGCCCGCCCGGCGAAGGGCCCCCGCGGCTCCTCCGCCGACCTCGCCACCATCGTCTCCGGCATCGGCAGCCTCACCGTCGGCGCCGCGAAGCTGATGGCGTTCGGCGGGGTCAGGCACACGATGATCGCGATGGAGGAGGGCAGCCTGTTCGTGATGTCGATCAGCGACGGCTCGCTGCTCGGTGTGCACGGCAGCGCCGAGTGCGACATGAGCGTGGTGGCGTACCACATGGCGCTGTTCGTCGGCCGCGCCGGCCACGTCCTCACCCCCGAACTCCGCAGCGAGCTGCGCAGGTCCCTGGAGTCCGAGTCGACGGGGAGCCCCCGATGAGCGGCACGCCCAGGAAACTGCCCGTGCGCGGCGGCGACCGCAAACCCGCCCGCGTGCGCCCCTACTCGCTCACCGGCGGTCGTACCCGCTTCGGTCACGTCCTCCTCGTGGAGACGTTCGTGGCCGCGCTCGAAGCCCCCGAAGAGCGCAAGGAACTGGCGAATGGTCCCCTCACCACCCGGGTCATGCCCGAGATGCGGGCCATCGTCGAACTGTGCCGCCGTATGCGCACGGTGGCCGAGATCGCCGCGCTGCTGAGAATGCCGCTCGGCGTGGTCCGCGTGCTCCTGAGCGACCTCGCGGACCAGGGAAAGATCCGTGTGTACGGCACCGGAACCGGTCACGGCACCGGCCGGCCGAACCGCGTGCTGCTGGAAAGGGTGCTGAGTGGACTCCGTCGTCTTTGAGGACACCGACGAGGACCTGAAGTCCTGGCAGACGGACCGCACCCGCGCCCCCATCGCCACGAAGATAGTCGTGGCGGGGGGCTTCGGGGTCGGCAAGACCACCCTGGTCACCTCCGTCTCGGAGATCGTGCCCCTGCAGACCGAGGCGCTGATGACCGAGGCCAGCGAGGAGACCGACGACCTCACCGCCACGCCCGGCAAGCTGACCACCACCGTGGCCATGGACTTCGGCCGCATCACGCTCGACGACGACCTGGTGCTCTACCTGTTCGGCACGCCGGGCCAGCAGCGGTTCTGGTTCATGTGGGACGACCTGGTGCGCGGCGCGATCGGCGCGGTCGTCCTCGCGGACACGAGGCGGCTCAAGGACTGCTTCCCCGCCCTGGACTACTTCGAGAGCTGCGGGATGCCGTACGTCGTGGCGGTCAACCACTTCGACGGCAGTGAGCGCTTCGAACCGGAGGACGTGCGGGAAGCGCTGACCATCCCGGCGCACATCCCTGTCATGATCATGGATGCGCGGCGCAGGATCTCGGTGATCGAGACCCTGCTGTCCCTCGTCGCCCACGCGCTGGACGAAACCCCCGAGTAGTCCCCGAGTAGGAGAACAACCCCCGCATGCGGAAGATACTCGTCGTCGGAGCCGGCCAGTCCGGTCTCCAGCTCGCCCTCGGCCTGCAGTCGCACGGCTACGAGGTCACCCTGATGTCGAACCGGACCGCGGACGAGATCCGCTCCGGCCGGGTCATGTCGACGCAGTGCATGTTCGACACGGCACTGCAGCACGAGCGTGATCTCCAGCTGAACTTCTGGGAGTCCCAGGCCCCGAAGATCGAAGGGCTCGGCGTCTCGGTCGCGGCCCCCGGCTCGCACGACCCGGGTCCCACGCAGCGGGCCATCGACTGGGTGGGCAAGCTGGACGGCTACGCGCAGTCGGTCGACCAGCGGGTGAAGATGGCCGGCTGGATGGAGACCTTCGCGCAGCGCGGCGGCCAGCTGGTCATCCACGGCGCGGCGGTCGGCGACCTCGACTACTTCTCCCGCACCTACGACCTCGTCCTGGTCGCCGCGGGCAAGGGCGAGCTGGTCCAGATGTTCGGCCGCGACGCCTCGCGCTCCCCGTACAGCGAGCCACAGCGCGCGCTGGCGGTGGCGTACGTCCACGGGCTGGGCCCGCGCCCCGAGCACCCGGACTACCACGCCGTCCGCTGCAACCTCGTCCCCGGCGTCGGCGAGCTGTTCATCATGCCGACCCTGACCACCTCCGGACCGGCCGACATCCTGTTCTGGGAGGGCATACCCGGCGGCCCGCTCGACGTCTTCAACGGCGTCAAGGACCCGGCCGAGCACCTGTCCCTGACCCTGGAGCTCATGGAGAAGTTCACTCCGTGGGAGTACGCGCGGGCCACCAAGGTCGAACTGACCGACGCCGGCGGCACGCTGGCCGGCCGCTACGCCCCGACGGTCCGCAACCCCATCGGCCGGCTGCCCGGCGGCGGCCTGGTCCTCGGCGTCGCGGACGTCGTCGTGGCCAACGACCCGATCACCGGCCAGGGCTCCAACTCCGCCGCCAAGTGCGCGGCCGCCTACCTCGCCTCGATCCTGGAGCGCGGGGACAAGCCGTTCGACGAGGAGTGGATGCAGGCCACGTTCGACCGGTACTGGGCCACCGCCCAGCACGTCACCAAGTGGACCAACGCGATGCTCATGCCGCCGCCGGAGCACATCCTGAACCTGATCGGGGCGGCGGGCCAGCTGCAGCCGGTGGCCGACCGGTTCGCCAACGCGTTCAACGACCCCTCCGACTTCGAGGACTTCTTCTACGAGCCGGAGAAGACGGCGGCCTACCTGGCCTCGGTCACCGGCGCCTGACGGGTCTCCGACCTGGGGTTCGGCCGTCGTCATCTGTCCCCGTCTCGCCATCACGGCGAGACGGGGACAGGATGGATACGGCGGCCTGGCCGGCGATTCGGCGCCGCACGACGCGACAGTCGGAAGGAGGCGCAGCGCCATGCCCCAGTTCATGGATGTCCACCGTGGGATGAAGGGCCTCACGGCCGACCAGCTGATGCAGGCCCACAGGGCCGATCTCGACATCGAGAACGAGGAAGGCGTCCACTTCGAGAAGGCCTGGGCGGACCCCGAGTCCGGCACGGTCTACTGCCTCTCCGAGGCCCCCTCGGCTGAAGCGGTCCAGCGCATCCACGAACGCGCTGGTCACCGAGCCGACGAGATCCACCCGGTCCCCCTGAGCGTGTGAGCACAGTTCAGGCGACACGGTCATCCGGGCGTACGGCTCCGAGTACCGGATAGGACGCCAGAGGGGAGACCTCCACCTTCTCTCCGGGGCGCGGAGCCTGTACGACGTTGCCGCCCCCCACGTACATGGCCACGTGGGTCGCCTCGGGGAAGTACACGACCAGGTCCCCGGGACGCAGGTCGCGCAGCGGGACCCGTCTGAGCCGGTGCCACTGTTCCTGGCTGGTGCGGGGGATCGGGGTGCCGGCGTGGGCCCAGGCCTCGGAGGTCAGGCCCGAGCAGTCGTACGCCGAGGGCCCCTGCGCGCCCCACTGGTACGGCTTGCCGAGCTGGGCCATGGCGTAGTGGACCGCGCGGTCGCCCTGGGGGGAGGCGGGGCGGTCCTCGGGCAGAGCGCCCGCGGTGCCGAGCTTCTGCTGGGCCTCGCTGGCACCCTGCTGCTCCAGGCCGGCGATCGCGGTCAGCTGGGCCGGGGTGAGGGAGGCCAGCAGGTGTTCCACGTCGCCCAGTCTGGCCCTGACGTCGTCGCGCTGCTTCCTCTGCTGGTCGGCGAGGGCGAGCTGGGTGTCCAGGGCCTTGCGGGCCGCCCGGGCCAGGGCGTCCTTCCGCTTCTCGGCGGCGGTCAGCCGGCTCACCGCGCGGGCCCGCTCGCGCGCCACCTCGCCGATGACATGGCCCTCGTCCAGTGCGTGCTGCGGGTCGCGGGCGAGGAGCAGGCGGACGTAGGGGCCCAGGCCGTCGCTGCTCTGGTACTGCTGCCGGGCCAGCCGCCCGGCGTCGGCGCGGCTGTCCTGCAGGTCGAGGCGGGCGCGGGTCAGTTCGCCGTCGAGCCGGGACACCTCGGCACGCTGCCGCCGCAGCTTCTCCGCGGTGGCGTCGTAGGTCTCGGTGGCCTGTTCGGTCTGCCGGTACAGCTGCTGAAGGCTCGTCAGGAGAGCGGCCACCGACTGCTGTCGGGGCTCAGGCGTCGCGGTGGCCGGTGCGGGTGCGAGGACGGCCTGGGCCGCCACCGTTGCGGTACAGGCCAGGCGCAGCAGCGTTCCTGACACGTCTTCACCTCCGGTGCCGGTGAGGGCGGGCTCTCCGCCGCTCGTCGCACCGGGATCATGACGTGATAATCAGACGTGTCCGTGCGGGCCGCGCCCCGCGCGTGCGCGGTTCGGCGCAACCCTGTCACCCGTTCGCGTCGTCCGGCTTGCCGGACGGCGTGCCCTGTGGCCTGGACCAGGGCCACCGGAGCCTGCCGCCGGAGGTGTCGTCCGGGGCGTACTGGTACTTCCACCCCTGGATCAGGCCGAGCCGCCTGCTGTGCCCGCGCGGCACGCGGCGGTAGACGAGCACCGTGTCCGGGCCGCCGTCCGGGTCCGGGACGGGGATGCGGTACGTCTTCGGGGGGTGGCCGGTGGGACCGACCAGGACCGGCAGTACCCGCCCGTCCATGGGGCCGCCCTCGAAGGGGGTGTGCTGACTCTTCACTGCTTCAGTCTCGGTCATTCCCGGCGAGGGCGCCGACGACGGCCGCCGTCTGCGGGTCCCGGCCGGCGGTGACCGTGAGCATGGCCTGGAACTGCTCCACCAGCCAGTCGCGCAGCTCCTCGACCGGGGGCTGCTTGTCCTCGTCCAGCCAGATCAGGGAGGCCGCCTCCACGGCCGTGATCCACGTCCGGACGGTCATGCGCAGCCGGGGGCCGGGGTCGGTGACGCCGAGGTGGTCGTGGATGTGCTCGGCGGCGGCCCGGCGCACCCCGTCGACGATGGCCGTGGTCCGCGAGGTCTCCACCACGCTGCCGCCCTGCAGCAGTGCGCTGAAGCCGGTGTCGTGCTCGTCCACGAAGGCCAGATAGCGGTCCAGGGCACGGGACAGCCGGGGCAGCAGCGAGCCCTCGCGGGGCTCGTCGAAGCACAGCTGCAGCTCTTCGGCGGCCGAGCGCAGCGCGGCCTCGTACAGTTGCTGCTTGCCGCCGGGGAAGTACCGGTACACCAGGGGGCGGGAGACCCCCGCCGCCTCCGCCACGTCGTCCAGGGACACGTCCTCCGGTGCCCGGTGGGCGAACAGCGACAGCGCGGCGGCGAGCAGTTGGCTGCGCCGCTCCTCGACGCTCAGGCGGCGGTACGCCGGAGTGGTGGCGGGAGTCATGGCCAGCAGCCTAATCGCCGTCGGCACGCGGACGCGTGGGCGACCGCGGGCGCCTGGTGGCTGATGGCGCCCGCGCGGCGGAGCCGGGCGCCTCCCCCGCCTACGCCAGCAAGCCCGACGCCCTCCACAGCCGCCGCCCCACACCCCGCAGCACACCGATGTCGTCGAGGAAGTCGGTCAACCGCCTGGCACCGGTCTGCATGACCTCCCGCCGGTGCCCGCTGGCCTTCACCTGGGCCATCGCCTCCCGCTTGTCCAGTCCCACGTTCGTGTACACCTCGGGGTTCACGAAGGCCACCGAGAAGACGCGGGCGAACTCCCCGGACGTGACCCGGGTGAACTCCTGCGACCACTTCGGTGCCGTCACCATCTGGCGCCGCAGCTCCTCCCGGGCGTACCGCACGTGCCGCGCCTCCTCGACCACGTGGATGCGGGTGACCCCCCGGACCAGGGGCTGGACCCGCTCGTCCGGGAAGGTCAGCCGCTGCATCCAGTCCAGGACCTCCTCGCCGAGGAGCGTGGCGGTGAAGGAACCGGGGGTCGTGGAGATGGTCTTGAAGAGGCGGCCGAGGTTCCGGTGGGCCCGGCTCACCGGGTACCAGGGCGCGTCCCCCCGCGCGATCAGCCGCGCGAACATCTTGGAGTGCCGGCACTCGTCCTCGATCTCGGTCAGCGCGTAGCGCACGTGCGCACTCGTCGCCGCCTTGTCGTAGATGTGCCGGACCAGCAGCTGCATCAGGATGATCTCGAACCAGATGCCGAGCGAGGCCAGCGCCGCCGCCTCGTGCTGGGAGAGCAGGATGCGCTGCTCCTCGGACATCCGCCGCCACATCGGGGTGTCGTAGAGCGAGACCAGCTCCGGCGGCCAGAACCACTTGCCCTCCTCGAAGGGCGCGTCCCAGTCCAGCTCCCTGTCCGGGTCGAAGGAGTGCTTGGCGGAGGAGACCAGCAGCCGTTCGGCCACCTGCTCCCGGTCCTTGAGCAGGCCGAGCGCGTCGCGCAGGCCGTCCAGCGCGTCCGCTTCCGTCAGGGTCGTCATGGCTCCCTCACCTCGTTACCGGGGGGTACGTCGTCCGCCTCTTATGAGACTGCTTGTCAGCAAGACCGTCAATCCCTTGCGCATGACTTGTTGACTTCGCGTCTACGTGTGAGCCTGCGGGGTATGCCGACCCATGACCTGTACGCCAACGGCCCCGGAGACTCCCCCTGGCAGGTGCCCGCGACCGGCGCCGCCCGCTTCAGCTGGGAGTACGACGACGGCCGCGACCGCCTCCTCGCCCTCTACCAGAAGGGCAAGGACAAGCAGTGGGACGGGCAGCAGCGCATCGACTGGGACCTGGAGGTCGACCCGTACGACGCGCTCGGCACACCCGACGAGGCGATGTCCCTGTACGGCACCAGGTACTGGGACAAGCTCACCGAGAAGGACAAGGGCGAGCTGCGGCGGCACTACGCCTCCTGGCAGTTCAGCCAGTTCCTGCACGGCGAGCAGGGCGCGATGATCTGCGCCGCGCGGATCGTGGAGTCGGTGCCCGACCTGGACGCCAAGTTCTACTCCGCCACGCAGACGATGGACGAGGCCCGGCACGCCGAGATATACGGCCGCTTCCTGCACGAGAAGATGGGCCTGGTCTATCCGATCAACGACAACCTGCAGTCCCTCCTCGGCGACACCCTGCGCGACAGCCGCTGGGACATGCCGTACCTGGGCATGCAGGTGCTCATCGAGGGCCTGGCGCTGGCCGCCTTCGGGATGATCCGGGACACCACGAACAAGCCGCTGCCCAAGCAGATCCTGACCTACGTCATGCAGGACGAGGCCCGGCACGTGGCCTTCGGCCGGCTGGCGCTCAGGGACTACTACAAGCAGCTCACCGACGCCGAACTGCGCGAGCGCGAGGAGTTCGTGATCGAGGGCTGCTATCTGATGCGCGACCGGCTCCGGGGCGTGGAGGTCCTGGAGAACTTCGGCATCCCCAAGGCCGAGGCGGAGGCGCTGAGCGAGCGTTCCGAGTTCCTCCAGCTGTTCCGCAGGCTGCTGTTCAGCCGGATCGTGCCCTGCGTCAAGGACATCGGCCTGTGGGGCAAGCGGCTGCAGCAGGCCTACGTCGACATGGGCGTCTTCGAGATGGGCGACTCCAACCTGGACCTGCTGATGGCCCAGGACGAGGAACTGGCCGAGCAACTCGACGCGGAGCGCTTCGCGGCGGAGGAACGGGAGCGGGTGGCGGAGGTACGGGACACCATCGAGGCGGGGGCGGCGGAGGGCTGACGCGACCGGGGGTCGAGGCGGTCCGGGGCGGCGCGTGGCTGAGGTGGCCGCCGGGGCGTTCACCCCGTTGCAGTAACTTGCAGGCGTGTCCACGCCTCCGCCACCGCAGCAGCCGTACCCCAACGGCCCCCAGCAGCCGCCGTACCCGTACGGCCAGCAGCACCCGCAGGCCGGTCCGGGACCGTACGGCCTGCCCCAGCAGGCGGTCCCCGGCCCGTACGGTGCGCCGTACCCGCCGCAGCAGCCGTACCCGCCTCAGCCCTACGCCCAGCAGCCCTACCCGGCCTGGGGCGTGCCGCCCATGGCCCCGCCGCCGAAGAAGCGCCGGGTCGGGCTGGTGCTCGGCATCGTGGGCGGTGTGCTCACGGCGGTCGTCGTGGGGCTCGTACTGATCGGGGCGCTGGCCACGAGCGGCTTCCCCGAGGCGAAGAACAAGCTCACCCTGCCCAAGACGCTCCTGGACGGCAGGTTCCAGCTCTCCCAGGACCTCTCCGGCACCGAGGGCAAGAAGATCGAGGACGAGGGGGACGGCGCCTGGGACGCCAAGGACGCCCACGCTGTCGTCGGCAGCTACACCCTGAACGGCGACGCGACCCAGGGCACCCTGGCGGTGTCGGGCCTGTACGGCCGGTTCAGGAACACGGCTGAGGCCCGTCGCAACGCGCTGAAGGGTGCCTCCGAGGCGGAGGGCGTGACGGTGGCCGTGCCGCAGAAGGACTTCACCCGGGACGGCTCGCCCACGGTCAGCTGTGAAGTGCTGACACAGACGAAGTCCGGCGCCACCCTGACCTACCCCATCTGCGCCTGGAACGACGGCAACACGGGGGCCGTGGTCGGATGGGTCACCGCCAGGACGGCCAAGCAGAACGCGTCCGGCATGGACCTCGCCCTCTACGCGAAGACGACCCTCCGGATCCGCTCCGAGGCGGTCAAGCCGATCGGCTGACCGTCTCACCGGCCAAGAACGGCCCGCATCACGTCCCGTGCGATCGGCGCCGCGTCCCCGCCGCCGCTGATCTCGCCGCGGTCCGCGGAGGCGTCCTCCACCACCACCGCGACGGCCACCTGCGGCTCCACGGAGTTGTCGGCCTGCGCCCAGGAGACGAACCAGGCATACGGCACACCGGCGTTGCCGACCCCGTGCTGCGCGGTGCCGGTCTTGCCGCCCACCAGGGCACCCGGGATGGCCGCCCGGGTGCCGGTGCCCTCCTGGACGACATCGGCCATCAGCTCCTTGAGCCGCGCGGCCGTCGAGGGCTTCATCACCTGCCGCACCGGATGCGTCCCGCTCCCGGCGACCGTCTCACCGCCGCGCCGGGTCGTCCGGTCCACCAGATACGGCGACCGCAGCTGCCCGCCGCTCGCCACCGCCGACGCCACCATCGCCATCTGCAGCGGCGTGGCCCGCGTGTTGTACTGCCCGATCGAGGACAGCGCCAGCTGCGCCCGGTCCACATGCGCGTCGAAGGTGCTGGGCGCGACGGAGAAGGGGATGCGCAGCCCGGTGTCGTTGAACCCGAACGCGCCCGCCGTGCCCAGCATGCCCTTCACCCCGACGTCCACGCCGAGCTTGGCGAACACCGTGTTGCACGACCACTCGAAGGCCGACCGCAGCGAGGCGTTGCGGCAGTCGTCGGCCTCGTTGGTCAGCCGGGTCCTGGTGCCGGGCAGCCGGTAGGGGTCGGGCGAGTCGGTGCGTGCGTCCAGGTCGGTGACCACGCCCGCGTCCAGCGCCGCCGCCGCGGTGACCACCTTGAACGTCGACCCCGGCGGATAGGTCTGCCGCACCGCCCGGTTGAGCATCGGCTTCTCCGGGTCGTGGTTGAGCCGCGCCCACGCCGAGGTCACCGCCTCGCCGTTGCCGGACAGCTCCCCGGGGTCGTACGACGGACTCGTCACCAGCGCCAGGATCCGGCCCGTGGCCGGCTCGATCGCGGCCACCGCGCCCTTGCGCCCGGCGAGCCCCCGGTACGCCGCCTCCTGCGCGGCCCGGTTCAGCGTCGTGACGAGGTTCCCGGCCGCGCGGGGCCCCCGCGTCACGTCGTTCCACAGCGGCAGCGGCGACAGCATCGGATCGGTCCCGGAGAGCACCCCGTCCCCGGCGTGCTCCAGGAACGTGGTGCCGTACGACTGCGAGGAGAAGCCGGTGACCGGGGCGTACAACGGGCCGTTCCGATAGGTGCGTTCATAGCGCAGCTGCTCGCCGGTGTCCACGGATCCGGTGACCGGCTGGTCGCCGACCAGGATGTCGCCGCGCGGCTGGCCGTAACGGGCGATCTCGGCGCGGCGGTTGGCCGGGTTGCCGTCGTAGAGGGCGGACTGCACCACCTGCACCCGGGCCGCGTTGACCAGCAGGGCCGCCAGCAGCAGGGTGCAGAACGCGCAGGCGTGCCGGATGTACCGCGCCATCGGCCGTCCGCCCTCGTGGAAGCCGCCGTACTCGCTCACGGGGCCTCCCGGCCGTCGTACTGGCTGCGGGCCGAGTCGCTCACCCGGATCAGCAGCGCCACGATCGTCCAGTTGGTGACCACCGAGGAGCCCCCCTGGGCGAGGAACGGCATCGCCATACCGGTGAGCGGGATCAGCCCGGTGACCCCGCCCGCGATCACGAACACCTGCAGCGCCAGGATCGAGGCGAGCCCGACCGCGAGGAGCCGGCCGAAGGGCTCCCGCAGGGCCCGCCCCGCCCGGTAGCCGCGCTCCACCAGCAGGGCGTACAGCAGGATGATCGCCGCGAGCCCCGTGAGCCCCAGCTCCTCGCCGGCCGTGGCCAGGATGAAGTCCGACTTGGTGGCGAAGCCGATGAGGATCGAGTGGCCGAGCCCGAGCCCGGTGCCGAGGAGCCCGCCGGCGGCGAAGGCGAACAGCGACTGGGAGAGCTGGTTCGGCCCCTGCCCGGCGTCGATGGTGGCGAAGGGATGCAGCCAGTCCTCGATCCGCTGGTTCACATGCGGCTCAAGGCGTCCCACGGCGAAGGCCCCCAGCACGGCGAGCAGCAGCCCCACCGCGATCCACCCCGTCCGCCCCGTGGCGACGTACAGCAGCACCACGAACAGCCCGAAGAACAGCAGCGAGGTGCCCAGATCCCGCTCCAGGACCAGCACCCCGACGCTCAGCAGCCAGATCGTCACGATCGGCCCGAGCACCCGCCCGGTCGGGAACTGCAGCCGCCACAGCCGGCGGCCGGTGTAGGCGAGCGCGCTGCGGTTGGCGGCCAGATAGGCGGCGAAGAACACCGCGAGCAGCACCTTCGCGAACTCGCCCGGCTGGATCGAGAACCCGGCGAGCCGGATCCAGATACGGGCGCCGTTGACCGCCGGGAACAGGATCGGCAGCGCCAGCAGCCCGAGCGCGGCGGCCACGCACACATACGAGTACCGCTGGAGCGTCCGGTGGTCGCGCAGCACCAGGACGACGGCGATGAACAGTCCGATGCCGAGCGTGGACCACACCAGCTGGGCCGGAGCCGCCTGGTCGTGCGGCGTCTCCAGGTCCAGCCGGTAGATCAGGACCAGCCCGAGACCGTTCAGCAGCACCCCGATCGGCAGGAACAGCGGGTCGGCGTACGGCGCCCGGATGCGCACCGCGAGATGCGCGCACAGCGCGAGCACCGCGAGCCCGGCGCCGTAACCGGCGGCTCCGGGCGGGACGGTGCCGGTCCGCGCCAGACCCACCGCGCAGTAGCCGTACACCGACAGCAGCACCGCCAGCAGGATCAGCGACAGTTCGATGCCACGGCGCCGGGGGAGGCGTACGGCGGGCGCGGGAGTCTGCGCCGCCGCCACGGTGGTTCCGGCCTTGGTCATGCCCGGAACCTACCCAAACAGGGCGTCTTGTGTGCCGTGCCCGCCGCCGCCCGCGTGGCGTGCCCCGAGCCCTACCGCCCCTCGGCCCCGGGCAGCACCAGCGTGGCAACGGCCCCGCCGTCCACCGCGTTGGCGAAGATCAGCCGCGCTCCCAGCACCTCCGCCTGCCCCAGGGCGATGGTCAGCCCCAGCCCGTGCCCGGTGGCCCCGCCCTCCGTGCGGAACCGCTGCGGCCCATGGGCCACCAGATACTCCGGATACCCGCTGCCGTGGTCCCGTACGGTCACCATGGCACCGTTCACCGTCACCACCACCGGCGGTGCCCCGTGCTTGTGCGCGTTGGCCACCAGATTCCCCAGCACCCGCTCCAGCCGCCGCCGGTCGGTCTCCACCCGTGCGTCGGCCAGGACCCGCACTTCCGTGTCGGTGCCCGAGGCCCGCACCACCCGCCGGGCCAGCGCCCCCAGCTCCTCGGTGTCCACCTCCAGCCGCTCCCGGCCGGTGTCCAGCCGGGAGATCTCCAGCAGGTCCTCGGTGAGCGTGCGCAGCGCCGCCACCCGGTCCCGCACCAGCTCCGTCGGCCGGCCCGGCGGCAGCAGCTCCGCCGCCGCGTGCAGCCCGGTCAGCGGGGTGCGCAGCTCGTGCGCCACGTCCGCGGTGAAGCGCTGCTCGCTCAGCAGCTTGCTCTGCAGCGACGAGGCCATCGTGTCCAGGGCGGCGGCGACCGCGGCCACCTCGTCCTGCGGGCGGGACGCGTCCTTCGTACGGGGATCGTCGACGCGTGCGTCGAGGTCGCCCGCGGTGATCCGCCGGGCCACGCGAGCGGTGCCGTGCAGCCGCCGGGTCACCCGGGACACCGCGAACACGCCGACCAGCACCGTCGCCCCGATCGCGAGCACCGACGACCACAGGATCGAGTTGTCGAGCCCGGCGATGGTGCGGGCCTGCTGCGAGTAGTCGACCGCCACGGCGAGCGCCCGGTGTCCGGCGGCCGGGCCCGCCGCCCACATGGTCGGGTGCCCGTCGTACGAGGAGACCATGGTGCCGCGCTCGCCCGCCGCCGCCAGCGTCCGCAGCGCTGTCGGCAGCCCGGGTGGGTTCACCCCGGCGTTCGGCAGCAGCGCGTCCCCGGCCTCGTACGCCTGGGTGGCGTCCGCGAGCTTGGACAGGGCCAGCCTGCGGGCCTGCCCGACGGTCTGGTTGGTCACCGAGACATGCACCAGGACGCCGAGCAGCGCGGCCAGGGCGCAGCACATCACCGTGATGAACGCCGCCGCCTTCACGGCGAGCGGCCCGGCCCACCGGGGGAGCACGAGCCTCATCGCGCGCTCGCCGAGGGGGAGGCCGAGGGGGACGTGGACGGCGTGGGCGTGGCCTTCTTGGCGTGCCGGCCCCCACCGGTGCGCAGGAACTCGTCGCGGGAGAACACCATCGCGCGCTGCTCCGGATCCCACACCCAGGTGGCGCGGTACTCGTACCCGGAGATGTCACCCGGTGAGCGCTCGATCAGGGTCCGGCCGGCCAGTTCCACCCCGATGATCGCGTCGTTGTCGCTCAGCACCTTCACCAACCTGTGCTTCTCGACCGTGTAGACCCGTACGCCCGTCTGGTTGGTCGGGTAGAGCCGGAAGCCGAGTGTCATGTCGTCCCGGCCGTCACCCGTGAGGTCCCGGTAGTACGGCTTCAGCAGCGGGCAGCGGGCCCGGTCGCCGCCGGGCCGGCAGTCCTTCAGCCGGTCCACGGTCGCGTGGTACGGCCCCTTCGATCCGTAGTCCTGCGGGCGCGCCTTGATCTCGGCCTCGACCACGGCCACCGGGTCCACCGCGCGGATGTCGTCGCCGGGGACCGTGATCCCTTTGACGACCTCCCTGGTCGCCACGTCGTAGGGGTAGGCCGGGCTGGAGGCCGGGCGCAGGTCGGGCCAGAGCTTGGCCGGGCTGACGGCGGTGGGGGTCGCGCCCGCGCCCCGCAGTCCGCCGGTGTCCCCGCAGGCCGCCGCCGTCGCCGACAGCAGGGCGACGACGGCCACGGTGAGGGCGGTGCGCGCGGGACGGCGGGGGGACACGGTTCTCCTGGGGCGTCGGGGTCGGTTGGGCCCCGTCCACCTTATGTCTAGACGGAATTTATGACGTAAGTCCTTTTTGCACCCGTCGGAGTGGTGCTGGAAGAGAGGCTACTCGGCCAGTTCCTCCAGCAGTCGCACGGTCGACAGGCCCGCGCGCAGGTACTCCACGAACAGCTCGTTGTGCAGCACCCAGGCCGAGCGCCGGGCCCGGACCAGCTGGATCACCTCGTCGGGCGAGGCGTGCCGCCGCTGGAGAAGCGCGTGGGCGACGACCAGGCCCGAGCGGTTGTACCCGTGGTAACAGCGCACGAGGACGCGGCGGCCGGCGTCCAGGGCCTCGTTCGCCGCCCGGGCCAGCCGGATCACCCCGGCCAGCTGCGTCCCGTCCAGCGGGCCGTCCGGAATCGGCCACACATGGTGCTCGACCCCCGGGGCGGGGCCGTACCCCGGCAGCCGCAGCAGCGTCTGCACCACATCGAACTCGTCCCGTACGACGGCCGGCTCCGGCCGCCCCGAACGGCCCCGGAACTCGTGCCCGCCCATCCACAGGCCGGGCACGATCTCGTTCCACGGGCTGTCCGGAGCCGGTATGTCGGGCTGCCTTCCGCGGATCCGCACCGGCGCCTCCCCAACTCCCCCTCGCGGGGCCGCCCTCCACGGTAACCGGTCTTGCCCCCGCGGCACCCCGCCTGTTCCCATGGTCCGAGGGGTGATGGCGCATGAGCGCACTGCGCGTGGTGCCGGCCTATCGGCACGGACGGGAACGGCTGTACGTCTGCCGCCCGGACGGAAGCAATGTCGCCTGGTACGACCGTGAGGCGGGCCGGGTCAATCTGCTCGGCGAGGACAGCAGGGACGACGTACTCCTCGCCCTGAAACCCTTCCTGACCGGCCCGGTGACCGTAGGACCGCCCCCGGTCCCCACCCCCGCGGAACTGGCCCGGCTGACCCTGCACCCGGACGACGACCTCGCGCCCAACCGCCCCGGCGAGGCCCTCCTCGTCGCCCTCGAACGCGACCCCGGCCCCGCCCACCGGCTGCGCCCCGACCCGCGCCGCCGCGCCCTGGCCGCCGAGGAGGCCGTCGGCGCGGCCCTGGACGCCCTGGAGGGCGCCGGCTGGCACACCCTGCACTCCATGCCCCTTCCCGGCGGCGACCGCATCCACCATCTGCTGCTCGGCCCCGGCGGCCTGTTCGCCATAGGCGCCCTGTACGCCCGCAAGTCCCGGATCCAGGTCGCCGACCCCATGGTCACCGTGGGCCGCCGCGAGCCCGAGCCGCTGCTGCGCCGGCTGCGTACCCTCGCCGACCGCGCCACCTACGCCCTGACCGCCGAGGTGCGCCCGGTGCTGGCCCTGGTGGGCCCGGCCGAGCTGACGGTGACCGCACCGCCCCGGGCCGTACGCATCCTCCAGGACACGGAGCTGCCGGACCTGGCCCGGCTCGGCGGGGTCCTGAAACCGGCGGACGTGGAGGCGCTGCACGGGATGGCCAGGGACCGGAACACATGGGGGAGGGTGTAGGCCGGGCGGCGGCGGGGATCTGGGGAGGCAGGGATCAGGGGAGCGGTGTGGCCGCGTCCGGATCCAGCAGGCCGGCCATCAGATCCCCGAGGTCCTGCAGCCGCGGCGCGATGTCGCCCGCCTGCAACTCCAGCTGAGCGGGGTTCCGGCAGTCCGCGACCTCCTCCCAGGTCACCGGTGCGGACACCAGCGGGACCCGGCGGGCGCGCAGCGTGTAGGGCGTGGCCGTGGTCTTGCGGGCCGCGTTCTGGCTCCAGTCGACGAACACCTTCCCCGGCCGGAGGCTCTTCGTCATCCGGTGCACCACCAGCCGCGGCATCGCCCGCTCGGCCTCCACGGCGAGCGCCTTCGCGTACTCACTCGTCCGTTCGGACGAAACCCCGCGCACCGCCGCCAGCAGGTGCAGCCCCTTCGACCCGGCCGTCTTCGGGTACGCCTCGATACCGTCCGCCGCGAGCCGCTCGCGCAGCCACAGGGCCACCTCGCAGCAGTGGACGACGGTCGCGGGCGCGCCCGGATCGAGGTCGAAGACCAGCCGGTCGGCCTCGTCCGGGGTCTGCACCAGCCACTGGTGGGTGTGGAACTCGGTGACGAGATTCGCGGCCCAGACCAGGCTCGGCAGATCCTGCACCACCACCATCCGGGCCGGACTGTCCGCCGAGGACCGCGGCACCTCGGCGGTGGTGACCCACTCGGGCGTGCCGGGCGGAACGTTCTTCGTGAAGAAGACCTCCCCCTCCGGTCCGTCCGGGTAGCGCAGGAAGGACACGGCCCGGTCGCGCAGATGCGGCAACAGCACCTCGGCGCTGGTCGCGTAGTAGTGCACCAGCTCCGCCTTGGTGAAGCCGGTCTCCGGATACAGCACCTTCTGCAGGTTGCTGAGGGCGACCCGCCGCCCCTCCACCTCTGTGATAGGCGTCATAAGATGACAATCCCAGAAAAACGGGTGAAACCGGTGCAATCGGTACCCCGGTCAAGGAAGGGTGCGGCACGTGCGATCGATCTGGAACGGCGCCATCTCCTTCGGGCTCGTCAGCATCCCGATCAAGCTGGTGAACGCCACGGAGAGCCATTCGATCTCCTTCCGCCAGATCCACACCGAGGACAACGGCCGCATCCGCTACCGCAAGGTGTGCGAACTGGAGGAGCGGGAGGTCACCCAGTCGGAGATCGGCAAGGGGTACGAGGACGCCGACGGCACGATCATCCCGATCAGCGACGACGACCTGTCCCACCTCCCCATCCCCACGGCCCGCACGATCGAGATCGTCGCCTTCGTCCCGGCCGACCGGATCGACCCGCTCCAGATGGACGCGGCGTACTACCTCGCGGCCGGCGGAGCCCCCGCCGCCAAGCCCTACGTCCTCCTCCGCGAGGCCCTCAAACGCAGCAACAAGGTCGCCATCACGAAGTACGCGCTGCGCGGCCGCGAACGCCTCGGCATGCTGCGCGTGGTCGGCGACGCCATCGCCATGCACGGCCTGCTGTGGCCGGACGAGGTCCGCGCGCCCGAGGGCGTCGCCCCGGACACCTCCGTCACCATCCGCGACAAGGAGCTCGACCTGGCCGACGCCCTGATGGACACCCTCGGCGAGGTCGACCTGGAGGACCTGCACGACGAGTACCGGGAGGCGCTGGAGGAGGTCATCGCCGCGAAGGCCTCCGGCGAGGCCCCACCGGAGGCGCCCGAACCGGCCGCCGGGGGCAAGGTGCTGGACCTGATGGCGGCCCTGGAGAACAGCGTGCGGGCGGCCCGCGAGTCCCGCGGCGCGCCGCCCTCCCCGGCAGAAGCCGAGGTCAGACCCCTGCCCCGCCGGTCCGCACCGAAGGAGGCGGGCACCAAGAAGTCGACGTCCACGACCAGGAAGACGGCCGCCGCGAAGAAGGCGGCACCGGCGAGGAAGTCCACGTCGAAGGCGGCCGAGGGCACGAAGAAGACGGCGGCCTCGAAGACGACGAAGACGACGGCGAAGAAGACACCCCAGAAGAAGACGACGTCGCGCCGGCGCACGGCCTGAGGGGTGACTGCTGTGCGCTGCGGGCGCAGCGTTCGGCGTGGTCAGAGCCGGCCGACTCCATCGGCGGTCGCACTCGTGAGTACGCCGACCGGGTGAGGAGGACGCGACCGCAGAACGATGTGTGACAGCGCCCTCGCGCAGCAGTGTGGATCACATGATGAGAGTGAACGCGCTGCCGAACGTGCCGCGTTGGGCGCAACGTGCCGCTGTGGGCGCGGCGTTGAGCAATGTGCCCTCGGGGCTGTGGCGCCTGGCCATCGCGGTGGGCCTTCCGGTCGGGCTGGCCCAGTCCGAGTACGACCAGATGCACGCCCCTGGATGGGGATCCTTGTACCTCGTCGCGCTCAGCCTGGTCTCCGAGCTCTTGGCCCTCCTCACCCTCGGGCTCGTGCAGAGCTGGGGCGAGACCTGGCCGCGCTGGATCCCGTATCTGCGCGGGCGACGAGTCCCCGTCGCGCCGGCCACCATCCTGGCGGGCTTCGGCGCGCTGGCCACGACGGTCTACGGCGTGCTGTTCGTCTACACCTCGCTCCATGCGGAGCTGGAGGCATCCACCTGGGGCACCTGGCTGGTCAACATCGTCTACGCCCCACTGCTCCTGTGGGGCCCGCTGCTGGGCGCCGTCACGGTGCACTACTACCGTCGCCGGACCGCCTTCTCGCCCGTACCGGCGTGACTGCCCCGTACCCTGACCCGCACCGGAGCGGAGCGGCCACAAACAGGCGCAATCTGCGCTCCCGGCTGCTCGATACGGCAGTCGGGAGCGCAGAGGTTCAGCCCGAGGCCGGCGTTCCCCGTGTGAGTCCGGCGGGGTCACCAGTGATCCGCCTCGAATCCGGCCTCCACGGTGGCGTGGGACACCGCTCTCGAAGTCTGACCCGGTGCGAGTTCGAACTGGGCGAAGCCGGCCACCCCGGGAAGTACGCACAGCGGCCCTACCGTCGCGCCATCCGGCGCGGATCACATGGGTGGGAATCCGCCGAACGGATCATCGCTGGTAACTCCGCCGGGCAGCGCATCGATTGCCTTCTTGAACTCATGCCAAGCACGGTCGGCCGAGTTCCCGGAGAGCTTCTCGTACAAATCCGCCAGAGTGCCCGCGTCACCCAGTTCGACCATATCTTGGGCGATTTTTGGAAGCTTGTGGCCGTTGCTGATCAGCCACGAGATGAATGCCATGCCGCATCCGATACTGATCGGATTGGTGTCGGAGTGCTCGGTCTTGGTGACGAAGTCAGGCATGCCTGCGTCCGCCCAATCCGGAGCCGAGGCGAAATCAGCCAGCGCGTTGTTGCTGACCACGGCAGCGCACCACCGAGACAATGCCTCACCGGTGCTGAATCCGCAGAGACTTCCGTTCATTGAGCATTCGCTCAGCTCTGCCTCGAAGAGCCCCGAAACCCGGGCCGGGTTCCCGAAGGAGGCACAGACCTCGATGGCTCCGCCGGACTCGAACGTGCAGCCCAGGTGGTCTGCGCCCCCAGAGCCGTCGGTGGCGCCGTGCAGGGCGAAGACGATCACGCTCACGGGCTCCGTGGGCGTGCTGAAGATCTGGTTGTTGATGCCCACCACTCGGTCGGCATCGCTGAGGAGATCCGCTGCGTTCTGGAATCCCGGCGTTCCGAGCCTGGGATCTACGTAGACGGTTACCCATCCGCCCGGGCTCACCCCAACAAAGTGGGACTCGCCGCGGTAGGACGGCCAGGTTGGAACTTTTTTCGTGGAGTGCTTGCGGAGAGGGTGGCTCACCAGGATTCCTCCTGACTGTTGGGGTTGGCGGGTTGCACGCCTCGGAAGCCGCGACATCGGAGAGCCGGCATCGCTTCCCCGGCACTGTCAGGTTCACTTGGTCTTTGCCTCTGGGCATCTCCAGTGGCCCATCTGGGGGGCATATGCCAAAACGCCCGCATGTGTGCAGGGTTGCTTGCATCGCCCTCGGTCTGGCCCTGATCGTCGAGGTCGAGCACGGGAAGCCGGCGCCCTACGCCCGCAAGAGCCGGGCAGAGGCCAAGCGGGTCGCCCGAGTGCTTGAGCGCTATTGCGACTTCCCGGTACCGGTGGAGCCGTCACCGAGCTGAAGGTGGCTGCTACGCAGCTCGATGTCCGCGTGTACCAGGAGCGTCAGGTGTCGGCCCTCGGTCCGCTCTCAGGCGTTCTCACGGCCGACCGGGTGGAGCAGGTGTACGGCGTCGCTCGCCATCGCCAGGCTTGGCGTCGGGCCTGAGCCGGTGCTCCTCAGCGAGCTGCCGGCCTCCCCTGCGGGGCCTGTGGTGGTCTTCAGGGGTGTGACCGTCGTCGGGGCGGGTGCCCTGTCAGTGCCGTCTCTTACGCTCCGCTCTTGAACAGGCAGTTCGAGTGGAGAGGGGACTCGGATGGGTGGCAACGCATGGACTCATACGGGTCCGTATCAGCGTGATTTGGCGGCCGCGTTCCGGCAGGAGCAGGAAGACGAGCTGGCGCGGGACAACCACGGCTTCGAGGGGCGGTCCGTCGAGGAACTGTGGCATGACCCGGAGTGGCAGGAGTACATCTTCACCGGCGGCACGGGCTCCGTGTTGGACTTCCCTCTCATGATCGAGGCCGCGGACACCGATGACGGTCCGTTCATGCGGCCACTGACCGATGACGAGGTGCGCGCGTGGGCTCCTCACGGCCGGCCCACCTACGAGGAGTGGGACGCCGCGCTCGACTCCGAGCGGTTGGACTTCCCAGGCCGCGCCCAGGGGAACTGCACAGTGCTCTACCGCGACGGTAAGCCCGCGCAGATCGCCTACTGGGGGGTCACCGCCGACTAGGGGAGTCGGTACCGCCTTGCGCTGTGGCCCCACACCTGTCCCGGGTCCGGGGCCACATCGTTTTGCGGGCTCACCTGGGAGAAGGCTCCAAGATCCCGTCCACGCCTCGTCCACAGGCCCCGGCATACGCCCGCTTCGGGCGGCACACGCCTGCACATACGCCAAGACCCCGGCCTCAGCGTTTCCGCTGGTGACGGGGTCTTTGGGCACCTAATCCACGGTGCCCCCGGCAGGATTCGAACCTGCGCACACGGCTCCGGAGGCCGTTGCTCTATCCCCTGAGCTACGGGGGCGTGTCGGTTGTGGAGCTGTTCGCTCGCGGCGACGGGTAGAACACTAGCAGGTCCGGCGGGGTGATCAGGAATCCGTTTCCCGGGGTGGGGCGGGGCGGGTCACCTGTAGGGGGCGGAAGTGGGGAAAACCCGGACGCGGTGGCCGGTCCGGACCTACTCTCGACTTGTGCCAGGCGCCTCGGGTCGGGTGCTTGTTGTGGACGACAACAAGGTCATCCGACAGCTGATCAGGGTCAACCTCGAACTGGAAGGGATCGAGGTCGTGACCGCGGCCGATGGTGCCGAGTGTCTGGATGTGGTGCACCAGGTGCGGCCGGATGTCGTGACGCTCGACGTCGTCATGCCCCGGCTGGACGGACTGCGCACCGCCGCCCGGCTCCGTGCCGATCCCCGTACCCACCATCTGCCCCTCGCCATCATCAGCGCGTGCACGCGGTACGAGGTCGACACCGGCCTCGACGTCGGCGTGGACGCCTTCCTCGCCAAGCCCTTCGAGCCCGCCGAACTCGTACGGCTCGTCAAGCAGCTCATCGAGCGCGGGAGCGGGGGAGACGGGCGCGGAGGAGGCGGCGGTCACCGGGGTGGGGGCGGTGACGGGAACAGCGACGGGGACGGGGACGGGGCCGGCGAAGGGGGCGGAGACGGCGGTTTGGCCAAGGGCGTCTCCGGCGGGGTCGCCGATGGTGTGCCGGGTGGGATCTCGTACGGCGGCTACGGCGGCTAGGGCTGTGGGGTGGCTCGGCCTGAGCGGCTCACCGGCGTCGCCTGCCCGCGCGTGCCGCATGTGCCCGGTGCGGTCCGGCGGGGGGCTGCCGTCCGTCGGCCGTCCCACAGTGAGAACCGCCTCGCCCACCCACCCCCTCCCTCCCCTAGGCTTGTCCCGTGACCCCCGTCGAGCTGTCCCGCACCGTGCTGCGCGCGGTGCGTTGTGCTGTCGACGACGGGGAGCTGAGTGTGCCCGTGCCCGAGCGTGTCGTGGTGACCGAGCCGGGGCCCGGAGGGTGCGGGGACTTCGCCACCAACGTCGCACTGCAGCTCGCCCGGCCGGCCGGGCAGCCGCCGCTGCGGGTCGCCGAGATCCTGCGGCCCCGGCTCGCCGGCGCCGACGGTATCCGGGACGTCGTCGTCAGCGGGCCCGGCTTTCTCAACATCAGCCTCGACGCGCAGGCCGACCCCGTCACCGGGCTCGTCCGGGAGATCCGGGCCCGTGGTGCCGCGTACGGGCACGGTGACGCCCTCGCCGGGCAGGTCGTCGCACTGCGGGTGCCGTACGAGGTACGGGCCGAGGTCGTCGCCGACGCGGTCGTACGGATCGTCCGTACGCAGGGCGGGCGGGCCACCGTCGAGCATGGGGAGCCCGTCAGTCTGCGGCCCGTGCCGGCTCCGGAGGACCCCGCTCCGCTCGGCGCCGACGCCGCCCGGTGGGCGCTGCTCCATCCGGCGCCGCACGACCGGCCGCGGATCACCGCCGACCATCTCGTCCAGCGGGAGAGCAATCCGCTGTTCCGGGTGCGGTACGCCCACGCCCGTATCCGGTCCCTCACCCGCAACGCCGCCCGCCTGGGCTTCACCGCCGAACCCGGTCCCGTGGGGGGCAGCGAGGACACGGGTCCCGGTCTCGTGGGGGACAGGGGGCTCCGTCCGGTGGGCGCCTCCCATCCTGGTGGCGCCGGTGCGCCGGCCCCCGACGCCGCCCCCGGCACCCGGGGCCTCTTCACCTCCGGCATCCGGGGTCCTGCCGCCCCCGACGCCCGCCGCCTCCTCACCCCCCTCGCCGACCATCCCCGCATCCTCACCGCGGCCGCCACCCACCGTGCCCCGGACCGGCTTGCCCGGCATCTCGTCACCCTTGCCGATGCCGCGCTGCCCTTCCTGTCCTCCGTGCTTCCCCGCGGCGAGGAGAAACCCTCGGCCGCCCACCGTGCCCGGCTCGCCCTCGCCGAAGCCGCCGGGACGGTGCTGGCCGGTGGCCTGTCCCTGCTCGGCATCGACGCACCCGAATACCTCTGAGGGCCCCAGAGCAGATGCGCCCCGGAGAGAGACAGAGAGTCTGAGAGCCACGCCATGAGCCGTTCCGCCCACCCCGCCGGACCCCGGCACGCCGACGTCCTGCCCGAGGGGCACTACTCCGCGCCGCCCGCCGACCTCAACGCCCTCGACCAGAAGGTCTGGGCCCAGACCGTCGCGCGCGACGCCGACGGGGTCGTCACCGTCGGCGGCGTCGACGTCACCCGGCTCGCCGAGCTGTACGGCACGCCCGCCTACATCCTCGACGAGGCCGATTTCCGGGCACGCGCGCGTGCGTGGCGTACCGCCTTCGGGGGCGACGCCGATGTGTTCTACGCCGGGAAGGCGTTCCTGTCCCGTGCCGTCGTGCGGTGGCTGCACGAGGAGGGGCTCAACCTCGATGTGTGCTCCGGCGGGGAGCTGGCCACCGCCCTGTCCGCCGGTATGCCCGCCGAGCGGATCGCCTTCCACGGCAACAACAAGTCCCCCGAGGAGATCCGCCGCGCCATAGAGGCCGGTGTCGGGCGGATCGTGCTCGACTCCTTCCAGGAGATCGTGCGGGTCGCCCACATCGCCCAGGCCCTGGGCAAGCGGCAGAAGGTCCAGATCCGGATCACCGTGGGCGTCGAGGCGCACACGCACGAGTTCATCGCCACCGCCCACGAGGACCAGAAGTTCGGGATTCCGCTGGCCGGCGGGCAGGCCGCCGAGGCCGTGCGGCGGGCGCTGCAGCTCGACGGGCTGGAACTGATCGGGATCCACAGCCACATCGGGTCGCAGATCTTCGACATGTCCGGGTTCGAGGTCGCCGCGCACCGGGTCGTCGGGCTGCTCAAGGACATCCGGGACGAGCACGGGGTCGAGCTGCCCGAGATCGATCTCGGCGGCGGGCTCGGGATCGCCTACACCAGTGACGACGATCCGCGTGAACCGCATGAGATCGCCAAGGCGCTGACGGAGATCGTCAACCGCGAGTGTGACGCCGCCAGGCTGCGGACGCCCCGCATCTCCGTCGAGCCCGGGCGCGCCATCGTCGGTCCGACCGCCTTCACGCTCTACGAGGTCGGCACCGTCAAGCCGCTGGACGGGCTGCGGACGTATGTGTCGGTCGACGGCGGTATGTCCGACAACATCCGGACCGCGCTGTACGACGCCGAGTACAGCGTCGCCCTCGTCTCGCGCCGCAGCGACGCCGAGCCGATGCGCGCGCGCGTCGTCGGCAAGCACTGCGAGAGCGGGGACATCGTGGTCAAGGACGCGTTCCTGCCCGCCGACCTGGCGCCGGGCGACCTGATCGCCGTACCGGCCACGGGCGCGTACTGCAGGTCCATGGCCAGCAACTACAACCATGTGCCCCGGCCGCCCGTCGTCGCCGTGAAGGACGGCGAGGCCCGGGTGATCGTCAGGCGTGAGACGGAGGAGGACCTCCTGCGTCTCGACGTCGGGTGACCGGACACCAGGAAGCCCGGGCGTGGAAGATCTGCGGTCTTCCACCCCCGTACAAATGAAATACATGTCTCACGATCCGGACGAAGGGTAGAAACGCCCGTCCGGTGAGTGAGACTGGACCAACCGTAGACGGTATGAGGAAACGAGGTCGGATGATGCGTACGCGTCCGCTGAAGGTGGCGCTGCTGGGCTGTGGAGTGGTCGGCTCAGAGGTGGCGCGCATCATGACGACGCACGCCGACGACCTCGCCGCCAGGATCGGCGCCCCGGTCGAGCTGGCCGGGGTCGCCGTACGGCGGCCCTCCAGGGTCCGTGAGGGCATCCCGGCGGAACTCGTCACCACCGACGCCACCGCTCTCGTCAAACGCGGCGACATCGACGTGGTGGTCGAGGTCATCGGCGGGATCGAGCCCGCCCGGACCCTCATCACCACCGCCTTCGAGCACGGCGCCTCCGTCGTCTCGGCCAACAAGGCCCTGCTCGCCCAGGACGGCGCCGCCCTGCACGCCGCGGCGGAGGAGCACGGCAAGGACCTCTACTACGAGGCCGCCGTCGCCGGTGCGATCCCGCTGATCCGCCCGCTGCGCGAGTCCCTCGCCGGGGACAAGGTCAACCGGGTGCTGGGGATCGTCAACGGCACCACCAACTTCATCCTCGACAAGATGGACTCCACGGGCGCCGGGTACCAGGAGGCGCTCGACGAGGCCACCGCGCTCGGGTACGCGGAAGCCGACCCGACCGCCGACGTCGAAGGGTTCGACGCCGCCGCCAAGGCCGCCATCCTCGCCGGCATCGCCTTCCACACGCGCGTGCGCCTCGACGACGTGTACCGCGAGGGCATGACCGAGGTCACCGCCGCCGACTTCCGCTCGGCGAAGGAGATGGGCTGCACCATCAAGCTGCTCGCCATCTGCGAGCGCTCGAAGGACGGTGCGTCGGTCACCGCGCGTGTGCACCCCGCCATGATTCCGCTGACCCACCCGCTCGCCTCCGTGCGCGGCGCGTACAACGCCGTCTTCGTGGAGAGCGATGCCGCCGGGCAGCTCATGTTCTACGGCCCCGGCGCGGGCGGTTCGCCGACCGCCTCCGCCGTGCTCGGCGACCTCGTCGCCGTCTGTCGCAACCGGCTCAACGGCGCAACGGGGCCCGGTGAGTCGGCGTATGCCGCCCTGACCGTCTCGCCCATGGGCGAGGTCGTCACGCGCTACCACATCAGCCTCGACGTCGCGGACAAACCGGGTGTTCTCGCCCAGGTCGCGACCGTGTTCGCCGAGCACGGGGTGTCCATCGATACGGTGCGCCAGCAGGGCAAGGACGGCGAGGCCTCCCTCGTCGTCGTCACCCACCGCGCGTCCGACGCCGCCCTCACCGGGACCGTCGAGGCGCTGCGCAAGCTCGACACCGTGCGGGGTGTCGCCAGCATCATGCGGGTTGAAGGAGAGTAACCAGCAATGACCCACCAGTGGCGCGGAATCATCGAGGAGTACCGGGACCGGCTGCCGGTATCCGACACCACGCCGGTCGTGACGCTCCGCGAGGGCGGTACGCCCCTCGTGCCCGCGCAGGTGCTCTCCGAGCGCACGGGCTGTGAGGTCCACCTGAAGGTGGAGGGTGCCAACCCCACCGGCTCCTTCAAGGACCGCGGTATGACCATGGCCATCAGCAAGGCCAAGGAGGAGGGGGCGAAGGCGGTGATCTGCGCCTCCACCGGGAACACCTCCGCCTCCGCCGCCGCCTACGCCGTGCGCGCGGGTATGGTTTCGGCCGTTCTCGTGCCGCAGGGCAAGATCGCGCTCGGCAAGATGGGCCAGGCCCTCGTGCACGGCGCGAAGATCCTCCAGGTCGACGGGAACTTCGACGACTGCCTCACCCTCGCCCGCTCGCTGAGCGAGAACTACCCGGTGGCACTGGTCAATTCGGTCAACCCGGTCCGTATCGAGGGCCAGAAGACGGCCGCCTTCGAGATCGTGGACATGCTCGGCGACGCACCCGACATCCACGTCCTCCCGGTCGGCAACGCGGGCAACATCACCGCCTACTGGAGGGGCTACAAGGAGTACGCCGCCGACGGCATCGCCACGAGGACCCCGCGCATGTGGGGCTTCCAAGCCTCCGGCAGTGCGCCGATCGTGCGAGGCGAGGTGGTCAAGGACCCGTCGACCATCGCCACCGCCATCCGCATCGGCAACCCGGCCTCCTGGCAGTACGCGCTGCAGGCGCGGGACGAGTCCGGTGGCGCCATCGACGAGGTGACGGACCGTGAAATCCTGCGCGCCTACCGCCTGTTGGCGGCGCAGGAGGGCGTCTTCGTGGAGCCCGCGTCGGCCGCCTCCGTGGCCGGTCTGCTGAAGGCCGCCGAGCAGGGCAGGGTCGACCCGGGCCAGAAGATCGTGTGCACGGTCACCGGCAACGGTCTGAAGGACCCCGACTGGGCCGTCGCCGGCGCCCCGCAGCCGGTCACCGTCCCGGTCGACGCGGCCGCCGCGGCCGAGCGCCTCGGCCTCGGCTGAGGATCCGGCACCCGGGTTTTCCCTGACAGGGTGCACAGGGGGCTTACGACACGCATCGTGCGCCTCCTGTGCGCCCTATGTCGCCACAGAACCTTCCTTCGATAGGCTGTACCGAACCCGCCCGTTGCATATGCCCTCGCATCGGGGCAGCGCCGCGCCGTCTGCGCGGCCCGAGGGTCTCCCCGTACGTCATCGAATGTCTTCGACAGTCAAGCAGCTCAAGGAGAGTCAACGAGCGATGGCCGGTCCAGCGTTCCGCGCCGCCGCCGTCCGGGTGCGCGTTCCCGCCACCAGCGCCAATCTCGGCCCGGGCTTCGACGCCCTCGGCCTCGCGCTGGGGCTCTACGACGACGTGGTCGTCCGGGTGGCCGACGCCGGGCTGCACATCGACATCGCGGGGGAGGGCAGCGAGACCCTCCCACGTGACGAGTCTCACCTCCTCGTCCGCTCCCTGCGCACCGCCTTCGACCTGCTGGGCGGACAGCCCCGGGGCCTGGAGATCGTCTGCGCCAACCGCATCCCGCACGGCCGGGGCCTCGGCTCCTCCTCCGCCGCCATCTGCGCCGGCATCGTCGCCGCCCGCGCCGTGACCATAGGCGGCGAGGCCCGCCTGGACGACGCGGCGCTGCTGGAACTGGCCACCGAGATCGAGGGCCATCCGGACAACGTGGCCGCGTGTCTGCTCGGCGGCTTCACCCTGTCCTGGATGGAGTCCGGCGCCGCCCGGGCGATCAGGATGGAGCCCCGTGATTCCATCGTTCCGGTGGTTTTCGTGCCCGGAAAGCCGGTCCTGACCGAGACCGCGCGCGGCCTGCTGCCGCGCACCGTGCCGCACGTCGACGCCGCCGTCAACGCGGGCCGTGCCGCCCTGCTCGTCGAGGCCCTCACCCGGCGCCCCGAGCTGCTGCTGCCCGCCACCGAGGACCGCCTCCACCAGGAGTACCGCGCCCCGGCCATGCCGGAGAGCGCCGCGCTGGTGGAGCGGCTGCGCGCCGAGGGCGTCCCGGCCGTCATCTCGGGCGCCGGGCCCACCGTCATGGCCCTGGCCGACGCCGGCACCGCCGACAAGGTGGAGACCCTGGCGGGCGCCGACTGGGCCGCCAACCGGCTGAGCCTGGACCTGCAGGGAGCGAGCGTGCTGCCGCTTGCGACCTGACACACGGTTGCCGGATTTGGAGAGGGGGAATGTTTGTTGGATCCGGTAGTGTTAATCTCAAGTCTGCACCCGACCCCACCATGGCGAGGTGCCTCGTGTCCCAGTCCGGGACAGACATTCCTCCGGGAGCCTCCCACGCCACTCCGTGTTCCGTACGCCGCACCTGGGCAGTACGTCGTATGCGGACACTGAGCAGGCCACTGGGCACGCTCCGGAATCGGTGCTACCACGCCACGTGACACTGAGTGCCACGGCTCGCGGAAGCGCCAATCACCGCACATTTCCTCCGCCGCTTTGGCGGACCACCGCCCCGGCACGGTTCACGGAAGACAGAACCGTAGCCGGACAGCACAACCGGTCGCCGAGCCAGACAGGCCGACGTCCGCTCCAGGGAAGGACCCTTCGTGAGCGACACCACCGATCTGATGGGCGCACGTGTCGAGGAGACCGCTGCCGCGCCCGCCACGGACGCCTCCGCGCCTGCCACCGGTGCCGGCTCCCGGCGGCGCCGCGGTACCGGCCTTGAGGGCATGGTGCTGGCCGAGCTGCAGCAGGTCGCCTCGGGCCTCGGTATCAGGGGCACCGCGCGGATGCGCAAGAGCCAGCTGATCGAGGTCATCAAGGAAGCGCAGGCCGCCGGGGGAGCCGCCCCCAAGGCCGAGGCCGCCGCCGAGACCAAGCCCAAGCGCCGCGCCACCTCCAAGGCCCGTACGGGTGAGGCCGCCGACGGCGAGAAGAAGGCCGAGGCCCCCGCCGAGAAGGCCGTGGCCCAGCAGCAGATCGAGATCCCCGGCCAACCAGCCTCCGACGACGCCCCGACCGAGCGCCGTCGCCGCCGTGCCACCGCCGAGGCGGGCAGCCCCACCGCGAGCGGCGCCGAGACCGTTGCCGCCGAGGCGAAGGCCGAGCCCAGGGCCGAGGCGTCCGCGCAGCAGCAGGCGCAGCAGGGCGAGGCCAAGGGTGACGCCGGTGACGGCGAGGGCCGTGGCCGCCGCGACCGCCGTGAGCGCGGCCGCGACCGTGACCGCGACCGCCGCAGCAAGGGCGACGACCAGCAGGGCGGCCAGCAGCGTCAGCAGCAGGGCCAGCAGCAGGGCGGCCGCCAGGACCGTCAGCAGGACGAGGACGACTTCGAGGGCGGCCGCCGTGGCCGTCGCGGGCGCTACCGCGACCGTCGTGGCCGCCGTGGCCGTGACGAGATCGCCGAGCCGCAGCTCGCCGAGGACGACGTCCTGATCCCCGTCGCGGGCATCCTGGACATCCTCGACAACTACGCCTTCATCCGGACCTCCGGGTACCTTCCGGGTCCGAACGACGTGTACGTCTCCCTCGCCCAGGTCCGCAAGAACGGCCTGCGCAAGGGTGACCACGTCACCGGTGCGGTCCGCCAGCCCAAGGAAGGCGAGCGGCGCGAGAAGTTCAACGCGCTGGTCCGCCTCGACTCCGTCAACGGCATGGCGCCCGAACACGGCCGCGGCCGCCCGGAGTTCAACAAGCTGACCCCGCTCTACCCGCAGGACCGCCTCCGCCTGGAGACGGACCCGGGCGTGCTCACCACCCGCATCATCGACCTGGTCTCGCCGATCGGTAAGGGCCAGCGCGGTCTGATCGTGGCCCCGCCGAAGACCGGTAAGACCATGATCATGCAGGCGATCGCCAACGCGATCACGCACAACAACCCCGAGTGCCACCTGATGGTCGTCCTCGTCGACGAGCGTCCGGAAGAGGTCACCGACATGCAGCGGTCGGTCAAGGGCGAGGTCATCTCCTCGACCTTCGACCGCCCGGCCGAGGACCACACCACGGTCGCCGAGCTGGCCATCGAGCGCGCCAAGCGACTGGTGGAGCTGGGCCACGACGTGGTCGTGCTGCTGGACTCCATCACGCGTCTGGGCCGTGCCTACAACCTGGCCGCGCCGGCTTCCGGCCGCATCCTGTCCGGTGGTGTCGACTCGACCGCGCTGTACCCGCCGAAGCGGTTCTTCGGTGCGGCGCGGAACATCGAGGACGGCGGTTCGCTGACCATCCTGGCCACGGCTCTCGTGGACACCGGGTCCCGCATGGACGAGGTGATCTTCGAGGAGTTCAAGGGCACGGGCAACATGGAGCTGAAGCTCGACCGCAAGCTCGCCGACAAGCGGATCTTCCCGGCGGTGGACGTGGACGCGTCCGGTACCCGCAAGGAAGAGATCCTGCTCGGCAACGAGGAGCTGGCCGTCGTCTGGAAGCTGCGCCGGGTGCTGCACGCGCTGGACCAGCAGCAGGCGATCGAGCTGCTGCTCGACAAGATGAAGCAGACCAAGTCGAACGTCGAGTTCCTGATGCAGATTCAGAAGACGACGCCGACGCCCGGCAACGGTGACTGAGCGCCGTTGAGGTGATCCCGAAGGCCGCCCCCCGTCCACAGGTGACGGGGGGCGGCCTTTTGGCGCCACCCCGACCTGTACCTGCACAAGGGGGCCGGAAAGGCCACAAGCGAGATCTTTGCCACAAGGATCTCGGTCGGCGCCGGGTTCCAGGCATGCGGCCTCTGGGGCTGAAGCCGCAGGTGAGCGCCGTACACCCACGGTGAACGACCACGCAGAGTGCCCATCGCCCCACCCGAGGGGCACTCTGCGTTGTGCAACTCTTTCCCGAGTTTCTCCGTCTGACCCAGCGGGGCGACCATGGAGCGGTACTGCCCGCGCCTGACCCTGACAGCAGGGGGTAACCGACCGACGAGACCTAGGAGCGATGTTGACCGCCCAGAGCACGCCGGAGCCCGTCATACCCGAGGCGGGCGAGACCGGTCCCCGCCCACGAGGCAAGGGCCGCCGCCGCAAGGCCCGCAGCACGCGCCGCAAGGCCCTGCGCGCCACGGCCTGGACGGCCGCCGGAGTGGTGGTGCTGGGCGGTGTGGGCGCCGGGTACCTGTACTTCAAGCTCAACGGCAACCTCAAGAGCGTCGACATCGACCAGGCCCTCGGCAACGACCGGCCCTCGAAGGTCGACAACGGCTCCGAGAACATCCTGGTCCTCGGCTCGGACACCCGCTCGGGAACGAACAAGAAGCTCGGCGGCGGCACCGACGACGGCAGCGCCCGCTCCGACACGGCGATGATCGTCCACGTCTACCGGGGCCACAAGAAGGCCAGCGTGGTCTCCATCCCCCGCGACACCCTGGTCGACCGGCCCCGGTGCACCGACACCAAGGGCACCGTGCACCCGCCCGCCGCAGGCTCGATGTTCAACGAGGCCTACGGCACCGGCGGCGCGGCCTGCGCCGTGAAGACCGTCGAGTCGATCACCGGCATCCGCATGGACCACTACCTGGAGGTCGACTTCGCGGGCTTCCAGAAGCTCGTCGACGACCTCGGCGGTGTCCCGGTCACCACGACGAAGAGCATCAACGACCCGCAGAGCCACCTGAAGCTGCCGGCCGGCACCCACACCCTGAGCGGGCAGCAGGCCCTCGGCCTGGTCCGCACCCGGCACGGCGTCGGCGACGGCTCCGACCTGGGCCGCATCCAGCTCCAGCAGGCCTTCGTCAAGGCGCTGCTCGACCAGGTCGAGCACGTCGGCGTCCTCACCAGCCCCAAGAGGCTGTACGACCTCGCCGACACCGCCACCAAGACCGTCACCACCGACTCCGACCTCGGCTCGGTCAACTCCCTGATGGACTTCGCGGACGGCCTCAAGGGCATCGGCCCGAAGCACATGACCATGATCACCATGCCGGTCCAGTACGACCCGGCCAACCCCAACCGGGTCCTCCTGGAGAAGTCCAAGGCCCAGCTGGTGTGGGACGCGCTGAAGAACGACCGCCCGATCCCCCGGTCGGCCACCAAGGGCACGGCCACCGGTGAGGCCAAGGGCGTGGTGAGCGGCTGAGGGCCGCGGACCCCTGCGGAATCCCTCGCGGAATAAAGAACACCGGCCCCCGGTTTTGGGGGATGGGCCCAGTCCTGGCAGACTGGTACGTCGGCTCCGGTTCACGTTCCCGCACCCCGCGGCAGCGACCCGGCGCCCTCCCGAAACCTAGGAGACACCTTGAAGCGCGACATCCACCCCGAGTACGTCGAGACGCAGGTCAGCTGCACCTGTGGCGCGTCGTTCACCACCCGCAGCACGATCTCCAGCGGCACCATCCGCGCCGAGGTCTGCTCCGAGTGCCACCCGTTCTACACGGGCAAGCAGAAGATCCTCGACACCGGTGGCCGTGTGGCCCGCTTCGAGGCCCGCTTCGGCAAGGCCGCCGGCTCCAAGAAGTAGCGAGCCCCAATTCGCCGGTCCACGGCCGTACGCCCTACCGGGGCGTGCGCCGGGACCGGCGTTTTTGGTCGCCCGCCAGCCCTTCCCCCGCAGTACAGGAGCCCAAGATGTTCGAGGCCGTCGACGAACTCGTCGCCGAGCACGCCGATCTGGAGAAGAAGCTCGCCGACCCGTCGGTCCACGCCGACCAGGCGAACGCGCGCAAGCTGAACAAGCGCTACGCCGAGCTCACCCCGATCGTCGCCACGTACCGCTCCTGGAAGCAGACCGGCGACGACATCGAGACCGCGCGCGAGTTCGCCGCCGACGACCCCGACTTCGCCGCCGAGGTCAAGGAGCTGGACAAGCAGCGCGAGGAACTGACCGAGAAACTCCGCCTCCTGCTGGTGCCGCGTGACCCGAGTGACGACAAGGACGTCATCCTGGAGATCAAGGCGGGCGCGGGCGGCGACGAGTCGGCGCTGTTCGCCGGCGACCTGCTGCGCATGTACCTGCGCTACGCCGAGCGCGTCGGCTGGAAGACCGAGATCATCGACGCCACCGAGTCCGAGCTGGGCGGCTACAAGGACGTCCAGGTCGCGGTGAAGGCCCGCGGTCAGCTCGAACCCGGGCAGGGCGTGTGGGCGCGGCTGAAGTACGAGGGCGGTGTGCACCGCGTGCAGCGCGTGCCGGCCACCGAGTCCCAGGGCCGTATCCACACCTCCGCCGCCGGTGTCCTCGTGACCCCCGAGGCCGAGGAGGTGGACGTGGAGATCAACCCGAACGACCTGCGGATCGACGTCTACCGGTCCTCCGGCCCGGGCGGCCAGTCCGTCAACACCACCGACTCCGCGGTACGCATCACGCACCTGCCGACCGGGGTCGTCGCCTCCTGCCAGAACGAGAAGAGCCAGCTGCAGAACAAGGAGCAGGCTCTGCGTATCCTGCGCTCCAGGCTGCTCGCCATGGCGCAGGAGGAGGCCGAGCGGGAGGCCGCCGACGCCCGCCGCAGCCAGGTCCGCACGGTCGACCGCTCCGAGAAGATCCGCACCTACAACTTCCCGGAGAACCGCATCTCGGACCACCGTGTCGGCTTCAAGGCCTACAACCTGGACCAGGTCCTGGACGGTGACCTCGACGCGGTCATCCAGGCCTGCGTCGACGCCGACTCGGCGGCGAAGCTCGCCGCCGCGTAAGACACGTACGCACGTACGAGCGCAAGTACGAGTACGACACGGAGGACTCGCGTGAACCTGCTGCTCGCGGAGGTGGCCCAGGCCACCCAGCGGCTGGCCGACGCCGGCGTGCCCTCGCCGCGCACCGACGCGGAGGAGCTCGCCGCGTTCGTGCACGGCGTGAAGCGCGGCGAACTGCACTCCGTGAAGGACGCGGACTTCGACGCCCGGTACTGGGAGGTCATCGCCCGGCGCGAGCAGCGCGAGCCGCTGCAGCACATCACCGGCCGGGCCTACTTCCGCTACCTGGAGCTCCAGGTCGGGCCGGGTGTCTTCGTGCCGCGGCCGGAGACCGAGTCCGTGGTCGGCTGGGCCATAGACGCCGTACGCGCCATGGACGTCGTCGAGCCGTGCATCGTCGACCTGTGCACCGGCTCCGGCGCCATCGCGCTGGCCCTCGCCCAGGAGGTCCCGCGCTCGCGCGTGCACGCCGTGGAGCTGTCCGAGGACGCCCTGGTGTGGACGCGGAAGAACGTGGCGGGGTCCAGGGTCGACCTGCGCCAGGGCGACGCCCTGACGGCCTTCCCCGACCTCGACGGGCAGGTCGACCTGGTCATCTCCAACCCGCCGTACATCCCGCTCACCGAGTGGGAGTACGTCGCCCCCGAGGCCCGTGACTACGACCCGGAGCTGGCGTTGTTCTCCGGCGAGGACGGCCTCGACCTGATCCGGGGCCTGGAACGCACCGCGCACCGGCTGCTGCGCCCCGGCGGGGTCGTCGTGATCGAGCACGCCGACACCCAGGGCGGCCAGGTGCCCTGGATCTTCACCGAGGAGCGGGGCTGGGCCGACGCGGCCGACCACCCCGACCTCAACAACCGCCCCCGGTTCGCGACCGCCCGCAAGGCGCTGCCGTGACCACCCCCATGACTTCGAAACCGCAGTACGTGTACGAGGAGGCCCGCTAGATGGCACGGCGATACGACACCAACGACGCGACCGACCGCGCGACGGGTCTGCGCGAGGCCGCGTCCGCCGTCCGCCGGGGCGAGCTGGTGGTGCTGCCGACCGACACGGTGTACGGCATCGGCGCCGACGCCTTCTCCTCGGAGGCGGTCGCCGACCTGCTCGCCGCCAAGGGCCGGGGCCGCAACATGCCCACCCCCGTCCTCATCGGCTCCCCGAACACCCTGCACGGCCTCGTCACGGACTTCTCCGAGCTGGCCTGGGAACTGGTCGACGCGTTCTGGCCGGGCGCCCTGACGCTGGTCGCCAAGCACCAGCCGTCCCTGCAGTGGGACCTCGGCGACACCCGCGGCACGGTGGCCGTCCGCATGCCCCTGCACCCCGTCGCGATCGAGCTGCTGACCGAGGTCGGCCCGATGGCCGTGTCCTCCGCCAACCTCACCGGGCACCCGGCGCCGGAGGACTGCGACGCCGCGCAGGAGATGCTCGGCGACTCCGTCTCCGTCTACCTGGACGGCGGCCCGACCCCCGGCAACGTCCCCTCCTCCATCGTCGACGTCACCGGCCGGGTACCGGTGCTGCTGCGCGAGGGCGCGCTGTCGCCGGAGGAGCTGCGGAAGGTCGTACCCGACCTTGAGGTGGCGAATTGACGGCCCCTGACGCGGGGCGTGGCATAGGCATCGGGGAGCGTGCCGCGGAGGTCACGACGACGTTCGTCGGGCTCCCGCGCGACACCTTCCGCATCCTCCACGTCAGCACCGGCAATGTGTGCCGCTCGCCCATCACCGAGCGGCTGACCCGGCATTTCGTCGCGGAGCGGCTCGGTGTGCTCGGCGGCGGGCTGATCGTGGAGAGCGCGGGCACCTGGGGCCACGAGGGCGCCCCGATGGAGGCCAACGCGGAGGCGGTGCTGGCCGAGTTCGGCGCGGACACCTCGGGCTTCTTCGGCCGGGAGCTTCTCGACGAGCATGTGATCAAGGCCGACCTGGTGCTGACGGCCACACGTGACCACCGGGCGCAGGTGATCTCGATGGGACACTCGGCGGGCCTGCGTACCTTCACCCTGAAGGAGTTCACCCGCCTGGTCCGGGCGATAGACCCGGCCACGCTGCCGCCGCTGGAGGACGGGGTGGTCCTGCGCGCCCGTGCACTGGTGCGGGCGGCCGCCGCACTGCGCGGGTGGCTGCTCGCGCCCAATGCGGAGGCGGACGAGGTGTACGACCCCTACGGCGCCCCGCTGACGTTCTTCCGCTCCGTCGGCGACGAGATACACCAGGCGCTGGACCCTGTGGTGACGGCGCTGACGGGTGTCGCGGCGCGGGCGTAGCAACGACCGGCCGCGGCGGCGCGCGCCCGGCGCGGCCCCGCCCTACATTGGGGTTACGTCACCGTCGACCGCCCGGGAGCCCGCCATGTCGGTCACCCATACCCTTGAGACCGACGTCCTGCGGCGGCAGGACCCGGCGATGGCCGAGATCCTGCTCGCGGAACTCGACCGGCAATCGACCACCCTGCAGCTGATCGCCGCCGAGAACTTCTGCTCGCCGGCCGTGCTGGCCGCCCTCGGCTCGCCCCTCGCCAACAAGTACGCCGAGGGCTACCCCGGCGCCCGGCACCACGGCGGCTGCGAGCTCGTCGACGTGGCCGAACGCGCCGCCATCGACCGGGCCAGGGAGCTCTTCGGCGCCGACCACGCCAACGTCCAGCCGCACTCGGGCTCCTCGGCCGTCCTGGCCGCCTACGCCGCCCTGCTGCGCCCCGGAGACACCGTCCTCGCCCTCGGCCTGCCGTACGGCGGCCACCTCACGCACGGCTCGCCCGCGAACTTCTCCGGGCGCTGGTTCGACTTCGTGGGGTACGGGGTGGACGCCGAGACCGGGCTCGTCGACCACGACCAGGTGCGGCACCTGGCCCGCAACCACCGGCCCAAGGCGATCGTGTGCGGGTCCATCGCGTACCCCCGGCACTTCGACCACGCCTTCTTCCGCGAGGTCGCCGACGAGGTCGGGGCCTACCTGATCGCGGACGCCGCGCATCCGATCGGGCTGGTCGCCGGGGGAGTGGCGCCGAACCCGGTGCCGTACGCCGACATCGTGTGCGCGACCACCCACAAGGTGCTGCGCGGCCCGCGCGGCGGGATGATCCTGTGCGGGAGCGAGCTGGCCGAGCGCGTCGACCGCGCCGTCTTCCCCTTCACCCAGGGCGGTGCGCAGATGCACACGATCGCCGCGAAGGCCGTCGCGTTCGGCGAGGCGGCGACCCCGGCGTTCGCCGCGTACGCCCGTCAGGTGGTCGCCAATGCCCGGGTGCTGGCCGGTCACCTGGCCGCCGAGGGCCTCGCCGTCACCACGGGAGGCACGGACACCCACCTGATCACCGTCGATCCGGCCCCGCTGGGCGTGGACGGCCGCACCGCACGCGGCCGGCTCGCCGCCGCCGGGATCGTCCTGGACTGCTGTGCGCTGCCGCACGGCGACGGGCGCGGCCTGCGGCTGGGGACGGCCGCGGTGACCACCCAGGGCATGGGGGAGCCGGAGATGGTGCGGATCGCGGCGCTGATGGCGGACGTGCTGCGCGGGGAGACGGCACCGGCCGCGGCGCGGGAGGAGGTGCGCGCCCTCACCGGCCAGTTTCCGCCGTATCCAGGCTGACGGCACCGAAGCACGGCCGGTCGTGCAACTGTCTTCGTTACCCGGAAGTCCTCACTTATATGCATCCATCGCTAGGGTGTGGGTCTGTGATGGCCAGCGAGACCTGTGGGGAAGCCCGTGCGTGAATACCTGCTGACGCTCTGCACAACAGCTGCGGTGACGTATCTGCTGACGGGGCCGGTACGGAAGTTCGCGATCGTGGCCGGAGCGATGCCGGAGATCAGAGCCCGGGACGTGCACCGGGAGCCCACTCCGCGCCTCGGCGGGATCGCCATGTTCTTCGGGCTGTGCGCGGGCCTGCTGGTCGCCGACCACCTGACCAACCTCAACGAGGTCTTCGCGAAGTCGAACGAGCCGCGGGCCCTGCTCTCCGGCGCGGCCCTGATCTGGCTGATCGGGGTCCTGGACGACAAGTTCGAGATCGACGCGCTGATCAAGCTGGGCGGCCAGATGATCGCCGCGGGTGTGATGGTCGTCCAGGGTCTGACGATCCTGTGGCTGCCCATCCCCGGCGTCGGCAATGTCGCGCTGACCCAGTGGCAGGGCACGCTGCTGACCGTCGCGCTCGTCGTCATCACGATCAACGCGGTGAACTTCGTGGACGGCCTGGACGGCCTCGCGGCCGGCATGGTCTGCATCGCGGCGGCCGCGTTCTTCCTCTATGCCTACCGCGTCTGGGTGTCGTACGGCATCGAGGCCGCCGCCCCCGCCACGCTCTTCGCGGCGATCCTGATGGGGATGTGCCTGGGCTTCCTGCCGCACAACATGCATCCCGCGCGGATCTTCATGGGCGACTCCGGCTCGATGCTGATCGGCCTGGTGCTGGCGGCCGGCGCGATCTCCATCACCGGCCAGCTCGACCCGGACGCGCTGAACCTGTACGCGGGTTCGGAGAAGGCGGCGGTGCACCAGACCGTGCCGGTCTACATCCCGCTGCTGCTCCCGCTGACGATCATCGCGGTGCCCACCGCCGACCTGGTCCTCGCGATCGTCCGCCGCACCTGGCGCGGACAGTCCCCGTTCGCCGCCGACCGGGGCCACCTCCACCACCGCCTGCTGGAGATCGGCCACTCGCACAGCCGGGCCGTGCTGATCATGTACTTCTGGTCGGCCCTGATCGCCTTCGGCACGCTGGCGTACTCGGTCAACTCCGCGTCGATGTGGATCGTGCTCGGCGTGGTGTTCCTCAGCGCGGTGGGCCTGGTCCTGCTGCTGCTGCCGCGCTTCACCCCGCGGGCCCCGCGCTGGGCGGAGGCCTTCGTGCCGCCGCGCTACCGCCGTCGCCGGGCCGTCGCGCCGGCCGCGTCGTCGGCGGCCCTGTCCGCCCCGGCGGGCGGGACCGCGGCGGCCGGCAGGGGCTGTGACGGACATGAGGCCGAGGACCGCAACACGCCGGTCGCGGCCGGCGCGCCCTCGGCCAACGGAGCGACCGCCATCGGCGCCCGGTCCCGCTTCCGGGGTTCGCCGCGCTGACACAGGGCACGGGAATTTAATTCCAGGGTTCGCTTTGGCGCCCTTGCGTGACATTATGCGCCGCCACTATGTTGAGGCGGTGGCTACTCAAATCATGTCCTCCCCGGAATTGCTGTCCTATGTGCGTGACGTCTCCCTGCGGGACGACGAAATATTGCACGGCCTGCGGGAGCTGACCGGTGAACTGCCCATGGGGCAGGCCATGCAGGTCATGGCCGAGGAAGGGCAGTTGCTCGGTTTCCTGGTCGGCCTGACGGGCGCCCGTCAGGTGCTGGAGATCGGCACCTTCACCGGGTACAGCACCCTGTGCATGGCCCGCAGCCTCGCGCCCGGCGGACGCGTGCTCACCTGCGACATCAGCGACAAGTGGCCCGGCATCGCCCAGGAGTACTGGACGAAGGCGGGTGTGTCGGACCGTATCGACGTCCGTATCGGGAATGCCGCCGAAACCCTTGCCGGCCTGCTCGGCGAAGGAAAAGCGGGCACCTTTGACTTCGCCTTCGTCGACGCGGACAAGGCGAATTACCGTCGCTATTACGAATTGTCGCTCGAACTGGTACGGCCGGGCGGACTCGTCGTCCTCGACAACACCCTCTTCTTCGGCCGGGTCATCGACCCGGAAGCCCAGGATCCCGACACGGTCGCGATCCGCGAGCTGAATTCCTTCCTGCGCGACGACCACCGGGTGGAGATATCACTCCTCCCGATGGCCGATGGCATCACCCTGGTGCGCAAGAAGGCATGCTGAGCACGCCGGTCAGTGCACCGGACCCGCAGTGGCCACACGGTGGTCCGCAGCCAGGTCCGGTGCGCTGATCCGGATCGTCGCGTGCGGCTCACGAGGCGCCGGCACCAGGTGCAGCCGACGCGGATCCTCCGCTCCCGCGTCGGGCAACGCGTCCTGGCACGCACAGGGCTCCTCGCCGAGACCGGCGAACCGGTAGGCGATCTCCATCATGCGGTTGCGCTCCGTGGGCCGGAAGTCGGCCACCAGGTGGGCACCCGCCCGGGCGGCCTGGTCGATCAGCCAGTTCAGGATCGCCGCACCCGCCCCGAACGACACCACCCGGCAGGACGTCGCCAGCAACTTGATGTGCCAGACATCCGGCCGCGTCCGCAGGAGCATCACCCCGACCGCGCCGTGCGGACCGAAACGGTCGGCCATGGTCGTCACCAGCACCTCGTGCCCGGGATCGGCCAGCAGCTCGCGCAGCGCCGCGTCGGAGTAGTGCACGCCGGTCGCGTTCATCTGACTGGTGCGCAGCGTGAGCTCCTCCACGCGCGACAGCTGCTCCTCGGTCGCCCGGCCGATGCGCATCTCCAGCTCCAGCGAGCGCAGGAACTCCTCGGTCGGCCCGCGGAAAGCGGCCTGCTCCTCCTCACGCCGGAAGCCGGCCTGGTACATCTGGCGGCGCCGCCGCGCATCCACGGTGACGTTCCGCGGACTGAACTCCGGCAGGTTCGCCAGCGCCGGCAACTGGTCGGCGGCGTAGCAGCGGACCTCCGGCAGATGGAAGGAGACCTCGGCCCGTTCGGCGGGCTGGTCGTCCACGAACGCGACGGTGCCGTGCGCGAACTTCAGCCGCTCCGCGATGTCCCGCACCGAGTCAGACTTCGGACCCCACCCGATCCGCGGCAGCACGAAGTACTCCGCGAGCCCCAGCTCCTCCAGCTTGGCCCAGGCCAGGTCGTGGTCGTTCTTGCTGGCCACCGACTGCAGAATGCCCCGGGAGTCCAGCTCGATGATCAGCTCCCGCACCCCGTCGAGCGGCCGTACCGCGTCGCCCTCCGACAGCGTGCCCTGCCAGAGCGTGTTGTCCAGGTCCCAGACCAGGCACTTCACCGTGGTCGGCGCTTCAGACATGCAGATCCTCCAGGATGGTCACTGCGCCGTCGCCACGGCGTGCTGCGCCAGAATCAACTGGCAGATTTCGTTGCTGCCTTCGATGATCTCCATCAGCTTCGCGTCCCGGTACGCGCGTGCCACGACATGACCGTCCCGCGCCCCGGCCGAGGCCAGCACCTGCACGGCCGCCGCGGCACCGCGGGCCGCGTGCCCGGCACTGACGTGCTTGGCCAGCACGGTCGCCACGACCTGGTCCGGGGAACCGGCGTCCCAGCAGGCGCTGGCATGCGCGCACGCCTGGGCCGCGACCTGCTCGGCCGCGTACAGGTCGGCGAGGTGCCCCGCCACCAGCTGGTGCTCGTGCAGCGGCTTGCCGGACTGCACCCGCGAGGCGGCGTGCCGCGCCGCGGCGTTCCGGCAGGCGCGCAGGATGCCCACACACCCCCAGGCCACGGAGATACGGCCGTAGGCGAGGGCGGTGGTGACCAGCAACGGCAGCGGCATGCCCGGCGTGCCGAGCAGGCTGGACAGCGGCAGCCGCACCGAGTCGAAACGCACGTTCGCATGCCCGGCCGCACGGCAGCCCAGCGGGTCGGCGACCCGCTCCACGTGCACGCCGGGAGCCGAGGCGGGCACCACGACGACCGCCGCGCCGCCCTCGCACTGCCCGAACACGACCAGCAGATCGGCGTAGTGGGCGGCGGTCATCCACACCTTGTGGCCGGTGACCACGACGGAGTCACCCGACACCTCGATCGTGGTGGTCATGGCGGTCACGTCCGAGCCGGCGCCACTCTCGCTGAAACCGACCGCGGCCAGCCGGCCGCCGACCAGCTCCGGCAGCAGCGCGGCCGACTGGTCGGGGTTGGCCAGCCGCTGGATCGTCCAGGCCGCCATGCCCTGCGAGGTCATCACACTCCGCAGCGAGCTGCACAGGCTGCCCGCGTACGCCGTCAGCTCACCGTTGTCCCGGCTGCTGAGGCCGAGTCCGCCCAGCTCACCGGCGACCTGCGCGCACAGCAGACCCTTCTCCCCGGCGGTGCGCAGCACCTCCAGGGGGATCTCGCCGGACAGATCCCACTGCTCGGCCCGCCCGTCGACGAGGGAGTCGAGGAGAGCGAACCCCTCGGTGAGCCGGTCGTCGGGAGCGGGATCGCCGACGTGCCGGTCAGGCATGGCCGACCGCGGCCGACGCGGCCCGCAGCCGCAGCACCAGCTCCGTCATCCGCTGCACGGTCCGGAAGTTGTCCAGCTTGAGATCCGCGCCCACGATGGCGACCTGGTAGGTCTGTTCGAGGTGGACGACCAGCTCCATGGCGAACATGGAGGACACCAGGCCGGAGGCGAACATGTCCTGGTCCGGCGTCAGCGACGTCCGGGTCTTGGCCTCCAGGAAGCCCAGCAGCTCCCGCTCGACGGATTCGGCGTTCAACTCGGCGCCCTGCGGGGTCTGTTCAGTGCTCACCGCAACACCTTTCGGCTTTCAGAGTGACTTTCAGGGGGGTCTTCGGCTCTCAGCGCGCGTGTCTCGGCGCGGCATCAGCTCTCAGCGCGGGTCTCAGCGCGGTCTCAGTACGCGTAGAAGCCACGGCCGGACTTGCGGCCGAGGTCACCCTGGCGGACCTTCTCCAGCAGCAGGCCGGCGGGCTTGCAGGAGGGGTCGCCGGTGCGTTCGTAGAGAACCTGGAGGGAGTCGGCCAGGTTGTCCAGGCCGATCAGGTCGGCGGTGCGCAGCGGGCCGGTCGGGTGCCCGAGGCAGCCCTCCATCAGCTCGTCCACCGCCTCCGCCGTCGCGGTGCCCTCGCCGACGATCCGCGCCGCGGCGTTGATCATCGGATGCAGCAGTCGGCTCGTGACGAAGCCCGGCGCGTCCCGCACGATGACCGCCTTGCGGTTCAGCGCGGACAGCAGCTCGACCACGGCCGCCACGGCGGCGTCACCGGTCTGCGGACCCCGGCTGACCTCGACCATCTTGATCAGGTACGACGGGTTCATGAAGTGCGTGCCGAGCAGTTCCGCGGGCCGGTCCACCGCCCCGGCCAGCTCGGCGATGGGGATGCCGGACGTGTTGGAGATCAGCGGCGTCCCGGGCCGTACGGCCGCCGAGACCTCGGCCAGCACCTTGGCCTTCTCCGCCGGCAGCTCCACGATCGCCTCGATCACCGCGGTCGCGTCCGCGACGTCGGCCAGGGACACGCTGGTCGTCAGCTCGCCGGGCGCCGTGTCCGCGGGCAGCGCGCCCATGAGCTGGGCGTGCCGCAGCTGCTGCCCGATCCTGGTGCGGGCCGCGCTCAGCGTCGTGTCGTCGACGTCGACCAGGACGACGGGGATGCCGTGTCCGAGTACCAGGGCAGCGATCCCCGAACCCATCACCCCCGCACCCACGATGGCGACTTGACGGGCTGTTGGTTCACTCATCGTGCCGGACACACTCCTTCACGCTCACCGGGCCGGCTCGCTACGGCTGTCAGGGACGGGGGCATGCTCATGTGCGCGGGCCACGGTCGCGGTCGTCACCGGCGGGCGGCGGACGGCAATGGGCTTTCTGCGCAAGTACGGGAAACGGGACGGATGTTCACCTGGAGGGAGAGGCTCCGGAAACGGGCCGCGCTCCAGGGCGGCCGAGACCCCCTGGGACCCGCGCCGTCCACAACTCGGCTAACGAGCCAGCCTGGTGACGTAGAGTCACCGACGCACCAGGACTTCCCCCTTGATCGTTCACTGCAACCTAACACGCGGTCCGAGGCAGGGGAAGGACAGTCAGGCGCGCGTTCCATTGGAGTGAACTGCAATGCCAGCCGGCCCCGCCGCACTCAGGCGTGAGATGCACCACAGTTCGCAGGTGAAGCGGTGCGGTCGCCCGTCACGACGATGGCCTGATCACGCCGCCGGAGAGGCGGAAGCATCCGTCGGTGAGCACCTTGTTTCAGCCAGAATTTTCTTGACGTCGGATCGCGTCAGCGGGTTAGGGTGCGATCGACTTGCAGGAAGTCGCCGTACCCGGAGTGCGCGGTCGCCCTCCGGGGAAGGTGGCGGCGGGTGCAATGTCCGCTTTCCATGCCAGACGGGGGATCTTCACAGTATGTCGGTCGACATGCGCGCCTTAACTGATGATTACATCGCCATCATCGGCACTTCTTGCCGTTTTCCGGGCGTGTCCAGTTCAGCCGAATTCTGGGAGTTGTTGCGGGAAGGGCGTTCCGTCGTTCCCGGGAAGCTGGAACGAGTCGAAGAATTCGATCCTGGTTTCTTCGGAGTTTCCCCGCGCGAGGCCGCCGCGATGGACCCGCAGCAGCGCCTCGCACTGGAATTGGCATGGGAAGCGCTGGAGGATTCCGGCATCGCTCCGCCGAGCCTTCAAGGCCGCTCGACCGGCGTGTTCGTCGGCGCCATGTGGGACGACTACGCGATGCTCACCCACCGCCAGGCGCCCGCCGCCGTCGGCCAGTACGCCATGACCGGCCTGGCTCGCAGCATCATCGCCAATCGCGTCTCCTACGCCCTTGGCCTGCGCGGACCCAGCATCACCGTCGACACCGGCCAGTCCTCCTCCCTCGTCGCCGTGCACCAGGCCGCCCAGGCGCTGCGTACCGGAGAGTGCACCCTCGCCCTGGCCGGCGGGGTCAACCTCGCCCTCGCCCCCGAGAGCGCCGAACGCTCGGAGAAGTTCGGCGGACTTTCCCCCGACGGACAGTGCCGGACCTTCGACGCGCAGGCCAACGGATACGTCCGCGGAGAGGGCGGCGGAATCGTCGTTCTCAAGCGACTCTCCGACGCCCTCGCCGACGGGGACCGCGTCCTTTGTGTCATTCGCGGCAGCGCGGTGAACAACGACGGAGGCGGACCGGGACTCACCGTGCCGCACCAGGCGGCACAAGAAGAAGTCATCGGCCTCGCATGCACACGCGCCGGCATTGACCCCGCCGCTGTTCAGTATGTCGAACTTCACGGAACCGGCACACGTGTGGGCGACCGGATCGAAGCGGCGGCACTTGGCGCCGCTTTCTGCCGGAAGCGCCCGAACGGTAATCCGCTGCGCGTCGGATCGGTGAAGACGAATCTCGGACACCTGGAAGGCGCGGCCGGTGTCGCCGGTCTCATAAAGGCCGTTCTGTCGATCAGGCACAGGCTTGTTCCGGCAAGCCTCAACTTCACGGAACCCCCGGCTGACATCCCACTGGATTCGCTCCAGCTACAGGTGCAGACAGAGCTGGGAACCTGGCCCCGGGAAGCCGATTCGCTCGTTGCGGGTGTGTCGTCCTTCGGAATGGGCGGGACCAACGCGCATGTGATCGTGGAGGAGGCTCCGGAGGCTCCGGAGGTTCCGGGGGTCTCGGGGTCGGTGCCTTCGGTGGTGCCGTGGGTGGTGTCCGGGCGTGGGGAAGGGGCGCTGCGGGCGCAGGCCGAGCGGTTGCTGTCCCGTGTGGGCGAGGGTGTGTCGCCGGTGGATGTGGGGTGGTCGCTGGCGGGGCGGGCGGCTTTGGAGGACCGGGCTGTGGTGGTCGGTTCCTCGGGTGGTGAGTTGGTGGCCGG